>CAXBOY010000049.1:0-21556 GCA_963977405.1 uncultured Gammaproteobacteria bacterium
GATGATTACCCAGCGCTCATGATCTTGCCATTGCTTACCGCCGACTCGTAAGTACTGCTTAGAATAAGCTTCTTTAGCTCATAAGCAGCGCGAACTTCTTCTAAGTCTGTTATAAGCGCTTTACGTAATATCAACGTGAATCTACCTATAGCGGCTTGCCTAAAATCACAGGTTCGGAGTGGACACAGGATAATGGAGGCAGCGAGCTAAGTCACCTAAGACGTCCCTTGCTTTGGGATGCAAAGCAGCCGGAGACTAGTAGAGAATTGTGGTATAAAAGGAGCCCGCGCCGGGACTCGGGGGCTGTAACAGCAGGAGTGTCCGGCAGTTCGAAGACAACTGTAACTAGAGGCCAATATGAAATTAGAATCTCTCGCGCTCCACCACGGATATGAGTCGGAAGCGACTACCAAGGCAGCAGCGGTGCCAATTTATCAAACCACTTCCTACACCTTCGATGATACGCAGCACGGCGCGGACCTATTCGACCTGAAGGTGCCTGGCAACATCTATACCCGTATCATGAATCCCACTACTGCAGTGTTGGAGCAACGCCTTGCAGAGATGGAGGGTGGCATTGCCGGCCTGGGTCTAGCCTCGGGAATGGCAGCAATTACCTATGCCATACAGTGTATTACGGATGTTGGCTCCAACATCGTTAGCACCACTCAACTCTACGGAGGCACTTATAATCTCTTCGCCCATACCCTGCCTAGGCAAGGCGTGGAAGTGCGCATGGCCTCATTCGATGATTTCGAGCGTTTGGAGTCCTTAATCGATGACAAAACTCGTGCCCTGTTCTGCGAAACCATCGGTAACCCGGCTGGTAATGTAGTGGATATACAGAAGTTGGCGGAGATCGCGCATCGCCATGGTGTGCCATTGATCGTGGATAGTACGGTCGCCACGCCTTATCTGTGCCGCCCAATCGATTTCGGGGCGGACATCGTGGTGCACTCGCTCACTAAATACATTGGCGGACACGGCACTACAATCGGCGGCATCATCATCGACTCAGGCAAGTTCGATTGGGTCGCCAATAAGCAACGTTTCCCAATGTTGAATGAGCCCGATCCGTCTTACCACGGCGTGGTGTATACAGAGGCTCTTGGACCTGCCGCTTACATCGGCCGCTGCCGTGTAGTGCCATTGCGCAACACTGGCGCAGCACTTGCCCCGCACAGTGCCTTCCTGCTTCTGCAAGGCTTAGAGACTCTAGGGTTGCGCATGGAGCGACACTGCTCTAACGCATTGATTGTGGCGAAGTATCTAAAGGCTCATCCCAAAGTGGAATGGGTTAACTACGCGGGTCTGGAAGAGAGCCCCTACTATGCCACTTGTCAGAAGATCACCAAAGGACAGGGCTCGGGCATTCTGAGTTTTGGCGTACAAGGCGGCAAAGAGGCCGGCGGTCGTTTCATAGACGCTTTGCAAATGATTTTACGCCTCGTGAATATAGGGGACGCCAAGTCGCTTGCATGTCACCCCGCCACCACTACTCACCGCCAACTGAGCCCCGAAGAGTTGAAGACGGCTGGCGTGTCCGAGGATCTCGTGCGCATCTCTGTCGGTATTGAGCATGTAGACGACATCATTGCCGATATCGATCAGGCATTGGCGAAAGTCTAACTATGGTCCCCCTCATCGGAGGGGGGCACTATTTTCTCGGTTGATAAGGCGAAGGTATGGATTTCGGACAGATGCAGAATTACTTGAAAGAGCTGCTCGATACGGTGAGCGGAGTGCTGACGCAACCTAGCACTTACTCGCAGATTGGCATGATTTTGCTGATCTACGCGTTTGCTTATGTATTGGCTAATCGTATTCGCAAATACCTGCCTTTCCTCGATGCCAGCCAACAGACGATCGGCGATCATTACCTGCGCCGTCAAGTAAATCGTTTGAGTAATCTTGTGTTTCCGTTGCTGGCGATTCTGATGCTAAGAATTTCGGTAGACTTAAGCGAGGATCTTTTAGATCAGCATTGGATTGTCCAGACCGCGCTAACAGTCGCGGTCCTGTTAGTTGCCAATGAAGTAATCAATGAATTCTTCGCGCATAAGCCAATCTTTAAAGTTGTGAAATGGATTGGTCTTCCGCTGATTTTCATGCACATGGTGGGGATCTTGAGTGGGCTCATTGAGATACTCGAGTCCGTACAATTCAATGTCGGCAATATTAGTATCACGACCTATGGCATCGTCCGTGTGCTGATTTTCGGCTCGGTTCTGTTCTGGCTTGGCCGGGTTTCAAATGCCACGGGGCAGGAGATAATTCGTCGGCAGGAACACATAGATCTGCGCACTAAGGCGGTGGCGGCGAAGATGCTGGAGATCGGCATCGCGATATTGATCTTCCTGCTGCTCTTGCAAGTGATGGGCATTAACCTCACGGCTCTTGCGGTATTCGGTGGCGCGCTAGGTGTGGGGATTGGTTTCGGGCTACAGGCCATCGCGTCTAATTTCATCTCTGGCATTATCATTCTTCTCGATCGCTCTATCTCCATTGGCGACTATGTAGAGTTAGAGGATGGCCGTACTGGCATCGTGCGTGAGTTGAATATGCGCTCCACGACACTCGAGACTTATGATGGCAAAGACATCATGGTGCCCAATGAGAAGTTCATTGTAGACACCTTCACCAATTGGACTCATAAAAATAAAAAGCAGCGCTATCGTGTCGACTTCTCTGTCGCCTACTCAAGCGACTTGCGCAAGTTGGTTGGCATTATTAAGGAAGTGGTGGCAGGTCACCCTCAGGTGCTAAGCGGTGATGGCTTGCCCATCGAAGAGCGTCCCGATTGCGAGATCGATAGTTTTGGTGATTCCGGTGTGAATATGTTCGTCGAATTCTGGATGGAAGGGATCGACGACGGTGTCAATCGTGTTGGCGGGGATCTACTCTTGCTGATCTTCGAGGCCTTGCAAGAACATGGTTATGAGATCCCATTCCCACAGCGCGAGGTCAGGGTGTTGAACAATCCTATCTCCATCAGCAAGGTCAATAAGAGCTGACTATTGAGCTCGTGAACTGCCGCTATTGGCCATTGATGCAAATGCGTATGGACTTTGATATTGTCTTGGGCTTGCAGTCAAACAGCTCGCATATGGATAATAAAAAGGAAATCCCATGGCTAGTAAGAAGCAGATCGCAGGCATCGCTGTTGCAGTTATTCTCGCAATTGCTGCTACCACCTATATCTTTATTACCCCCTACAACCGTATCCCCGGCGTGCGCATCGGTGGCACTTTAACCGCTCCACCTGCGGATTTCACTACGATTGCCGAGCGTGGAGTAGGCACTATTAAGACGGGGGGCTTTCCGCCATTCGTCGTCCATGTCTCATTGGTCCCCTTCGAGGGTGGCTTCATTACCGCATCGCGCCCCGATGGAGGCTATTGGTCTAAGCGGGCGCGTATCGCTCCTAATGGCTATGCCCGCTCCGGGGATATGACCTTCGCACTTAAGGCGACCGAGTTGTTCGGGGAAGACAAATACCCCTATATGCGGATTTGGGGTGGGGATGATCTAGATCGTACTCTCACAGGTGGCGTCATTGTTGGCGAGTCAGAACCACTGCGTGAATGGGAAGTCTTTTTATGGACACCGCGCTAGACGCAGCGCAACTGTATAAGGATAAAAAATCCGCCGCGTAGGCGGGTAACATCGGAGAAAGGACTATGAATAGCTCATAGTCCTTTTTTCATGCTCGCCTTTCAGAACCAATAGTCTTTGACGCAGCGACCATCTCTAGGCAGGTCTTCAAATTCGTCTAGGCCATCGAAATGGTCGATAAGGAGATGGGCCACAGTCTCCGGTTCACTGAGTCGCACATTGACGGCGATGCGGCGCCTTCCATCTTGTTGTGCTTGCAGCGAACGCCAATAGGCGACACAGCCACAGTCGGGGCAGAAGTGAAATCCCAGAGAGCCCTCGTTGCGAACATAGGCGCGGGTTGTGCCGCTGACGTGAATACCCTCGTTCTCGAAGTCGTAGATCCACAGTACCCCATAGCGACGACACACAGTGCAATTACATGCGGTGGCGGACTCGGGCATGCCATCGAAGGTCCAGTTAACGGCGCCACACAAGCAACTACCTTTGAGCATATTAAATTCCTTCTAATTTTGGGGAGATAATACTACTGACCTTGCTTTAGCGCACCGTTAGAGTCGCCACTTTTGTGCCGAGAACAACTTCTGTAGTTCGGTGGCCCGAGAGAGCCTTTACCAAGGCAGTTCCTCTCCGTCCCATGCCAGAAAGCGACCGGATTTAGCTGCGGTGAGGGTGTCTATGAGCTTATAGATACCTGCGGCGCTCTGAGCAACTGATATGGCGGCGTTGGCGCCGCCCATGTCTGTCTTTACCCAGCCAGGGTGAATTGGACATAGCAATATTCCCTCTGGCTTAAGCTCTGCCGCTAAACCACGCATGACTTTGTTCAAGGCTGCCTTCGAGCTTCTATAGGCGTAGTGGCCGGTGCCTTCCCCTGCGAGCGAACCCATTTGGCTAGACACGCTAATGACTCGAGGGCGTGACGATTTTTTAAGATTGGCAAGCAAGCCTACGGTGAGACGAAAGGGTGCAATGGTGTTGATGGCAAAGGCCTCGGCCCAGGCATCATAATCCATATTATTAGTACTCTGTTTATCGCCACCTAGCGTGCCGGCGTTATTTATGAGGATGTCGACCGGTTTGTCTGCTAAAGAGGCGATGAAACTGCTGACGGATGTCTCGTTGGCTACATCGAGTGGGAGAATTTCCAGCGCTGCATTCTGCGCGAGTTCAATGAGGGCAGTAGCCTTCTCCGGGTGTCGACACCCGGCAATCACGCGAGTGTTCTTGGCGAGAAACTCCTGCACTAGGCCTAGCCCAATACCCCGATTTGCACCCGTAATGACGACTGTTTCCATTGTGACGATCCTTATTCGAATGAATTGCGAGCTGTATTGTAGCGAGATCGCCACTACTTATCGAAATTCGCCACATGTCGAGTGCGGTCATGAAATATTAGTAATTAAAAACAAGGGGTTATGATGTGGCACGGACGCTGCATAGAATTAAAGTTGAAGAACATTCCCAAATACTGGAGGACAATATGCTAGGCGCCAAGAACAAAAGAAAACCGCTGCCGTTGCTCTATAAATTTGCAGGCGCCATGCTGGTGGGATGTTTCTTAATCCTAGGAGTGATTGGCTTGATCATGCCGGTTATTCCCGGGCTCGTATTCCTATTTCTCGCCTTGTTCGTGCTGACCAAGCTATCTCGTCGTGTGGCTGCCTACGCTCACAGCAAACCTTGGTTTCGCTATCACCTGCTGCATATGCAGGCCGCAAGTGGGCTTAGTATTAGCGCACGAGCGAAACTCGGGGTCTTGATTGTAGCCCGTGGTATGGTGCAAGGAATCGAGTCGGTGCTTTATTGGTGTAAGCGGCGCCTTGGAGTCTCGCGCTCCTCTTAGTGCCCTAGCTCACACGTAGTAACAACTCTCGTCAATGCCGAGTTGCTAATTTCATTTTGGCACAAATTATTTCGTAATAAATAAGCCCAAAAATTTCAATTACCTAGCAAAGGAAGTGAACTCCCGGAAATGCTTTAGTGGAGAATTTGATTTTACCTTGGCCTGCATTCGGACTAGCATGCGCGCTGCGTTATTTTCACTTGTCATCCTAAGGAATTCTCCATGAAACAGATGTCCCTTCGCGCACTCTTAGGCGCTTTTACACTTTCCACTTTTGTCGCAACTTCCGCATTCGCTCAAGACTCTATCCATCTCAATCGCAGTATCGAAACGCTGCAAAAAGATGAGCCAATTTTCGGACTATTCACGGGCAATTTTTCACTGGCAAACGCCCGCGCTCTCTCGCGTTCCGGACTAGATTATATTCTGATCGACATGGAACACACCCCGTTCAATCCGCAGTTACTGCAAGAGTTTCTTATCGGTATGTCGGACAAACAGGCCATCGCACAGCAAGGCAATACGCAGATGGCGACAACGCCTATCGTGCGTCTGCCGGCCAACGGCCGTAATGATCCAGAGTGGCTGGTAAAGCAGATACTAGACGTAGGGGCGTTTGGCATCATGTTCCCCTATGTTGAGAACGCCGAGCAGGCCGCTAGAGCGGTCGCCGCGATGCGTTATCCACAAGCTCGTGGATCAGAGATTAGAGAGCCTAAGGGTGTGCGTGGCATGTCACCTGCCGCCGCCGCTTGGTACTGGGGTGCGGCCGACTATGTAGCGCGTGCAGACACTTGGCCCCATAACCCTAATGGTGATCTGTTAGCCGTTATGCAGATCGAGTCACAGGAAGGCGTAGACAATGCAGAAGCTATCATGACGACTCCTGGTGTCGGCGCGATCTTCGTAGGTCCAGCGGACCTGTCTATGAATATGGGCGTTCCCGGCAATCATCCCGATGTGCAGGATGCGATCGCGAAAGTGGCCGCCCTTTGCAAGCAGTACAATAAGCCATGCGGCATCACTACGAACGCGCGCGACGTTGCGCAGCGTATCGATCAGGGCTTCAATATGCCTACGGTCGGGTACTGGGGCGATGCAGGCATTGCCGGTGGTACAGAAGCAACGCTGCGGATCGCACGCGAGCATTCGGGCCGCACTGACTAAGACTTAGTGCCTATTCAGCGCTGCAAAACGCTAGTTGCAAGAGAGGCCGCCGCTAATTTAGTTTAGCGGCGGCTTCTTTGTATTCACTACTTAGGTCTTGGCTTGCTAAGCGTGCGGGGCTTGGGTAGATTCATTCCAAGGCGCTGTTCCACCATTCGAAATGGCCTGCGTCTATACTCAAGGAGCTAACTATGTTCAAAGAATATAAAGTAGAAATCGTAGTTGAAGGAGGGTGTGGCACGATCTTTCTCGGCTCCGCTGGCCTACCCATTAAGAAGTTAGAGTCAACCTTAAACCAAGCAGCAGCGGAGGGTTGGCAGTTGGCTTTCCAAGTAATCGAGCAGAAACGTTTTTGGCTATTCTGGACTCGCGAAACCGTGATCCTCACTCTGGGACGCTAGGACGATGGCGCTAATGCAGAAATTTATAGTGAGAATGATCGACGCACACCAAGCTAAACATGCGGGCATGGGTGTCTATAGGGTAGAGTGCAATTTCGAGCCGAGCTGCTCGGAATACACTAAGCAGGCCGTGTTGCGCTATGGCGCGATTAGAGGCTCTGTGTTGGGGATAAAGCGCATCAGGCGCTGTTCTGATCGCGATCAAGTAGGCACGCGAGCAGATCCACTAATGGCGGAATACGATCATGTTTGAGGCCTATAGTCTGCGCACCGAGTCTGTCCATGAGGCCGCCGAGTCGCTGCGTCATAAGGTTGAGGGACTGTCCAATGCACAAAGGGCCGAATACTACGCGCAATACACGCAAGCCATTAAGGACCCGGATACCTACGCCGTTCTAAATTGGGTGTTTTTTGCGGGGTTGCATCACTTCTACCTTCAGCACTACTTACGCGGGCTATTGAATCTTAGCGTAATGACAATTGGGATTGCGCTATGTTTCGTGTTGCCCATGCTAGGAGGCGCGTTGATCCTGTTAATCACCTTAATCGAATTGCCCGCACTATTTCGCAGCCAACTAATCGTTGAGGCACATAACGTCGATTTAGGCTTTGATATCTATAGGGAAATAGCTAGATAGATAAATTCTTTGCAGGCGTAATGGGGTTCCGGCCTGTATGTTACACTGCTTTCAAGTTGGTCTTAGATTGAAGCGAGTGAAGCATGTTAGCCCCCGAAATCCAGATGGACGAGCAGAAACGAGTTAAGAAACTGCACGCACTAAATATTCTCGATACCGCTGCAGAGGAACGCTTCGACAGGCTAACTCGTTTGGCAAAGCGAGCCTTCAATGTCGACATCTCCATTATCACCTTAGTCGATAGCGACAGGCAGTGGTTTAAATCGACTACACAGCCTAATTCACTCCCCACGGAAACTACTCGGGATATCTCCTTTTGTGCTCACGCGATTCTGGGTAGCGAAGCAATGGTAGTTGAAGACGCATCTCTCGATGAGCGTTTTAAAGATAATCCCCTCGTGATCAATGAGCCCAAAATTCGGTTCTATGCAGGCTATCCGTTGCGTACAAATAATGGCAGTGCTTTAGGTACTCTGTGTGTTCTTGCTAGCGAGCCGCGTCACTTCTCAGTCGAGGATTTACTTATACTGAACGATCTTGGCGCTATGGCTGAGCAAGAGATTGCGACAATTCAGAGCTCGACATTGGATGATCTAACTAAGATCTCGAATCAAAGAGGCTTCCTTGAGTATGCAGGCCGTAGCTATACAGTCTCTAAACGCAAGGGGGTGCAATGCTCTTTGCTGTTACTAAGCCTCAATAATTTAGATCGCATCGTCGAAAAATTTGGGCCGACAAAGAGCAAACTCGTCTTGGTAAGCTTTACGGATTTATTGAGAGAGGTATTTCGCGATTCAGATATTTTTGGGCGCATCGATAACAATGAATTTGCAGTCTTTATGTTGGAGAGCGACGATGCGAATGCGAAGGCGGCGCTTATTCGCTTGCACAACTCGCTAGAGCAATACATCGAGCAAGATGGGCTAGCGTATTCCATGCAGTTTAGCGCCGGTCACATAGTGGCTCTGCCCGGAACCAATCTTACCCTCGATGATTTGCTAGCCTTGGCACGAGAGAGGATGGAAACCGACAAACTCTCGGATCGTCATTGGTATGAAGAACTCTAAACCTTTTCGTTTTAGTTGTGAGTCATGCTGATAAGCTTGAGCAGTTAAGATTAAATAATAATTAAAAAGAGGAAAACTCCATGCGTAACCTAGGCCTGTCACTCTCACTTTTTCTCGCTCTGGTGTCACATAATGCATTTAGTGCGGGCATAAGCATGGATGAGTGCAACACTACAGTGACTGAGTTCAATGACTCTTTGCCAATGGCGCTGGACGATATAACGACCTGGGTTAACACTTCCTGTGTGGACTTGGGCAATGGTGAAATTGGCTTGGTGTATGAGAATCGCGTTACCGACGGCAATCAAATCACCCAGCAGGAACTCGATGCGGTGCGTCCGAGTATATTGATGTCGTGGTGCTTTGGGCCGACGCTGAGCCCGCTAATGCAAGTAGTCGATAATATTAACTACCAATATCATTTCGCGAATGGCGCACATATTGGCGAGTTAGATTTCTCCTTTCAGGAATGTATCGCTCAGCAGTAATTCTTTGTAACTCTCTGCATCACTTAGACCCGTTGCCGAAGCCTTAGGGTTGCGCAGCCGTGGTGCTATCGGGTTGTTTCGGCTTGTGCTCGAATAGGTGGACATCGCGCTGTGGGAACGGAATCTGAATGCCGTTCTTCGCTAGTGCGGTGTTTATTGCGATGTTGACATCGTGTGCTACCGGCCAGCGCGTTGGTGGTGAGGAGACGAATATTCGTAACTCAAAATTGATCGAACTGTCGCCGTGATCTATCAAAAATACCAGTGGGGCGGGATTGTCTAAAACGTCTTTATGTCCGGTTGCAATCTCCATCAATATGTCAGTTACTTTCTGTAAATCGGAACCGTAAGCGACGCCGATTTTCACAATGATTCGAGTCACTGGATCATTGAGAGTCCAGTTCACAACGTTGTCAGTGATAATGGATTTATTGGGCAATAGGACCTCACGGTGATCGAAGTCCACGATCGTAGTGGCACGGATACTAATCTTGCTGACGGTGCCGGTGAGCTCGCCTATAGTCACTACGTCTCCTACTCGAACTGGTCGCTCGAAAAGGATAATAAGGCCAGACACAAAGTTCGCTACAATCTCTTGAAGGCCGAAGCCAAGGCCGACACCCAGTGCCGCGATGATCCATTGCATCTTCGACCAGTCTATCCCTAGCTGACCCAAGCCGATAAGTGCAGTTATAGCAACGATGCTATAACCAGCGATACTCGCCGCGGCATAGCGTGCCCCTGCATCTAAACTCAGGCGCCCGAATAGACCGACTTCTAAGAAGCCCCGAATGTGGCGCGCGACATAGGAACCTCCGAATAGGAATAGAAGGGCGACGAATAGATTCCAGAGCGTAACCCCTTGCGAGATTGAGACTCCGTCCACCACCCTTGTGCCTTGCCAGATGACGATGTCCTCGGCAATGCCGATGGTGGGAAATAGAGGGCGCCATATTAACCACATACCTATGCCGAATAGAATCACGGTGGCCGACATGATTGTATTCTGCAGTTGATGACTCATTTCATCGACATAGTCTGGTTGTTTCTCGGCCTCTGTCGGAGCATCTTCGTCTTCGACCTGTGGGTCTACTTTGGTATTTTTCTTACGCTCTGCTTCTGCGTTCGCGCGCATTTGTAGAGCCTGCCGGAGAGAGAATCTTCGGTGGGCTACCTTTAACATACGGGTCGACAGTCCGTGGAACATCGCCACTAGTAATAATAGCAAACCTGACTGGAAAACTAGGGATTGCAATAATACGGCCGTATCGAAGTAACCAAACAGCGGCGTAAGACCGATCATGACCGGTATCGCTACGAAAATTGGAAATAGAAGTTTCTGCCAAATCGAGGCCTCGGTCTTCTGAGATATACTCACGAATATGCCATTGAGTGGGTTCATGAACACATAGGCCATGACCGACATGCCGACCGATAGCGCGACGAATCCGAGTAGCCCAAGACTGTACCGAATGACAGGCTCGACACTGTTCACCGCTAGGGTAAATGCAAATGTTGCGCTGCACTGTACCCAAGTGAACCAGAATAGGTTGAGGTGTAGTTTCTTCAGTGAGGCCTCACTCCATTGATAGTGAGTCTCGAAAATCCCCTTTGGTCGACTTAACATCCTAAACAGGAACAATAGGAAAGTGAGCAGTGCCAGTGCTGTTAATGCAGGAATGAGGGTAACGCTAAAGTGACTGAGGCTATCTCCCAGTGCGAGTAATCCAGCAACCGCGCCTATCCACAGTGGAATCGGCAGAGCTAATACTGCGCAGATGAGCAAGGCTATGGGTGTAGACCAGTAGGTGTCGTTGCCCACATGGCCTACATCGGCCGCGAGGTTTGTGGTGGACTGACGTAAACGCTTCCTGTTGGCAAGTATGAGTATGGGCGGTAGGAATCCAAGTAAGGCGAAGAATGGGTTGCGCAGTATCTGTTGGAGTAAATCAGCCAGCGCACTTTGCCATGAGCGCGGATTTAGGAGCCACGCAAACGCTGTAGGCAGATTGGTGAGCCAGTCTCTTGCGATAGGGTCCTGGTTGCGCAGCCACAGTAGGCGACGATCGAGTAGGCCCGTGAGCTCGCTAGTTTGATTGATGATGTCGGCTAACAGAATGGCTTGGTCAACGAGCCTTTCTCGGCTAATTTTTGCCGAATCGATGAGGTCAGTAAGCAGAGAGCGGCGCTGCTCGATTAAGTCGTTAATCACACTGAGCTCTTGCTCCGTTGCCGGCGCGGATTCTTCACCCACAACACTAGTTTCCGCTACCAAACGATTCGCAGCGTCGGGGTCGGACAAACGCTCTAAACGCTCTTGCCAAATAATGGGGTTTAATTCCTGTGCGATGCGCGCTTCCTCGTTTAGCCTAACTCTTTGCTCCAGTGGCGCGATACGTAGCTGCCGAGTGCGGACGCTGCGTAATAATACGCCAAGCTCATCGGTTAACCGACCAGTGGCAAGGACCCGTTCTACTACCTGTCGCGATTGTTCTATTCCCGCGATCTGCTCGCGCAGCAATTCCGTCGCCATGTCGATTTGCTGTTGTTCGGACACCATTGCGTTGAGTTCTTGCGCCAAGGCTACATTTTCCGCGGCCAGCGGCTGCACTCGAGCGGAGGCATCCGCGAAGCGTTGCGCATCCTCTTGGGCATCGGTTACTGCGATCTCTGCGCGCCCAACCCGGGTAGTGTTCAGACTCTCTGTGAGCACTCCGATGCGTGCGGCGAGTTTCTCTGCGCGTAGCTCCAAAAGAGTGACACGCTGCTCATTGATAGACTGCCGCGCAGGAATGCTGGTGAGTTCGACTTGTAAGTCGGCCTCGGCGCGCCGCCTTCCTAACAGTCGTGCAAGTGCCAATGTTTGTTGTGCATAGGCAACACTGCCGGGCGGGGCGTCGTTAGGAGCAATAGTGGAATCAGCTAAGTTTTCACGTAGCGCCGCAACCTCTGTGACGATCTCGGGGCCGCGTGCGGTGAGAGCATTCTGTGCAGCGCGTGCCTCGACTAAGGCCGCAGAGTTGTTACTGCGATCAGCAACCAGCTGGGCTAAGGCGTTGCGAAGCTCTTCTATGGAGCCAGGTAGTGCTGTGTCCGTTGGCTCTGCCTCGACTGCTGCAATCTCGCTCTTTATCTCAGCTACCGTGGATTCGGAGGAGTTGGCAATTTCGGTGTACTCCGCGATTCGTTGCGAGCGCTCTTGAATGAGTTGAAGCTGGGTCTCGGCTAGGTCAATAGCCGCCTGTGCTTCGGCTTTTTCTTCATCGGACAGCGAGTCTACTGGAGTGCTATTGGCGATCCGTGTTTCCAAGGAGTCTGCGTCAAGCTCGTTAGGGTTGCTCTGTGAATAAGCATCGACGCAGAGAGCAAGCATTACGTAGGAAAAAATAAAGCTAGCTGTCTTGGATACACGCATGTAGAGAGTCTCTTTTAAACCAGTTGTAGCGCCTAATCGTTATTGACGAAACATTTCAGGCACAGTGCTTATGTCGAGATTCCAGATGATGGGCATGAGGAAGTAGACAACTAAAACGATTAATGTTGCGGCGATAATATTCATCACAAAACCGGTGCGCACCATCTCGACAATTCGCAGTTTCTCTGTTGCGAAAATAATGGCATTAGGGGGTGTTCCTACCGGGAGCATGAACGCGCAATTGGTTGCCATTGCACAGGGCACCATCAATGCGAAGGGATGGATATTCAAGGCCAAGGCCAATGCGGCCACCACTGGCAGGATCATCGTGGCAGTGGCGGTATTGGAGGTGATCTCGGTTAGGAACAATATCAGCAATGTAGCGCAGCTAATGATAACGAGTAGATGCAGGCTATCGAGTACTGTTAGTTGCTCTCCCATATAGGTGGCAAGACCTGTCTCTCTAAAGCCGGCCGCAATCGCCAGACCGCCGCCGAACAGCAGAAGAATGCCCCAAGGAATCTCTCGCGAGTCTTTCCAGTCTAATATGCGCCCGCCATTGCCTGTGCGCTCGGGTATCAGGAAGAGCAGCACAGCGGCGAGTATGGCGATCATGCCATCGCGTATCTCCGGCACAAGGTCAGACCAGATGAAGCCACGAGTAATCCACATGAACGCGGCGAAGGCAAACACTGCCGCCACAGCCGACTCTTCGAAGGAAATTTTGCCCAGCGCGTCGCGCTGATTCTGAATAAGGGCGCGCCCGCCGGGAATGCCCTTGATGCTCATGCGAAATGCCACGCGGCCTAGGTATACCCATGCAATCGTGAGTAGGGTGATTACGACAGGGACGCCAATCAACATCCAGCTAGCAAAGGAGATCTCGACGCCGAATAACTCGCGCACCTGTGCCGCTAGAATGATATTAGGCGGTGTGCCGATCAAGGTGCCCATGCCCCCGATAGTACCCGCATAACCTACGGCAAAGAGCAGGGATTTCTCGAATACCGGAATGTCGCGAGCCTCGGGCGTGCCTTGTAAGGCGCTGCCAACTTGTTTGGTGATGGCCAGCGCCATCGGCACCATCATCATTACTGAGGCAGTGTTGGAGACCCACATCGACAGAAACGCTGTAGCCAGCATAAAGCCGAGCAGGATGCGTTGGGTACTGGTGCCCACGAAGGCGATGATCGCGAGTGCCATGCGCCTATGCAGGTTCCATTTCTCCATGGCGGTAGCGATAAAAAAACCACCGAGGAAGAGGAAAATGATGTCGTCGCCGTAGGAGGATGTCACCGTGCCACTATCCAAGGCTCCCGTGATGGGCAGCAGGAAAATCGGTAGCAGGGAGGTGGCGGGAATCGGGATCGCCTCGGTAATCCACCAAGTGGCTACCCACAGGGTTGTGCCCAGTACCGCCTTAGCTTGAAAGCTAAGCCCCTCCGGCGAGAAAAACAGTAGGGTAAGGGCGAACAATAAGGGGCCGAGTATTAGCCCAACGGTTTGCGGGGTCGAATAGCTCTTAGTTTCTTGTTGTACTTCTGGCTTTGCTGCGTTCGGCATAGTCATGATCTAGGTCTGTTTGGGTGGATTAAGGCTAGCAGCATAGGGTACACCATTGGCCTCTATACTGCGCGTAGGTGCATGGAGCGTAATTATTCCTCGAACACTTGTCCTTGGTGATACAGCCAGTGGCCCTTGTCACGAACAAAGGTGGAGAGCTCGTGATGTAGGCCTTCGCTGCCATCCTCTTGTATGAAACGCGCCTTGAACTCTACGCTACCCGCGTCGCCGCTCTGCCGGGCCTGCAGCAGCTCTAAGTGTGTCCAGCGCGCGGTAATAAGGTCTAGGTCCTTTGGCTGCAAGCTGCCCCTGCTTGCGGGGTGCCAAGTGCGGTAGAGGTAGTCACCGTGTTCGCCTAGGGCGTAGGCGCTATAGCGCGAGCGCATCAACTGGGCTGCGGTGCGGGCTTTCGCCTTGCCACTAAGAAAGGCTTGGCAACATTTTGCATAGCTTTTGCCACTGTGACAGGGACAGGGATTGGGCTTCATGGGTTAAATCGCGGGTTTTCTATAAAGAATGAGGAGTGAATACTAGCAGCGCCTGCTCATTCAGGTAAGATGCCTCCATTCTCGATTAGCCAAATTAGACTCAAACTGGGTAGACCGCTTGCTATGAATTTAAACGACGTATTACGCCGCATTCGCTACACATTCGATTTCGACGACCAGAAGATGATGGAGGTGTTCGCCAGTGGCGATCTAGAGGTAGAGCGCGCTAAGGTCTGCGCCTGGCTCAAACCTGAGGAAGATCCAGGCTTCGAGCCGATCACAGACCCGCAGATGGCGCAGTTCCTCAACGGGCTGATCAACGAGAAACGCGGTCGGCGTGAGGGTGCGCAGCCGATACCAGAGAAGACTCTGAGTAATAACATGGTATTGATGAAGCTGCGCATCGCCTTGAACTTGCAGTCCGATGACGTGCAGGCATTACTACTCGAAACGGGCCTGAGCTTCAGCAAGCACGAGCTTTCGGCGCTATTCCGCAAGCCCGGTCACAAGCACTACCGCCATTGCGAAGATCAGTTGCTGCGCAATTTCCTGAAGGGCCTGCAACAGCGCCTGCGTAAAGAGGTGGAGGAGGCCGAGGTGGTCGAGCCGGAAGTGACTCACGATCTGTGGAAACGCGAGCCCTAATCTGCGTTATTGCGACATCTTGCTGATGCAGCGCTCCTCCCAGAGTGCTTTAAAGTCCTCAACTTGCTGAGCGCGGGTCTCGGGCGTTGTCGCGCTGGGCTGTGCATAGGCCATATCGATCATGGCTTCGGCCCAGGTCAGCAGCTCTATGTGGTCGGTTAATTCACTACTCATGCGATTGAGCATCAACATGATGTCGTAATTGACCTGGCGATTCCTCATAACGTCTGCGGCCAGTTCCGGCACTTCTGTGCAACTATCAAGTGTAGATTGTGCGAGTGCGGCGCTTGTAAACCCCATCGTCAATAGGGCGATTATCAGATGTTTCATTTGCCTTCTCCTTCAGGCTAGCGTCTTTATGTGGGGCGATTTTACGCCTTATCTTCGCTTCCTGCAGGAAAAGCTGCCAATGAGATTAGCGCTGCAGAGAGTATTTGGAAATTAGAACCCGCTTACTGAACTTCCAGCCTTCGGCGGTACGCACAAACTCATCGTGATACTCCCCCATCAGAGCGAAGCCGCTGACCGAAGTCTCGCCAGCCGGTGCACTATAGATCGTGGCATAGCTGACGCCCGTTGCATGATCGGCATCGATAGGAACGATGCGTATGGTGCTCATCTCGTGACGGATAGTGGAGCCAGTCTTGAGTCCCTCTATACGCTGTTCGATCTCGCTGCGTCCTACCCAAGTCTGGCTGACCACCGTTAACGAGGCATCCTCAGTGAACAACTCGGAGAATTCTTTAGCGTTGAAGTTATCGCGGTGATAGGCGTAGTCGGTGACTAAGTTGCTACAGGCCCAATACACGTCGTCGGAGGCGGCAAAGCTGGCCGTGGCGGCGCCGAACAGCAGTGCAGTTACTAGCAGGAATCTTTTGATCATCATTAGTATCCTTAGAGTTTTTAGGTAGCTTGATAGCTTCGTCATCTAGAGCTTCAAGCTGCGTCGATGGTCGCAGAAAGTCCACGCGCTGTCTGCACTGACTTTGCCCCGATAAAGGGCGCACAACAGCAGTAATGACATAAATCGTGCATTTGCACTTCCAAAGCGCCACGCAAACCGGCACATTCGGTATTGACCATAAGTCAGTACTTATCTGCGTTGTGTTATTGCTTCGCGCTCTGGGAAGTTCTTAGGAGCGCAATGGCGTGGATATTGCTGCCAACAAGCCTCTTGAGTAGGGCTTTTTAGATCAAAAGGGAGTGACTATGTTTCAGGTTTCGATTCGGCGCACGAGTGCGTGTGTACTGGCATTAGTGGTGGCTTTGTCCTTAGGCACGCTTGGTTTGCCCGATGAAGCGTCTGCGCAAGCACCAGAAGTGCGGCAGATCCCTATAGTGTTAACACAGGGCACCAATATGGCGGCCGCCGTTGCCCCCGACGGAGAGTCGCTGGTGATTGCCGTGCAGAGCGCGTTGTGGACCTTGCCGATCGAGGGCGGCGACGCCACGCGTATCAGCACTTGGGACATGGAGGCAACTGCGCCCGTTTGGTCGCCCGACGGCACTCGCATCGCCTTTCAGAATTTCGACGAGCACTATTATCAGATCTGGAGCATCGCCGCCGATGGCAGCGACGCAAGGGCGCTGACTAGTGGCTACTACGATCACCGCGAGCCGGCATGGTCTGGCTCGCACATCGCCTTCTCCTCCGATCGCAGTGGCGAGGGCAGTTATGACATCTGGACGCTAGACCTAGGCAGTGGCGAGTATCGGCGCTGGACCCAATCTACAAACGATGCCCATTCCCCCGCTTGGTCTCCAGATGGTGAGAGCATCGCCTATGTCGATGGTGATGTTATTCGCAGCGTTAACTCGTTGGGACAAACAAGTACATTAGGCACCTTCTCTCAAGGTGAACGCGCGGTGTATGCCCCCGCATGGCTGCCCGATGGTTCCGGAGTGCTGTATCAGAGCCATGAGCGGCAATTAGTTAGCGAAGAACAGGCCTTGACCAGTGGCGAAGACATCTTTCCGTTTCCCGTGACTTGGTTGCCTGACGGGCGCTTCGTTTACACAGCCGATGGGCAGATAAAATTGCGTGAGCTGGGCTCGGGCAGTTTAGAGATCATCCCATTCGCAGCGGCATTCACTTTACAACGCCCAATCGTCGAGACTCGATCACACGCACTTGATGACCCCGCTCCACAGACGGCGCTAGGAATCTATTCCCCGGCATTGTCGCCTACGGGTAGCCACATCGCCTTCGCAGCGCTCAATGACCTGTGGGTGATGCCCATAGGTGAGGCAGCAGTTCGCCTGACCGACGAGCGCGACACGGTCGGCACCGTGTTCTGGGGCGCACACGATGGGCGAGTCTATTTCACCTCCGACCGCCATGGCGATGGTCGACCCGATCTATACGCCGCAGACGCCACGAGTGGCGCTATCGAGCGCATAAGCACGACAGTGGAAGCACAGATGATATTCCCAGCCATGTCGCCGGATGGCTCGCGCATCGCCTATGTCGATGGCCGCGACCAATCCCTGCGCGTTCACGACGTCGCAACAGGTCAGTCTCGGCATATCGTGGATCAGGTCTATGGTAATGCTATGGGGGCACCTAGCTGGTCCGTGGATGGCAGCACAGTCGCCTTTGCCGAGATTCAAGCCGCCAATAGCCGTTATCGGGAAGGGCGCAACGTGATTCGCACCGTCAATGTCGACACTGGCGCATCTGCCTTCCACGAACCCGGCCCATTACCTGAACAGATATCCGATCGCTACGAGTCTGGCCCAGTGTGGTCACCTGATGGGAAGTGGATGGCTTTCATCATGCGTTCAGTGCTGCATGTGATGCCCGTGACGGAAGATGGCACGCCCACAGGGCCTGCGCGTCAGTTGAGTGAGTTCGCCGCCGACATGCCATCCTGGGGCGGAGATTCCCGCAGCATCGTCTACCTCGCCAGTGGCAAACTACGTATCGCACAAGTGGATGGCAGCAAGGATGAACAGCTTGCGCTAGATCTGCAGTGGCAGAGACAGGCGGCGCAAGGGACAAGCTATATCTTGGCGGGAGCCCTGTGGGATGGAGTGAGCCCAGAGCTACAACGCAATCGCTTGATCGTGCTCGAAGATAGTCGGATCACGGCGATTATGCCGGCAGGCAATGACCCGGAAGCAGACGCTCACGCCGCCGGTGCGCGCTTTATCGATGCCTCCGATCTCACCGTGATGCCGGGGCTCTGGGATTCACATATCCATCCGCGCGTGCTCGACCTAACTGCCAAATGGTGGGGCGTGACACTGGCCTATGGCATCACCACCGGCCTGTCCAATGGCGGCTCTCCTTACCATAGTCTGGAGATTCACGAGGCGATCGAGTCTGGACAACTGCTGGGACCGCGCATGCTGCCATCACCCCTGTTCGACGGACAGCGGCCCTATTATGGCCACCACCGCTCGGTTCACGACACCGAGGCGCTGGCATTGGAACTAGACAAGGCTCAAGCCCTAGGCATGCATTTCTACAAAGTCTATGTGCGAGCGCCCATCTCCTATATGCAAGAGACGGCGCGTTTCGCAGCAGCGCTGGGCCTGCCTAGCGGCTCTCACTTCCTGTCCCCCGGTATTCAGTCCGGCATCAGCGCCGCAACCCATCTGTCCGCCAGCCAGCGCATGGGCTATAGCTGGGCCGAATCGCCACAGGGAAATAGTTATCAGGACGTGATGACGCTGTTCATGCAGGGCGAGTTCAACCTATCTAGCCATCACACCTCGCGCAACAATATTCTGGGGGACGACCCTGCGATCTTGGATGATCCGCGTTTTAGAACTCTCATGCCAGAGAACTACCACGCGCAGATCATTCGCGAGGCATCTACGGCTCCTACCCAGGCGCAGTGGCAGACAGTGCGCGACAGCCTTGTTACTCCTGCGACGATTGCCGCGGGCGGTGGGTTAGTCACAATAGGGTCTGATACCCCACTTAGCTGGCCGGCGCTTGCATTGCACGCACAGCTGCGCGCCTATGCCACGGTGGTGGGCAACCACGCAGCGCTGCAAGCAGTGACTCTGAACGCCGCACGCTATGCCAAGCTAGATCGCGACCTAGGCTCCATCGAGGTAGGCAAGATTGCCGACCTGCTGCTGGTACGCGGCAATCCATTGGAGGATGTGCGCCATGCCGCAGACATAGAGTTGATCATCAAGAATGGCGTGGGCATCACGGTGGATGAGATCCTTGCGAGGTATCGATAGAGTAATCATGGGGTCAGGTTCCTTGATTTTTCAAAATCAAGGAACCTGACCCCATGACGCTAATGAGTGCTGGGTTTGAACAGTCTTAGTCGATTGGCGTTAGTGACTACGGTCAGTGACGAGAAGGCCATTGCCGCACCGGCGATCACTGGGTTTAGCAACACGCCGATAAAGGGGTAAAGCAAACCCGCCGCGATTGGCACTCCTGCCACGTTGTAGATGAAAGCGCCAAACAGATTCTGCTTGATGTTGCGCAGCGTGGCCTTGCTGATCGCGATCGCGTCGGCCAAACCATGCAGGGAGCCGCGCATTAGCGTGATGTCGGCGCTCTCTATGGCGACGTCGGTGCCAGTGCCGATAGCGAAACCGACATTGGCCATGGCTAGTGCGGGTGCGTCGTTGATGCCGTCGCCACTCATGCCGACTATCTCGCCTTGCGCTTGCAGCTCCTTGATCTTATCCGCCTTCTGACCGGGCAGAACCTCGGCGAAGAAGTCTTCGACACCTGCAGCCTCAGCTACCGCCTTGGCTGTGTCGCGATTATCTCCGGTCAGCATGATCACCTTGATGCCCTGCTGACGCAGACGCTTGATGGCGGCTATGGAGTCCTTCTTGATCGGGTCTGCCACCGCGATGATGGCCTGTAGTTTCTTGTCTACCGCGAAGTACATCGGGGTCTTCGCCTGCGCAGCGAGTGCCTGAGCCTTGTCGATGTACTCGTCTATCGCGACGGAATTCTCCTGCATGAGCGCTTGATTGCCGAACAGCAACTCCAAGCCGTCCAATGTCGCTTTCACCCCTTGTCCGGAGATTGCGTCGAAATCGCTGATCTTGGCCTGCTTGATGTCGCGTTTCTGCGCGGACTCGACGATGGCCTGGGCAAGAGGATGTTCCGAGCCAGCTTCTAGGCTGGACGCTAGGCGCAGGACTTCTTCCTCACTCCTATCGCCGGTGGTGAGTACATCGGTCACGGCGGGAACCCCTTCGGTGATCGTGCCTGTTTTGTCCAATACCATCGCGGTGATCTTGGAGGCGGTCTGTAGGGCCTCGCCGTTGCGAATCAACACGCCGGCTTCCGCGGCCTTGCCTACACCCACCATCACGGACATCGGCGTTGCCAGCCCAAGAGCACAAGGGCAAGCTATGATCAGCACGGTTGTGGCAGAGATAATCGCAAACGCGATGGTGGGCTCTGGCCCAAAGTTCAACCATGCGAGCGCGCTGAGTACTGCGATGATCATTATGGTGGGGACGAAGTAGGAGGCGATGACATCGGCCATGCGTCCAATCGGAGGCTTGGAGTTCTGTGCTCGCTTCACCATGCCGATAATCTGCGCGAGCATGGTGTCCTTGCCTACCTTATTCGCCTTGAACAGAAATGAACCACTCTTGTTGATGGTGCCGGCTGATACATTATCGCCTACTTGCTTCGCGACAGGCATGGGTTCGCCCGTCAGCATGGACTCATCGATGGTGGTGCTGCCTTCGCTGATCTCGCCATCTACTGGAATTTTCTCTCCAGGGCGGACACGGACAATATCGTCGAGCTGTACGTCCTTAATATCGATGTCCACCTCGCCCGAGTCGCGTACCACTCGCGCTGTCTTTGGTTGCAGGCCAATGAGCCTCTTGATCGCCTCAGAGGTGCGGCCACGTGCTTTTAACTCCAAGGCTAGGCCTAGGTTGATTAGGCCTATGATCATTGCGGTGGCCTCGAAGTAAACGTGCCGCGCCATCTCGGGAAATAACGCGGGCGCTATCACAACGCTCATGGAGTAAAGCCATGCAGTACCTGTCCCCAGCGCGATGAGGGTGTCCATATTGGCGCTATGGTTTTTAAACGAATGCCAGGCCCCGAGATAGAAATGCTTGCCGGAGAAAATCATCACGGCCAAGGTCAACATGCCCACTGTTAGCCAAGAAATGCGCTCGATCCCGGTTTCCACATTCATGTCTCCGGTAATCAGACCATAGAGCATGAGCGGCACGCCTAGGCCGAGGGCGATCTGCATGTCGCGCACTA
>CAXBOY010000050.1:0-21021 GCA_963977405.1 uncultured Gammaproteobacteria bacterium
CATGGTTTCATTCTAATCGAGCAGAGCGAGTTTGATAACTACTACGTACGAGCTTAGCTATGGAATCAAAGAAAAAGAACAACGACAATGAATCTGCCAAGGCTTAAGGGGATGGCGCTTGGAATTTGCATCGGCGTGACGATCGGCGCATCGATGGCGAAGAAAGACAAACCTGAATGATGTTCTCTAACAATTAGCGTGTCGTTAGTTATTAACAAACGCAATTAAGAAACATGGCGTAAATGATCGGTATCGAGGTATAAGTGAAGAGCATATGTTTTTGTCCGAGCTGCTCTAGCGATGGCTTCTCTAGAAGAGATAGCAAGAGCTGGAGTTGTAGCAGCTGTGGCTTTACCTACTTCCACAACACAGCCGCAACAGTGGGCGGCATCATCAAGGTCCACAACGAGATCCTTCTCGCGATTAGAAAACATAATCCAGGTAAGGGAATGTTGGATCTACCAGGCGGTTTCGTCGACCACGATGAGAGCTTAGAGCAAGCCCTAGAAAGAGAGATCAAGGAAGAATTGCAGGTGACCATAAGCCAGTGGAGCTATGTCTTCTCTTATCCTAATCGATACGAATACGAGGGGGTACTGTATAAAACCATCGATGCATTTTTTCTTACAGAGCTCGATGATAAACCAGTCGTGATTGCGAGTGACGATGTGGCCGATACTGTTTGGCTCGAAATTCACGCGATCAACTTAGATAAAATTGCGTTCGACTCTATTCGCAATGCCGTCCAACGCTTACAAGGTAATGCAAATGCACGTTGACGGAGTCTGCACAGTCATGGTTCATGTTCCACTTCCTGCCCAAGGCCTTGCTTGGTACGAGCAAGCATTTTCTAACGCGATAAGACAACGCATTGAAGGGCAAGCCTTTGAGTACTTGCAAGTCGGCGATGTTCGCATTGAAGTAGTAAACACCGATCAAAAAGTAGCATCTGGCCCTGCAGGCACAGTCGTGTACTGGAAGGTAGAAAATATTACGCAGGCACTTGCCCATCTTCAATCCCTAGGCGCAAAACTCTACCGAGGCCCAATGGCGATAGAAGACACACACAGCATGTGCCAGGTACAAGACCCATGGGGTAATTGCATCGGGCTTCGCGGCCCTTAAGAATGAAACTCGCCCCCTCTCGTCGCTTCTTAAACACTATACGCAGCGCACAAACTTTCTTTATCTCTATGCGTTGAATAACTCATCTCAGAACAAAAAAACCCGGTTCGAGCAATGTGAAAACGTTTTGTGAGAGTCTGAGAGTTCGTAAATTATATTTAGATTTCATTAAGTTGACGGTATGTTCGACTCTGCCTCTTCATTGTTTCATTGGCTTATTCAAGGCCCAAGCAGTAGTTTCAGTTTCTACTTTTTTCCTACTGATATTACGACAAATAGAGCTTCTAGACGGTCGATATGATAGTTTCGCCGGGGTCATTTAAATACGAACAATAGACTAGGAGCCGATGTTGAAAGTACCTGCTATTCCCGAAGATGAACAGGCTAGGCTCGTAGCACTTCGCTCAATTGATGTTTTAGACACTCCCCCTGAGGAACGATTCGATCAACTGACGCGCATGGCGAAGCGCTTATTTGGGGTGCCCATCGCGCTGGTCAGCATTGTGGATGAGAACCGCCAGTGGTTTAAATCATGCGTAGGCTTGGACGTAACCGAGACCTCTAGAGATATCTCTTTCTGCGGTCATGCGATTCTAGGAAATGATGTTTTCATCATTCCCGATACCTTCGAAGATCCCCGCTTCGCAGACAACCCCTTGGTATTAAATGACCCTGGAATTCGGTTTTACGCCGGCTGTCCGCTGACTGTAGGCGGACATAAACTAGGAACGTTGTGCATCATCGATAAAAAGCCTCGAGAGTTTGGCGAGGAAGATGTTAACGCATTGAAAGACCTAGCCTCTATGGTTGAACGGGAACTTCTGGCTATTCAACTTGCCTCATTGGACGATCTTACGAAAGTATCGAACCGTCGCGGCTTTTTATTTCTTGCGAAATACAGCCTTAAGCTCTGCACTCGGCAGAAAATTCCTGCCACACTAGCGTTTCTGGATATGGATAAGTTCAAGGCCATCAACGACGAGTTCGGCCACTCTGAAGGGGATTTCGCATTAACAACATTTGCCAGTCTTATGAAAGCCTCACTACGAGACTCTGACCTGTTCGCACGTTGGGGAGGCGATGAGTTCGTAGCATTGCTTACAGATACTACCCGCGAGCAAGCTCAAGTGACCTTAGAAAGATGCAGTCAATTATTAGCGCAATATACACAAGAGGCAAAGCTTGACTACGCGATTGCATTCTCTTTTGGAGCGGTGGAGTTTGACCCTAACAAACACACAACGATCGAAGCCTTGTTGGCCGATGGAGATTCGCTTATGTACAAGGTAAAACAAGCCCGTAATTGACGTAGCCAGATAGCCACTTCACGTTGCCCTCCTATCTAGAATCACTGGACCGCTGCCTTCCACGCCGCACCGATCTCCTTCGTTGTAGATTGGACAGACCTTCAGTGACAAACATCCACACCCTATACACCCAGAAAGTGAGTCTCGAAGTCGCTGCAGATACTCGATTCGAGCATTTAAGGACTCTTGCCAGTGGGTTGACAGTCGCTCCCAGTCCTTGGCGGTGGGTGTTCTGCTTTCCGGCAAGCTCGAGAATGCTTGTTTGATCTCCTCGAGACTGATCCCCATCTTCTGCGCCGCCTTGATCACAGAGATGCGCCGCAAGACATCTGATTTATAACGACGCTGGTTGCCCACGCTACGCCAACTGCGAATCAAACCCTTTTTCTCATAGAAATGCAGCGCGCTTACATTTACGCCACATCTAGCAGCCACCCCTCCTACAGACCAGTTTGCCTGACTCATACGCCCTCCTTTTTTGAGATTCTATTGAAAAAAATACTTTACCTCAACCTTGCTTGAGGTATTAGCATGCCGTCAAATTCATCAAACGGAGCACATCATGATTCACTTAGAACACGTCAATCTAGTAGTCGCAAACATCGAAGAGGCTCTTAAATTCTACCGTGCAGCCTTTCCGCACTGGCACATAAGGGACGAGGGCGATGGACAGTGGAACGGCAAAGCTCGTCATTGGATACACTTCGGTGACGATTACCAGTACCTTGCTTTTAGCGACCACGGCGAAGGTGAGAACAGAGACCTAGACGCTCACCAGATTGGGCTCGCACACTTTGCATTCGTCACCAATAGCCTAGACGCAGTGGTGGCACGTTTGGAGGCACAGGGCTTCAGAATCGCGCAGGACGGCGCAGAAGAACCCCATCGCCGTAATGTCTACTTCATAGACCCCGATGGCTTCGAGGTGGAGTTCGTCGAGTATCTAAGCGACCTACCGGCCGAACGCAATCGCAGTAGCTAGCGATTAGATCAAAGGGGTCAGAGTAATTTGAAATTGGCAACTCACTTGCGCTATCGGACCTCATAGAGACACAGTTGCTTTCGAGCTACTGACGTAGGACTATGACTTTCCTTAGATAAACTCCACCAAGAGGGTTGATCATGCGCCAAACCTTACTGTCACTGCTTATCGCTCCCGCTCTACTACTGCCATGCATCTGTGCTGCTCAATCTGCCTACCCGGAATCATTGCTAAACACTAAAGGCATATTTACACGGGATGGCGCCGCAGCACTGGGCCAAGCTTTTCAAGGTGTCAGGACCTCTGATGGGCTTATAGAGGGCTTGTTTCCGCTGCAGGACACTGGCTTGTCCACGGCCTCTCTAGCCGAAGCTGGTGCCGCTTTTCTAGCGTCGCTGAATGACATTCACCTTAGTCGCGCGCACTTCCCTGTAGACGACCCTGAGTGGCGTAACTGGTCCAATGTGGATGTGGGCATCTTCGCCCGCCATGGCGTGAGTTTGGAAGAGATGGACGCAACTCAGAAGGCCGCCGCATGGAATTTGCTTCGCGTCTCACTCAGCGCACAAGGCCTGAAGACCACACAAGACATCATGAAGACCGAGCAGACCTTGTTGGAGTTGAACGAAGAGTCCATTCGCTATGGCGAAGAGAAATACTATTTCACCGTAATGGGCATTCCGTCTGCCACCGAGCCCTGGGGTTGGCAACTTGATGGTCACCACCTAGTCATCAACTACTTCATTCAAGGTGGGCAGGTGGTGATGACACCTACCTTCTTGGGCGGCGAACCAGTGATAGCTAAGAGTGGAAAATACGAAGGCAATACCATATTGCAAGACGAGCAGAACTTAGGTTTGGCCTTCATGACATCATTGAGTGATGAGCAACGGCGCCAAGCCACAGTGCAAAGCGAGAAGACTGCGAATGCCCCTATGGCTGCGGCAAACGAGGACAATATGGTTTTGGACTATGTTGGCTTGCCAGGCGCTGCACTCACGCCCGCGCAAAAAGCAAAGCTAGTGGAATTAATAGCGCAGTACGTGGGCAATATGCGCGACGACCAAGCGGCGGTGCGCATGGATCAAGTGGAGCGGCACCTAAACGAAACCTACTTCTCTTGGGTGGGGCAAGTGAACCAGAACGCAGTTTTCTACTACCGGGTACATAGCCCAGTGGTCTTGATTGAATTCGATCACCAGAATCCAGTGGGCACCACTATGATCAATCCCCCGGGCACCCCGACTAGAGATCATATTCACACGGTGATTCGCACGCCAAATGGCAACGACTATGGCAAGGACTTACTACGCCAGCACTTAGAAACCCATCAACATTGACGATCAAAGGGGTCGGAGTAACTTGCTGGCAAGCAAGTGAACCGACCCCGATTTCCATTCACTACTTCTCTAACTTCTTAGCAATCTCGCCAAGTTGTTGCTGCAACTTGCCGCGCAACTCTTCTAACTCACCCTCGCTTTGAAGCTCTAGGTTGTCGGTAACAACTCCCGCTACTTGCTTCGCTTTACCTTTGGTTTCGTGGAGTTTGCCTTTGATCTTATTCTCTGATGAAGATTTCATGTCGCAGTTCCTGAGTCGTTGATTTTGTTAAAACTATAATGAGAGAGCCATTTCAAGTGTCCCCTCTAAACCACTTCTCATGACTTTTGGCCAATGCTTAAGCATACGAGGATTATATCTACTATAGCCGGCCCACTAAGAACTCTCTGTACGTTGCAACACAGAGTAGAAGATACTAGATCCCAATCAGTAGGCTAGAGTATGTACAAGGCTCTTTAGGCCTTTTCAATGCGGGGGTCGACTATACAAACTCCCACTTCCTCAATCATTGCTCCTCTACAAGTCTTGTGAGTTAAAAAAGAACAGTGCAACATGTGCCCAAATTGAAATAGATCTGTAGCACTGGCTGGAAGAGGTACAGACAGTCTTAACAGTGGGACCGCTATGACTCGCAGTACGAAATCGTCATCACGATCACTTATGCGTAGTGTTTTAATGCGCATTACTCTCGCGGCCGCTCTCGTTGTGGCCACCCTAACTACACTTGCTTACTTATTCATACACTCTCAAACGCAAACACAGCTACTTAATAACCTAAGTGACTGGGTCGTGGAGCGTGCGCGCAACGATAGCGTCGTGTTTGAGCTTGCACAGGAGAATTTGGCGCTGTTCAGTAGCGAGTTCCTTCGGCTCTACTCCTCCGATATTCAAGTCAGCGAAGAAGACTTCTGGTCCTATTACGAGACCGACGAGGACAATGCCATACGCATGCGTCGTGCTTTCTATGACGGCGTTTATATGAGCGACGGGCTCTACTACGAAGGGATAAGCAGTTTTGTTGGCAACAACCAGTCGATAGACGATCCCGATCTTCAACGCCGCCTAGTTTTATCTTCTCGTCTCCTAGCTCAGCTTGGTCCAGCTTGGATCAGTCGTTTTGAGAATGTTCACGTGACATTTCCTGAGAACGCGATTGCGATGTACGCCCCTGGAACGCCTTGGGGCTTGGAGGCCGCGCCGGACTTACCTATGAACGAATTGAGTGTTATCCGCTCGATGCAACAGTCCGAAAACCCAGAGCGCAATCCGGGCTGGAGTGGTTTGTACTTCGACGAAACTGCCCAGGAATGGGCCCTGACCTACCAGGTGCCGCTAGATCTCGATGGAAGACACCTAATTAACCCTAGTCATGATGTTGCCCTTACCGAGCTAATGAACAAGCTAGTCAGCGACACACCGGTTGGTGGATACAATATTATCTTTCGCAGTGACGGCTACTTGATTGCGCAACCTGGCAACCCCGCATCCGACCGACGCTGGGTGGGCCAAATGTCCCTTGCAAACATAGAAGACCCCGTCGTTGTTCGCATCTACGAGTTGATCGATGAAGCCACCAATGGGAAGCCAGGCACGGTATCGCTAGTCAGGAACACAGTTGACGATACCTGGCTAGCGGTTAGCGAGCTTCGCGGGCCTGACTGGTGGTTCGTATCCGTCTATCCGGAATCACTTATTGCGGCCTCGGCCAATCAAACTGCTGCAGCAGTTCTATCTACAGGTATAGTGCTACTGCTCTTATTGATAGGCATCATCAGCTTTATAATTCGGCGCGACGCAGAGCGGCCTCTAGAGCAACTACGTGAGGCTGCACAGCATATTGAGCAAGGAGACTATGCTGCCGTGGCAGAGGGTAGGGTAAACCTACCCCGTGAGCTCGGCAACGAAGTGGGCATGCTGGCCAATACGTTCTACGACATGACTGTAAGCATCCGTGATACACAAATGACATTAGAACAAACAGTGGCGGATCGTACACGAGAGTTGAAACATGCGAACGCAAGCTTGCGAGAATTAAGTCTGCATGACGGCCTGTTAGGAATCCATAATCGTCGAGCCTTTGATCAAGACCTAGGGCGAGTTTTTACGAAAGCTAGGCTCAGCCATGGCAACTTGCACCTAATGTTAATCGATGTCGACCGATTCAAACTATTCAATGATAACTACGGCCATATCAGTGGCGACCAAGCCTTGAGAAAGATTGCTGAAACTATCAGCGACACGATTCGCAATGAAGACAGGGTTTATCGATACGGGGGTGAAGAGCTCGCCATATTCTTCAATCGCGGTAGCGCCGAGTCCGTTGAGAGGGCTGCCGAGCGAGTAATGGCGGCGGTGCGAAACCTAGCGATTGAGTTTGCGGAATCAGACCATGGCATCATCACTATCAGTGCCGGTTTGGTTCATTGTCATGCCGGACACACTGATGTCGACGATGTAGTAGCCGAAGCAGACAAACTGCTCTACGAGTCTAAAAACAAGGGGCGTAATCAGTTAACGTTTGCTAAGAAGAATTAGGGTGCAGAAACTATAGGTTTAAATAAGGTCCTAACTTGTTACGAACCCCGGAGGGTTCGCAAGTTGTACTATTCATCTTTTCGCTGCGTAAGATTTTACTAGCGATGCATCAAGAGTTTAACTAGAAGCCCGTTGTACCTGCTTCCTGTGATGATACTTCTTGCTCCTCTGGGTGCACTATGTACACCTGAGTGAGAGTCATCTCCACGGCGGACGATATCGCCGTGTTCGCACCTGTTTCGGAATCGGGGTGCGCATCTGCCAACCTTTTCAGCGCAGCGTACTCCGATGCAGAGGAGCTCTGGCCGTAATTCTGGTGATGCATCGCCCAGTTGGTTCTAAACCGGTGATTGAATTGCTCAACGTCGACATATCCGGCCATAAGCCCTTGCGCCACCTGTGGCGTTAGCTTGAACTGAAACTGAAGGTTCTTAAAGATGTGGTAGCCATCATTCACGCCTGGCTGTGACCATGGAAATTTAGCCTGATCAATCGGCTCCGTAGTCAGCACGCCGTCCACGATTTTACCTTTAACCTCCTCAATGAAGCTTTGCCCCCAACGCGCGTCGACTCGTTGCGTGCCTCCAGCGACAAAGCCCTCGCCAGTGGCGTCAGTGAAGAGACTATCGAGGCCACGGTATGTGGTTACGGTTACATCGTCGTCATTGACTAGGTCGTCCACTCCCGACAACTCAATCATCCAACGGTTAGAACCATTGTTAATCATAAAATCGTTTTCGAAAAACCAATACGGGCCATCTTTACGGTAGCCCGCAATACAACCGAGTGCACGGTATAACTGGTTATCTATTCCCGCAACACCATCCGGACTATTGAAATCATCCGCGTCAACTTCGCCATCGAGATTCAGGCCGTAGGATACGTCTCCCTGTGCCTCGTAATAAGGTAAGGAATCATAAATGTCGTCCGTCGCTGTATCAGTATGATACTGATAGCCCTCAACCATGAGTCGAGTATCAACGACTGTGCGCTCTACACCACTATCCTCGGGAAACTGTTTGGCGAATAGATCGCGTGAGCCTCGGCTGTTCATACCTTGAGGACACTCTGTCTTCGCTTCAGTTTCATAAATTGCCCAATGCCTTTCAGTCAGCACGTAGCCGATTCGGCCACTTTTCTGATACGACTCTGGAAGCTCGGCTGTCGCCACACCAGCAGCTGCCAACGTAGTGATAAACAGCGCGAAATTACGCACTCGGCGTGTTTTCATATCAGTCCGAACTTGTGACATGGAAAATCTCTCCTTCGTGAATAGCGGTTTTACCGCACTCATCGCCGAAACTGGCTATTTTGAAAAACATCTCTCAATACGAACGCTTTGTAACCATTGCGACGACCTAGAAACTCGCCGAAGCTATCGCCATTGGTGACTCCAGGTTCTTTATCACCGCCGTAAGTATAGACCGGCCTCTGACGGTAAGCCCAAACATTGAGCGTGCCTTCTTCACCGGCAGCGGCGTGACGCCCTGTGTTCGGATCAATTGCCATCACACTCCAGAGTTCGCTCTCGCTCTTAGCATCGGCGTCCGCGACAACATAGGGGAATGTCTCTCGACAAACTTCGGGGTCACCGTTGCCGCATATAGCCAGACGGTATTCCTGAGCCGCGTCAGGATGATCGCAAGCTAGTTGCGCAGCAGAGTCATCATGGCAACTATATATGTAAATCGTTCTGCCACGACTGTCGGCCAGAACCTGACCACCAAAGGCCGCATCTTGCACTGTGAACTCAGCAGGCGGCATGACTGCACGTTGTGTGTAGGCAATATTCCAACCTGGCACATCACTACCGGCGAAGCTACGACTGCGCGTATCGTTGTTATGGGTGTATAGCGGCTTTGACCTGAAAGCCCATTGATTGATTCCCGAAGGATGTTTGATGATTGTCCAGTCACCACTATCAGCTGAAACTTGCGGTGCACGAACAGGAGTCCAAGTATTCAAACATTCTTTAACACAGTTCGAAGTGTTAGCCTCGTCGCCGTCCCAAGTGTACATCAAGTACTCATCGTCATTCGCTAGCACTCGCCCGGTGCTACTGGCAAGTACTTGAAACCCCGGTGGAACATCGGGTAGCGGCCCCGCTGGTACACGAACTACACCGCCATCACCTCCGGATGATATCTTTGTACCGCCCAAGACATCCCCTGCCTTCCTATCTAAATTGGAAGTAAACAAGGGGAAACCATCATATGCCCATTGCTTTGAGCCATCCGCTCGCTCAGCAAGGCTCCACTTGCCTACCTCTACCGCATCTGCCGAGGCGATCAGGGGCGGCCAAACTTGGGTACAGCTCACGCCCTCGTCGGCATACGGGAGGACCAAGCCGGCTGGGTACGGACTCATGAACCCGACTTCTGTGCGAAGGACTTCGTCCGTGCAATTGGAAGCCCCGTCCTTTCTGTCACCAGTTGACCCGTTTCGCAACGCGATCAATGGCCATGTATACAAAGTCCGCCCTTGAGCATCGGCATACACGGGGCCTTCCAGTGCAGTTGCGACCACCTGAATACCGGGCGGCAACTCTTCTTCAAGATAGGCTTCCTGTGCGTTACTGGCCGCTGATTGCCAATATTGCGTATTGCTTGGCGTTTCGGCGACAGCACTTGCGACGGCCACCATGGACGCACCGGTGGCAACAAAAACAACTGTCAGAAATTTATTCAAGTACATACTAATGAGTTTCCTTAAATACTCGGACAGGCTCGCTCAGACCAGCACATCGCTAATCACTTCAGAAGACTCGTTGCTCAGCGTGCCCCACGATGGCGTATCCACACCCATCAGCCTGAGGGCGGTGTACCCTACCTGAGCAACCGAGCCACCATTCAAATCGATGTGGTTACCGCTCTTGATCTTGCCACCCGCTCGACCGGCCAAGAATACCGACATGCCATCAACTGAATGCGTACGGGCGTAACCCACGTCCGTCGTACCGAGGATCAGGACGTTATCGAGTAGCGTGCCATCTCCTTCGGGAATCTTTTTGAAGACCTCAACGAAATCTACCCAAGACTCCATCGCGCGCCGAGTGAAGAAGGAAGCGTTCTCTTGGTAGCCAAGCGTCTCATCGACAGGCTCTTCGTGTGTGCAGGTATGGTGCGGCTTCTCATAGCCCGTTCTAATAGTGGAGGCAAACGCCGCCGAATAGGTCATGTTGAAAACACGGGTTTGATCGCAGGCAACGGCCATCGCCATCAGTTCGGCCATCATTTGATGACGAAGCTTAACCGACTCTGTTGACTGGTCCATGGCCACATCAACAGGCCCCTGACCAGGGACCACACAACTCGCAATCGGTTCGGGCTTGGTGAGACGCTGCTCAAACTGCCGCTCCAACTGACGCAAGCCTGTGAAATACTGATCCAGTCGCTCTCGGTCCGCGGCGCCGACCGTCTTCATCAGTGAGCCTTGCTGCTCCATGATGCCGGATAGGACGCTTTGGCGAGCGATAACTCGTGCATCCCTTTCGAATTCGTCTGCATTCGGATCCTGAAAGTCGAGCCCGAATAAACGTTTGTAAAATGCGAGGGGTGACCACTCCGGCTCATTTGGCGTAGACGCGTTGTAGTAGCTATAGGTGTCACGTGCATCGGCAGTCGCCGTCGCAGTGAGGTTATTAAAACGCGTGGCCCCGCCAATCTGCTTGGCAATTGTCAGATCGATAGTCTCTGACGGCCCTGAACCGGAATCCGGGGCAATACCCGTTCTCGAAACTACCCAACCAGTGTAATGGTTTCTGTTCGGGGCAGCGTCCGGGAAGGCGTGTCCGTTCGTGAAGAGATTGACATCATTTTGTATTGGAGCCCATGAGGATAGCTCTTCGGGTAGGTCATAGTTGGGACCTGTCTGCTGAGGTACAAACAGCTTTCCGGTACCGCCAAGGCCGTATCCCCAGGTTCCGAAACGCACGGGCATCGGTGCGCCAGAAGCCATTGCAGTGCCATTGCCGTTCAGGAAGTAATCAAGAAAAGGAAGCGCGACCGTTACGCCCATGCCTTTCACCATACCCTTCAGTACTTGTCTTCTATTCCACTTACTCATGATGATTCTCCTGCCTCACAATTTTTATTAATTTCTTGAACAGCAACACTTTGCAGTCAGCTAGCTTTTGCACTACCGAGCGCTAGTCGTCGCCAGCAGTCTCTCTTCTTCGTTCGGGCTCTCGTGGATCAGCGAGAAGGCCTTACTGAGCGCGATCGTCCGCAATAGAGTGCGCAACTGGTAGCCTTGAGCGGCAAACTCCTCATTGAAGTAGTTCAGTGCCGCACGTGATTCGACTTCGGGCGGCCCGCCGGTAGCGTAACTGTAAACCCGCTGCACGAGACAGCGTGGCAATTCCGGGTTCTGACTAAGCGCTTCACCCAAACCAATAGCTCCATCGAACTCAAAGCCATCGAGACCGCCGGTCGCATCTATTGTTGCCCCATTCTCGGTCAGCCTAAAACCGCCCGCCCCGTCAAATTGCTCTAAAGACAAACCAATTGGATCTGTAATTCTATGGCAACCTGCGCACGACGGTGTTTCAAGATGCGCAGCTACGCGCTGACGCTGCGTCGGATAGTGCGCGTCGGGATTGGACACGACAGAGAAATCGATTCCTGGAGGCGGCTCGGGAACCGTCTGGCACAATAGGCGCTCCCGAAGTGCCATACCCCGTAAGGTCACGGAACTACGCCCGGGGTGTGAAGTTAGTGCCAGAAAGCTCACTTGCGTAAGAAGACCCGCGCGCGGACTGTCTTCTGCAAATACGTAAGGGGCCCAACCAGGTTGTGCGGGAACACCGTATACAATTGCCAAGGCCGGAGACATAAATGTGGACCGCGATGTAAACAGATCACGGTAGTCTAAGTCTTTGTTGAGCGTGTGATCGATGATCGTGCGTAGGGTTTGCTCCCGCGCATCCTGCGCCGTCACGCTTGTGAACTCTGGATAGATGCTGGCGTCCTTCGCGAGCGTCTTGAACTCGTCAAATACGAGCATGTCATCGAAGAAGGCTCTCATCCCATCGACCAAGCGCGGGCTCTCCAACATCCTGTCAACGGCTCGCTCAACACCGCCAGGTGACTGCAGTTCACCGCTTTCGGCTGCTGCCAGTAACTCATCATCCGGGCTTGCATTCCAAAGGAAAAAACTTAGCCGTGACGCTAGCGAATATGCGTCAAGGCGCAGTTGCTCTGGGTTGCTAGGGTCGGGTTCAGCGCTCTCTACGATGAACAAAACTTCGGGGTGAATCAGTAGCCCTTCGAGCACAACCTCGAGACCGGCGTAAAAGCCATCTAACTTTTCGCCATCCAACTCCTTACCATCTAATTCCTGTGAAGCGATGCTCGCCTGCTCAACGAACGTGGAGACCTCTTCATCAGTCAACGCGCGCCTAAACAGAAGGCGGCCTATCTTCGACACAAACTCTGTCGCGCAAGCCTCATCTGGACTGCTAATCGACTCCGGGCGACACGCAACGAGATGTTTACGATTCTCGACATCCATAACCTGCCTAGCAACGCTAGAGGCCACACTCTGGATAGTCTGAACCTGCCCAATGCTGACACCGGCGCTAGCCAAGCTGTTGGCGAGCAGCCCCTCATTTCGTGCTACGGGCGCAAACTGCACTTGCGTGTCAATTCCAGAACCAAAAATGTAGGCCAAGGAATTGCTGTACTGCTCAGCCGTAATGAGCTTGGTTAGCGGCTGCGTTCCAGCGCTTTCCGGCTCTGGATCGGGTGAAGAGCAAGCAACAAGTGCGCCCAAGGCCAAAAGACCCATAGCGGTGCCGCGAAACGTGCTGCCAAACCACTGCTTAAACCTCGGTGTCGAACGTCTCATTGCCAAACTCATCGCGCTAAACCCTCTTCAACAATCTTAATTTACCATGCACAGTAATTGTGCATCGAAGCTTCTCAGACTTTTACGACACATGTCAACAATAACTGAAGCCCATTTCGTATCAGTTTGTGCCATGAATCACTCTCAACTACTGGCTCAAGAATCAACCCTAAAGGTAGACCTGAAAATGACGTATTTCCTTTTGTTTGTTGTGATCGTCGAGGTGAACCACTAGCGGCATACGCCACCTAATTACCTCATTGCCACGCACCAGAATCAGCATAACTCAAAGCCAGGTCAGAGAGGGAGAAAAACATCCCTCCGTGATAGATGTATTGACTATATCCTCTCTCACAGCGATGGAAATAATTGTCGCCCTTCACTCTTGGGTTCTAGGTCCATACCCTGCGCCCAAGAGGTGTTTTCGTCCAGTCATATTGCGCAGCTCGGGCATGACAGACGCTTAGTGCAAAACTTCTCTGCCACTCCTGCCATCCTACTCGCGCAAACATATCATAACACATTGTTTTTATTGATGTTATTAAGTATTTCTTGCAAAATAAAACACTATCGATGCGTGCGAACACATTATAGCGATACAAATAAAATGCATTTTATTAAATAGGTGTATTACATTACCCCTGATAGCAATGGCTATTCAAACTTAGTCAAGACCCGTGCGGTGGTCACCACTTTCAGCTTGCCGCATTTCGGTGCGATATCCAAAATATCCTCAGACAAGTGCTAGCTGCGTTTGTCGATAACGTGCCTAGCCTTACCCTCGGAACGAGGAAGCTCGCCTATGTCCTTAACTTCCACGCTAACCGAAATACCTACCAGAGATTTAATCTTAGTCTGCAGCTCTGCTGCCACAACTTTGGTGTCTGCCGGATATCCTTCCACGCATTCGACCAAAATTTTCACGCTGTCGAGATTCCCTTTCTTTTCGATTTCCATCTGGTAGTGGGGGGAAAGGCCTTTCACGTCGAGGATTTGTTCTTCGATTTGGGTCGGAAAAACATTGACCCCACGAATGATCAACATATCGTCGCTGCGTCCAGTAATTCTCTCGATGCGTCGCATACTGCGCGCGCTTCCCGGCAGCAGCCGAGTCAGATCCCGAGTCCGGTAGCGAATCATTGGCAAGCCCTGTTTGGTGAGCGTGGTAATCACTAGCTCACCCTTCTCGCCGTCCGGTAACACCGCGCCCGTTTGTGGGTCGATAATCTCGGGGTAAAAATGATCCTCCCACACCGTTGGGCCGTCCTTGGTTTCCACACATTCTTGGGCAACGCCGGGACCCATTACTTCAGACAATCCATAAATGTCGACAGCGTCTATGTGCAGACGGGACTCCAACTCCTTACGCATAGAATCAGTCCATGGCTCGGCACCAAAAATCCCGATGCGAAGCGACAACTGACCTGGATCTACGCCCTGGCGCAGCATTTCATCGCCGATATTTAGCATATATGACGGCGTCACCATAATAATATCGGGATCGAAATCCTGTATTAACCTCACCTGCTTCTCGGTCTGCCCCCCTGACATGGGAATGACTGTACAACCCAGTTGTTCAGCTCCGTAGTGCGCTCCCAAGCCACCAGTGAAGAGACCATAGCCGTAAGCGATATGAACCTTGTCACCTGCGCGAACCCCGGCCGCATACATTGAGCGCGCGACGAGTCTTGCCCAATTGTCGATGTCGCGTTTGGTGTAGCCAACGACTGTCGGTTTCCCGGTCGTGCCACTGGAGGCATGTATTCGACTGATCTCCTCCATGGGCGCACAGAACATGCCGAAGGGGTAATGTTCACGAAGATCTGACTTAGTGGTAAACGGGAATTTACTCAGGTCTTCAAGCGCTCGAAAATCATCCGGATGCACATTTTGCTCATCGAATTTCTTCCTGTACGCAGCCGAATTCGCATAAACATGATGCAAGGTTTCCTTAAGCCGGGAAGCCTGCAAGTTTCGAATCTCATCGATGCTCGCGTTCTCAATTTCTTCGTAAGCCGTTTTGGGCAAAATCATAGCCCTCCCCTATAGGTTATATCTACTTCAACTCGGGTATATTTTTGTAAAATTCCAGTGATTCCGGGTTCGCGAACGCGTCACGGTTCGTCACTGGCTCGTCATGTATCACTTTCTTAACTGCCAGCTCGACTAGCTTGCCGCTCATTGTCCGAGGAATATCAGGAACTTGGATAACCATGGCGGGCATGTGTCTCGGTGAAGCATTATGGCGGATCGTGGTCTTAATCAATGAAACGAGATCATTGTTTAGCTTGAGCCCGTCTCGAAGCCGAACGAATAGGACTACTCGTACATCGTTGTCCCACTCCTGTCCGATGGCGATGCTTTCAAGTACCTGTGGGATAGTCTCGACTTGCCGGTAGATCTCCGCAGTGCCTATGCGAACGCCCCCCGGGTTAAGTACAGCATCTGAACGGCCGTAAAAGACCATGGTATTTCTTTCGGTAAGCTCGACATAGTCCCCTTGACACCAGACATTCTCAAATCGGGAGAAATACGCCTCGTAGTACTTTTCGCCAGAAATATCGCCCCAGAAACCAAGCGGTTGTGAAGGAAAGGGGCGCAGACAAACAAGCTCGCCTTTACTGCCCTTTATCAGCCTCCCGTTGTCATCATAAACCGCTACGTCCATACCCAACCCGCGGCATTGCAACTCCCCCCGATAAACCGGCAGCCAGGGATTACCGAGGGCGAAACACCCAAGAATGTCCGTGCCCCCCGATATGGATGACAGGCACAGGTCTCGTTTAATATGGGCATAAACGTAATCAAAGGACGCTGGCCCTAGTACTGAGCCGGTTGACAGGATTGTCTGCAGACTACCCAAATCGTAGCTAGCTGCTGGATCCAATCCCTCTTTTTGGCAAGCATCAATGAACTTCGCCGACACACCGAAGTGGGTGATTTTTTCCCTATCGATATAATCGAACAACACCTCCGCATTCGGAGTAAAGGGCGAACCATCGTAAAGTAGGATAGTTGCCCGACTTGCCAGAGCGGACACGAGCCAATTCCACATCATCCAGCCACAGGTGGTGTAATAGAAGAGACGGTCACCCGGTTTTATGTCTGCGTGCAGCTGATGCTCCTTAAGGTGCTGCAGCAAACTTCCTCCGTGCCCATGCACAATGCATTTGGGTTTACTCGTCGTGCCAGACGAATACATGATGAACAATGGATGACTGAATGCGACCCGCCTGAACGCGATGGTTTCCGGCAGAAATCCTTCGATGAAGTGGTCCCAGCTGCAAGTTCGCGCCGCGTCCTCAAAGTCACCTGTGGAACTATTGGTGATACTCGATACCACTATTTTTTGCGGAGACAAGTGCTGACTCAAGCTTTGATTCTTAGCACTAAGATCGATTTTTTTGCCCGTGTAATAATACCCTTCGATCAGGAACAGGACCTTGGGCTCGATCTGAGCAAAGCGATCGACGATACCTGCTACACCAAAGTCAGGCGAACAGGATGACCAGATTGCGCCGAGACTAGTGGTGGCTAGCATGGCGATGACTGACTGCGGACAGTTTGGCATGACGGCGGCTACCCTGTCCCCCTCACCAACCCCCGCATTCGCCAGTGCCTGAGCTACAACCGACACCCGATCGTAGAGCGTCTTGTAGTCCAGCCGCATGGAAGCCTTGTCTTCCGCTTGAAAAACAATCACCTCTTCATCCGAAGGGCGGCTACGCAACAGATTTTCAGCATAGTTGAGTTTGGTTTTCGGGAACCATTGCGCATCGAGCATTGTTCGCCCGGGGATGATTCCGGGCTCTAGATCCCCTTCGGCAATTAAGTCAGCAAACTGCGCTAGCGCTCGCCAAAATTCGTTGGGGCTATCAACACTCCATTGCCACAAAGACTCGTAGTCGGCCGACATTTCTCTTGCTTGAAAACGCTGCGCGAATGCAGTCAAATTCGATTGCTTAATTCGCTCTTGAGAAGGCTCCCAAAGCATTTCTACTCGTTCAGTCACCACTTATCTCCATTAGCCTTATCACCTACAAACAAGCACGTCGTCATTTACCGTCTTTGCTAGGCTGCAGGATTATCCTCTTGATTATCTGGGTGCGCCTTTATGAAGGCATCCTGCTCATTGCAGCGCTCAAAGACAGACATGATCTTGGGGTATGGGTTCATCGCCATATCAAATCGTAATGCATTGAACACCTGAGGCACGAGGTAGACATCGGCCATGCTCAAACCATCCCCCGCGGTATAAGCCCCCTTCACCATCTGTCGTTCCAATGCATCGAAGCCAAGTTTTATCCAGTGGTGATACCACTGTTTTTTCGCATCCTCGCTAACACCAAGCTCACCCACTAGGTGTTTCAAGACACGCAGGTTGTTTAGCGGGTGAATATCGCAAGCAATAATATTTGCCATCGCCCTAACTCGAGATCGCTGCAACGGATCTGCGGGCAGCAGCGGCATATCTGGCGAAGTTTCTTCCAGCCACTCCAATATCGCTGTCGACTGAGATAGCACTGTGCCATCATCCAATCGCAGCGCCGGCACCAAACCCAAGGGATTAACAGCCAAATACCAATCGCTTTTTTGCTCATCTTTTAGCAAATTAACAGGGGTAAGACTGTAATCGATTCCTTTCAGATTGAGAGCGATGCGCACGCGATAAGCCGCGGTGGACCTAAAGTATGAATAGAGTTCCATAGCTACCTCCTAGCTAACTCGCCTTGCAGATAGCACAGTTCCCGCAACCTCACCGAAACCTAGGCGAACCGCATTGCTACTTTCACAGTAGCCACGCAGTACGACCGTATCACCATCCTCTAGGAAGATACGGGTTTCGCCATTTGCTAATTTGATTGGCTGCTTGCCGCCGTTGCTGAGCTCTAAGATGGAGCCATACTCGCCCTCACCGGGTCCCGACTGAGTCCCGGTACCCAGCAGATCCCCGGGCTGCAAATTGCAGCCATTCACGGTGTGATGCGACACCAATTGGGCGACAGTCCAATAAGAGTATTTAAAGTTCGATCTCGACAAGCTCACGGGCGCCTCACCCTTGGTCCTCATGTCCTGTGTCTGGAGCAAGACCTCTAATTTAATATCCATCGCGCCAGCACTCCTGTTCTGCTCGCTATTCAGGTATGGCAGAGGCTGGGGATCGCCTTCCGGGCGAGTAAAAGCAAGCCGGTAGGGCGCTAAAGCTTCTAGAGTCACGATCCATGGCGAGATAGTAGAGGCGAAACTTTTCGCCAAGAAAGGTCCCAGCGGCTGATACTCCCAGCCTTGAATATCTCTGGCAGACCAGTCATTGAACAAACACATACCAAACACGTGCTCTTCCGCCTCGGCCATGGGAATGGGAGAGCCTTGCTCGTTTCCAGGTCCAATGAAAACACCCATTTCCAACTCAAAGTCGACCCGCTTACTAGGAGCCAATGTTGGCACCTCGTCATCGGGTCCCTTCAACTGTCCAAGCGGGCGAGGAAAACTTTGACCGGAAATGCCAATGGAAGAAGCCCGGCCGTGATAACCGATGGGTACCCACTTATAATTCGGGAGCAAGGGGTTGTCGGGACGAAACAATGACCCCATAGCAGTCGCGTGATGAATAGACGTGTAAAAATCCGTGTAGTCGGTAATCTTGCAAGGCAGTTTGTATTCCACATCCACCTGACTCACTAAGCAAGCCCGCAGGCTGCTTTCAAGCTCTGACCCTTCACGCAAGGCACGGGACAAGGCAAGTCGCAAGCTAGACCAAGCCTCTGGTCCCATCGCCATGAATTCGTTTAGTTCGGACTTAGCTGCCACCTCCAACACTTGCCGTATTTCAGTTGGGAACACGTCCGTATTGCTTAACAGCAGAAGGTCGACAATCTGATCGCCAATGGCGACACCGCCGCGAAACTCATCGGTTTTGTTGCGACGAAAAATTGCGAACGGCAGGTTTTGTATGGGGAAATCACTTACACCGTCGTTCGCCGAACTCACCCAACTCTGCAAGGCGGAATCGTGGGTTTCATTTAGTTTCAGCATGCTTAACTCCTAATCATTATCTGTGGCCATTGGCTCTGGGCTCTTGGTCCCCGCTCTAAGGATTCCCGTCGAAGTGCTTCTGTATCCCAGACCAGCATTTTGAGTAATCACGTTGACGCTGCTCAGATTCCATCGCAAATTTCGTCGGCGATAGCACGTAGCGAGACTCGAACATAAACGCCAAGGTGTTCTCAAAGCGCTCTGGTTTCAATTCAGCCTTACTAGCCTTCTCGAACACCGCAGCTTCGGGTCCGTGGGGGGACATACAATTATGTAAACTCATACCGCCTGGCTCGAAACCCTTCCCCTTGGCATCGTAAGATCCCTTTAGTAGCCCCATAAATTCGCTCATGATATTCCGGTGAAACCAAGGCGGTCGGAATGTGTTTTCCGCAACCATCCAACGGGGCGGAAACACCACGAAATCCAGATTAGCTACCCCGGCCGTATCGCTTGGCGAAGTCAGCACGGTAAAAATCGAAGGGTCGGGGTGATCAAAGCTGACGGTATTGATGACATTAAATCTGGAAAGATCGTATTTGTAGGGCGCGCTGTTTCCGACCCAGGCAACTACGTCCAGGACTGATCGATCCAGAGTTGTCTGGTATAACTCTCCGCAAAATTTAACGACCAGTGCATGCTCTTCTTCCTTGTCCTCGAACGACGCGACCGGATACTGAAAATCGCGATTATTAGCGAAACCGTTTGCGCCTACAGGACCACGCTCGGGCAATTCTAGGGGAGCACCATAGTTCTCACAGACATAGCCCCGTGCAGGTCCATCAGGCAGTTCGATGCGGAATTTCAAGCCACGTGGAATCACTAGGATTTCACCTGGCGTCACATGGAGCTGGCCTAACTCCGTTTGCGCCAAAACGGCGCCCTGCTGGGGCACAATCAGCAGCTCTCCATCTGCACTGTAAAAAAACTTTTTCCCCATCCCTCTATCGGCTCGATACATGTGAATGCCCAAACCGATTTGAGTTCTGACATCACCATTGACGGCAACCGTGGCCAAGCCATCAAGAAAGTCACCCGTCGATTCGACTACTGGAAAGGGATCCCAACGCATAAGGTCGGGTGGGCAATTCAGTTCCGTGGCAGGGCCCGTTCGAATCAGGCCCTTGTCGATGACTTCGAAATCTCCCCGCATGGCGACGGAGGGTCGCAACCGATAGGTCCAGGTGCGACGATTCTTAGCTCGTGGCGCTGTGAAAGCGGTGGAACTGAATTGCTCAGCATAGAGATTATAGGGGCATCGCTGGGGACTAAAACGGCCTTTTGGCACAGCGCCGGGTAGCGCCTCGGTTTCGAACTCGTTGCCAAAACCTGTCATATATTCGAGAGTGTCCTGCGTCGCTTTCATCCAAATTTTGCTCCTATTTTTATAATTATTCCCACTCTTCAAAAGCTAGTCCCTGAGCTATTGAACTTCGAGGCCTGCTTATTTAGATGCGACGGTTTCCTTGCCAGGTTGCAATACCCCGCGTCGTAGCTGGTCCCTCTCGATCGATTCAAACAGGGCTGAGAAATTACCTTCTCCGAAACCTTCATCTCGCTTACGCTGAATGAACTCGAAGAATATCGGTCCGACCATATTTTGAGAGAAAATTTGCAACAACAAGCGCGGATCATTTTCCTCAGTGGAACCATCCAATAAAATACCGCGAGACTTCAGTTCTTCGACGGGCTCGCCGTGTCCAGGCAAGCGTTCCGATAGCATTTCGTAGTAGGTAGCCGGGGGCGCCGTCATAAACTCTAAGCCCTTTGCTTTCAGTCGGTCATAGCAGGCTGGCAGGTCATCGCAGGAAAACGCGATGTGCTGAATGCCTTCGCCATTGTAGGCCA
>CAXBOY010000051.1:0-20972 GCA_963977405.1 uncultured Gammaproteobacteria bacterium
TTATGCCTCGCGTAGCAGGCTTGTTAGATGTCGCACAAATTTCCGACATCGTTGCGGTGAAAAGCGCCGATACCTTCGTGCGTCCTATCTACGCCGGCAATGCCTTGGCAACTGTGCAATCGAGTGACTCCATTAAAGTAATCACGGTGCGTAGCACTGCCTTTGAAGAGAGTGCTGCGACGGGCAATAGTGCGCCAGTAGAGAGCGTGGATATCGCTAAGTCACAATCTCTTTCGACTTTCGTCACGGAGCAATTGTCTGTTTCCGAGCGTCCCGAATTGACAGCCGCTTCAATCGTGATCTCCGGTGGCCGGGGCATGCAGAACGGTGAGAATTTCGTATTGCTAGAGAAGGTAGCCGACAAGCTAGGTGCTGCCATAGGGGCCTCGCGTGCAGCGGTTGATGCGGGTTTCGTCCCCAACGATATGCAGGTTGGACAGACTGGTAAGATTGTGGCGCCGGATCTGTATATCGCCGTCGGTATCTCGGGTGCTATTCAGCATCTCGCGGGCATGAAGGATAGTAAAGTCATTGTGGCGATTAACAAGGACGAAGAGGCACCGATTTTCCAAGTGGCCGATTACGGCCTAGTGGCCGACTTGTTCAATGTGTTGCCTGAGTTGGCAGAGAAATTATAAGTCAGTATTAGTTTCGGCGTGTTGCACGCCAAGCACTAACAAAAACGCCCCGTGACTGCAAAGCCACGGGGCGTTTTTGCTTCAGCAAGCTAGTGCTTAGTCTTCGTTCTTAGCGGCCGCTTCCAATTGCGCCCGACGCTTAATCTCGCGCGGGTCATTCGGGGCACGACCTGCCAGAGGAGGAATCTCAGGCTTGGCTGCAGGGGCCACAGGTTCTTCTTTAGCCTCTGGTTTCTCTTGAGCGACAACTGGGCTCTCCTGCACTTCTGGCGCATCGGCTTTAACAGGCGCTTGTTCTTGCGGCGCTTCTGTCTTCTCGATAACAGGGGCAGGGCTGACTTCGGCAGTCTCAAGTTTGGGCTCGGCACTGGGCTTTTCATCGGCAACAACTGCTGCGGGCTCCTCGGCTATCGCTACAACTGGTTCGGAAGCCTCAGCTACGGCTGGGGTTTCCGCTTCCGCTGCAACGACTGCAGGTTCCGCTTTCTCTGGAGTTTTCTCAGAGGCTGCCTTAGGGCGCGATTGACGCGCTGGCTTCTCTGTCTTCTCTTCTTTATTGCCGTTGTTTTCTTCAGTGCTTTCGGCTGTGCTTTCAGTTGCGCCTTCAGCATTTTCGTTTGCGCTTGCATTGCGGTTACGACCACGACGACGCTCGGAAGGGCGACGACGACGCGCAGGCTTAGAGGCGCCATCTGCGCTCTCGTCTTGCGGTGCTGCAACATTGCCGTTTACATCTTCAGGAGCAGACTGCTCCGTTGGCGCGGCCTCTACTGCATTGTCTATATTGTCACTAACGTTGGCAGTTTCGGGCGCTGCAACGGCCTGAACATTCTTAAGCTCTTGCTCTGTGCTGCCTTCCTCTGCATTCTCAGCTGCCTGCTCTTCAGGACGCGGGCCACGACGACGCTGGTTGGTATTACGCGGGCGACGATTGCCACTTCTGCGCTGACCACCACGAGTCTCTTCGGTGCTGTTTTGGTCGCCATTCTCTTCGCTACGTGGCTCTTCTGATTTACGCGGCTCGCGTGGTTCGCGTTTCTCATCGCGTCGGGCACTGCCGTCGGCATTAGTGTTGCGACCGCGACCACCACGCTTACGGCCTTGGCCGGGTTCGCGTGGAGTTGTAGCTGTGCTGCTGTCGCCACTCGCATCTGCTTGCTTCTCGCCACGGCTGTCGTTGTTGTCACGAGTGCGTGGATTGCCAGACTTGCCGCCACGACGAGAGTCGCGACCACGGTTGCCGTCGCGGCCACGAGTGTTGCGATCGCTTGGCTTAGGTTGTGGCTTCTTCTTAGTTGTCTCTTCCTCTTCTTCGGGGCTGAATAGCCAACCGAATAAGGTGTCGAACAGGCTCTTAGGCTTTTCAGGCACTACCACAGGAGCGGGGGGCTGAGACAGAGTCGGAGCTTGCACGGCTGCCTGTTGTGGGGCAACTGGCACTGGCTTCGCATGACGGTGATGATTCGTCTCTGGAGCTTCTGGGTGAATCTCGATCTCGTAACTAGCAGTGTGCTCGCCATCAGTCTGCGAGACGCCTTGGATTTCGTAATGCGGTGTCTCGAGAGCGGCATTAGCCACGATCACCAGTTTAGTGCTGCTCTGTGCCTCGATAGCGCTAACAGCGGCGCGTTTCTCGTTGAGAAGGTAAGAGGCAACGGCGATAGGCACTAACGCACGAATCTCTGTGCTCTTGCGTTTGTTAGCCTCTTCCTGCAATACACGCAGGATAGAAAGCGCCTGGGATTTCACATCACGTATAGCGCCCTGGCCACTGCAGCGTGGGCAGACGATAGTGCTAGTCTCTTCTAGAGAAGGACGCAGGCGTTGACGGGACATCTCGAGAAGACCGAAACGAGAAATGCGGCCCACTTGTACGCGGGCGCGGTCTGCCTCTAGCGCATCACGCATGCGGTTTTCTACTTCTTTCTGATTACGCGCCGCACTCATGTCGATAAAATCGATTACGATCAGGCCGCCCATATCGCGAAGGCGCAATTGGCGAGCGATCTCGTCGGCAGCCTCGAGGTTTGTATTCAGTGCCGTCTCTTCGATATCCGAGCCGCGGGTTGCGCGTGAAGAGTTGATGTCGATAGACACCAATGCCTCGGTAGGGTCGATCACGATAGAGCCGCCTGAAGGCAGTTTCACTTCGCGTTGGAAGGCCGTCTCGATCTGGCCTTCGATCTGGTAGCGATTGAACAGGGGCAGGGACTCTTGATAGAGCTTAATGCGCGCTTCATAGTGCGGCATTACCTGACGCACGAAATTCAATGCTTCGTCATAGGACTCTTGCGTGTCGAATAATACTTCACCGATGTCCTGACGGAGGTAATCACGAATCGTACGGATGATGACGTTGCTTTCCTGATAAATCAGGAACGGGGCGCTCTTCTGCGTCGATGCATCGGTAATGGACTGCCAAAGTGCCAGCAGATAATCCAAGTCCCATTGTAACTCTTGCTGCTGCTTGCCAACGCCTGCGGTGCGCACAATCATGCCCATGCCGTCAGGAATATTCAGTCCGCTAAGGGCTTCACGAATCTCGGATCTTTCGTCTCCTTCGATGCGGCGTGAGATGCCACCGGCGCGTGGGTTATTCGGCATCAAGACCAAATAGCGACCAGCGAGGCTGACGAAAGTTGTCAGGGCTGCGCCCTTATTACCGCGTTCTTCTTTCTCAACTTGGACGATTACTTCTGTGCCTTCGGCCACTACTTCTTTGATGTTGACGCGACCGCCGTCGCCGCCGCCACGCTTATTGAAGTATTGAGGGGAGATCTCTTTGAGGGGGAGGAAGCCGTGACGCTCGGCGCCGAAATCGACGAAGGCAGCCTCTAAGCTTGGCTCGACGCGGGTGATGCGCCCTTTATAGATGCTGGCTTTTTTCTGAACTCTGGAGCGGTTCTCGATATCGAGGTCATATAGACGTTGACCATCGACAAGGGCAACACGCAACTCTTCTTCTTGAGTTGCATTGATTAACATTCTCTTCATTGTAAGGTTCACTTTTCTGTTGAGCCAGAATCGTAAACCCGGGGTATATCAAACCTGCGGGCAGTGAATTACTGAAAGCGGATTAGCTTTCTTTTCGAAAGAACCATGGTGGCATACAAACAACATCGCTTTACCAAGGGACCCGGGAACTGAAAATCCGATAACCAAAATCTGTGACTTATATCATCACGCAGTATCGCTGCGTTGTACTAGCAGCGCGGGTATTGCCCGGGCTGCAGAAAAGTCGATTTACGTAAACCTGCTCTTAGTCAGGGCTTCTGGCGAATATCGCTAGGCTGTGACTTTTGAATTTGATACGACCCGAATTTATCTGGCTGTATTTACTTTCTTTCGCGCTGGCGGGTTAGGCCAACGCTCCGTATGTTTTCAACACCACTGCTTGGTGTCATTCTCATTGCTTTGTCTTTCTAAAATCGTTCTCGTGGTAGCGCACTACTTGCGAATTCCACGCTTTCCGCCTGCTTCTCTCTAGACGATATGGTGACGTCTTAGCTGGCAAGCGATTTCTGTCTGGATTCGGACTGTTCTCTTGCTGATCTAGAACAGCGATCACCGGATTCCAACCGCCCCAAGAGTGTCTGTAGGGTGTGTGCAGTTGGTCAGAAAATCTTAACGTCACAGTGCTGGACTAATAAGCTTAGTCTCGACGTTCTGTAAGGCTCGTGAAATATAGCAGCAAATACTTTTTAATTCAAACACCTGGCGAATTTTGTGAGCCAGTTCAGCGGATTGTTTTGACAGGCCGATTATGCTCTGTGGGGAAACTAAAAACCGCCGTTTCGGCGGTAGAAATTAAAGCCTCGCGGCAACACGAAGTCGCTTGCTCTTAGAAAGCTTACAAGAGTAGACTTTCGTCACCGCGTGGCATTGCTCGAACAGAGGCACAAGGCATGGCAATTTATCTCTATCTGCGCACTTCAGAATTCGAATTAAGCGGTGTGCACGGACACAGCAAACAGACTCTCGATATCCAGCTAGAGCAGGAGCAGCAAGCCCTGCGGCAATACTGCAAGGCGCGTAACTGGTCGTTAGAGGACTTCGTGGTCGATCACGCCGCGCCATGGAATGCGGATTTCGCCGATCGTGACGAGGCCTCCTCTTTGCTAGCGCGGATGGGCGAGGGTGATACTCTCTTAGTGTATGCCTTGGAGAGGGTGTTTAGCTCCTGCTATGATGCCAGCGCCATTATCGAGCGCTTTAAGGCCCAAGGCATCGCCCTACACGTCGCCGAATTAGGTGGCGACGTGACGGACACCAGTTTCACTCTCGACATCGTACAATCTGCTCGGCTCTTCGCAGGCTTGGAGCGGCGACGGTCGGTAGAGCGCATTAAGAATGTCAAAAGGAACGAACGCAGCAAGGGTCGTTACTTGGGCGGTAGTCGCCCATTTGGATTTATGATTCATAGCAATGGACGACTAATAGAGAACCCATTGGAGCAGAAGGTATTGAAGAGAATCTTGCAGCTACGCGAACAAGGCAAATCATTGCGCTCCATTGCCGAAGCGGTGAGTACACCTGTGGCACCCGTCAGTTTTAAAACCGTGCAAAGGATCTTGCAACGCAATGTTTAAACCCGTCTCCCTCTTCATCGGTCTTCGCTATACCCGCACCCGTAAGAAGAGTCAGATCATCTCCTTCGTCTCTATTGTCTCGACTCTCGGCATCACCGTTGGAGTCTTAGCCTTGATCGTCGTGCTATCGGTCATCAACGGCTCCACCAGCACTATGCGGGACGAGACCCTGAAGGCCGTGCCTCATGCCAGCGTGCAGTCGAGCAGCGGGCTAAACGACTGGACTGTCGTGCGCAACTCATTGGGCAGTAGCCCCGGTGTGATCGGTGCCGCACCCTATGTTGAGGGTGAGGCATGGCTGCGCTACGACGGAGGTGGCGAGTTCGTGCAGCTACGCGGCGTCTCTCCAGCGTTCGAGAGCGAGGTATTGCAGGTGGAGAGCCCTGGCTTCCGGCAGTTACTCGATACCTTAGGCCAGCGTGAGAATGGCATTATTCTGGGCATTAGCCTGGCTAACCGACTTGGTATCTTTCTCGACGACGAGATCACCCTCATGTCGCTGAACAGCCTCATCAGTCGCGAGCTAGACGATGCCATGCGGTTTCGCGTCATCGGGGCCGCCGATTTCGGCTTCTATGGCAATAATAATACCGCCATGATTAGCTTAGAGGCGGCGCAACACTTGCTGGGTGAGGGCAATGCAGCACAAGACGTGCGCCTGCGTCTGCGCGTCGATGATGTGTTTAATGCAGGTCCAATCGCCACGGCGGCGGTGCAGTCTGTTGCCGACCCGGAATTAAGTAGCACGAGTTGGAGCGAGACTCAGGCAAGCCTGTTCGGCGCGCTGCGCCTAGAGAAGACTCTCACCGGCTTCATGCTCCTGATGATCGTGGTGATTGGTGCGGTCAACATCGTCTCGACCCTCGTTATGGTGGTGGCAGACAAGAGTGCCGATATCGCCATACTGCGCACCATGGGTGCTAGCCGCGGCACCATCATGAGTATCTTCGTCACGCAAGGCACTACCGTCGGCGTGTTCGGCACATTGCTAGGTGCGGTCTTGGGCGTGCTGGTATCTAATAATTTGAGTGCGGTGATGGGGTGGATCGAATCCACACTCAACACGGTTTTCGCGCCCGCCGATGTCTATATGATTTCCTATTTGCGCGCCGAGCTACGCAGCAGCGATGTCGTGATAATCTGCATCTGTGCGCTATTGGTGAGCTTTCTCGCCACGCTATATCCTGCGTACCGCGCCACCCGCATTCAGCCCGCCGAAGTCTTGAGGTATGAGTAAAGATGAGTGATTCCCACCTAGATTCCCCAACTGCGCAGATTGTCTCGCCATTCATGCAAGAGCCAGAGCTCATGCTGGAGTGCATTAATCTGAGTAAGGTGTACTCGGAAGGGCCGGCCGAGGTGCAGGTGCTCGAAGGGCTCAATCTGCGGGTTTATGCGGGCGAGCGTGTCGCCATCGTCGGTGCCTCGGGCTCGGGTAAGACTACCTTGTTGAACTTGCTAGGGGGCTTGGACTTGCCTAGCGAAGGCACTGTGATGATCGCTGGCATGAACTTGGCCAGCCTCAACGAGACCCAGCGCGGCCAGATGCGTAATCGCAACCTCGGCTTCGTTTACCAGTTCCATCATCTATTGGGGGAATTCACTGCGCTGGAGAATGTGTGCATGCCGCTGTTGATTGCCGGCACTGATGTACCCAGCGCCACCCGACGTGGCGCAGCCATGCTCGATCGAGTCGGGCTAGGGCATCGCATGCAGCATAAGCCCTCGGAACTCTCTGGCGGCGAGCGCCAGCGCGTTGCCATCGCCCGCGCCTTGGTGACCGAACCGCGCTGCGTGTTGCTCGACGAGCCCACGGGCAACCTAGACAGACATACCGCCCACGAAATTCACGTTCTGATGGCGGAGTTGAACGAACAGCTGGACACCAGTTTCATCGTCGTGACCCATGACGAGGAGTTCGCCAGCACCTTGGATCGCGTGCTGCAACTGCGCAATGGCAAGTTAGAGTTAGTGGAGGTGCCCGCTCAGAAACGCGGCTCCGATGTTGCCCCTGCCGAACAAGGCGTGCCCCCCCATGCCGACTGAAACTTCTCGCATCGGCAAGCTACCGTCCTTCGCTGAGAACTCCTTCGCCTTATTCGTGGCCTTGCGCTATGTCAGCGTAGGGCGGCGTAGTCAGTTGGTGTCCTTCATGTCGATGCTCAGTATCAGCGGCCTCGCGCTCGGCATCTCCATTCTTATCACCGTGTTATCGGTCATGAATGGCTTCGATCGGGAGGTGCGCGAGAACATCTTGGGAATTCTGCCCCATGGCACCGTCAAGGCGCTGGACAGGGTGAGTCTAGAGCAATGGGCAGCTGTGCAGGAGGTGTTAGACGAGAATCCTACTGTCTTGGCGACAGCCCCTCTGATCGAGGAGACCGGCGTGCTCGCCGTGCCCGGTTATGCCAAGGGCGTCGTCGTCAACGGGGTAGACCCCGCAATGGAGGCGCAGATATCCATCATCGACCGCTTCATGATCAGTGGCGGTCTTGCAGGCCTAAGTGAGGGCCGCTTCAGAATACTTTTAGGTGCTACTTTGGCCGAGAATCTCGGAGTCGGTCTCGGGGATAAGCTTAGCCTGTATTCCCTCAATGTGTCGGTAAACCCGCTAGTAGCCCTGCCAACGCAGCGTCAGTTTACCGTTGCGGGCATCTACAGGGTGGGCACGCTCGAGCTAGATAGCGCCATGGCCATGATCACGCTGCAGGATGCCCAAGCCCTATACCGCTACCGCGACACCTATACCGGCATCCGCTTTAAGGTTGAGGACCTATTGGCGATTCGCGGCGAGGCCCAATTGATCAGCACTACGCTTCCCCCGGGCTTCGCTGTGGAGACCTGGACGCGTCTATTCGGCAACATCTATGAGAATATTCAGTTCTCCCGCAGCATCGTGGGCTTTCTGCTCTGGCTGCTGGTGGGCGTAGCCGCGTTCAATCTTGTGGTCAGCCTGATCATGATTGTGCGGGACAAACGCGGCGACATCGCCATCTTGCGCACCATCGGGGCGAGCCCCAAGATGATCGGCCGCATCTTCATGACCCAAGGCTGCATCGTGGGGCTAATCGGCACCGTCATCGGAGTAACCCTCGGCGTGATCTTCTCTCTCACCGTCGGCGACTTCGCGGCACTGGTGGAGCGGACCTTCGATATTCAGCTGCTTAGTGCCGAAGTCTATCCGGTGGATTTCCTACCCTCGCAGATTCGCATCGGCGACATAGTGGGTGTCAGTATCGGGGTCTTCCTGCTTAGCGTGCTCGCCACGCTGTACCCTGCCTATCGCGCCGCCAATGTGCAGCCGGCCGAGGCCTTGCGCTTCGAGTAAATTATCCACGTATATTGGGATGCCTCCTATACTCAGTGAATGAATTGAGAGGGAGATGCCCATGCGCGCAAGGATGCTCGCGTTCTGCTTAGCGGTAATCTGCGTCTGTCGGTTGCCGTCCTTACCCGACTCATCCAGCTATGTGTTCGTCGTTCTAGGCGGCGCTTGCCTGTGGCTCTGTGCACGCCGGCATTGGGGCCTCGGGCTGGCGGGGGCGGTCGGCCTTGGTCTGTGTTGGGGGATTGGCTTTGGCCTGTATCGACTCGACGCAATCTTGCCGGAAGCCTTAGAGGAAGTGGACTTCTGGGTGACGGGTGAGCTGACCGGCCTGCCGCAGCGCAATGGCCGTGCGCAGCAGGCCGCGTTCAGGGTCGAGAACAGCTGCCTAGAGTTGCAGCCCGCCAACTGCGACACGGCTCAGCCTTTATTTAGCCCGCGCCTTATTCTCCTGAACTATTACGGTAGTGCCACGCTTGCGCCCGGGCAGCGTTGGCGCTGGCGCGTGCGCCTGAATCGACCTCATGGCTTCGCCAACCCGGGAGGCTTCGACTATGAGGGCTGGCTGCTGATGCAGGGCTATGCCGCAAAGGGCTATGTGCGCGAGACATCGCTGAACCGGCGCCTTTCCGATGCGAGAGTGGGGGTCGATAAACTGCGCTACGCACTGCGCGAGCGGCTAGAGCAGATGTTGGCCGAAGCCTCCCACAAGGGCATCCTATTGGCTCTAATACTTGGTGACCGCGAGCAGATCAGCCAAGAGCACTGGGCCCTGTTCAGCGCCACGGGGACGAATCATCTAATTGTCATCTCAGGCCTGCACGTGGGGTTTATCGCCATGCTCGGCTACTACTTGGGTAATGGCTTGGCGCGAATTTGGACAGGGCTATTGCTGCGTCTTCCTGCGCAGAAATGCGGCGCGCTTTGCGCCATTGGGGCAGCCCTTGCCTATAGCCTCTTAGCGGGTTTCTCATTGCCTACCCAAAGAGCCCTGATCATGGTGCTGGTGTTTATGGCGGGGCGACTGCTTGCACAGGAGCCGCCGCGCTCCTTCAGCTATTGCCTTGCGATGTGTAGCGTTTTGCTCGTTAATCCACTCAGTCCGATTGGGGCAGGTTTCTGGCTTAGTTTCGGCGCGGTGGGTACTTTACTGCTAGCCTTCGGTGCCCGTCTAAGTCTTTCCGAAGATGGCGATGTGGCACATACCTTTCGAAGTGTGGCGCTGCGCATCTGGCAGCGCTGGATCGAGCCCCAGGCCTTGGTATTCGTGGGCATGAGTGTGCCCCTGTTGATCTGGACCGCGCAGCTTTCTTTGTTCTCGCCATTGGCTAATCTCTTCGCGATTCCACTGGTCAGTCTCTTGATTGTGCCTGTCGCGCTGCTGGCCGTGATGCTTCTGCCGTTCTCCGTGGCCTCGAGCGCATGCTTACTACTAACCGCGAACTGGCTGCTCGAAGGCTTAAGTGCCGGACTACAGGGCGTACGAGGCATAGCGCCAGCGTGGGGGGTGTGGGAGGGCGATGCACTGACGATGTGGACGCTGCTGTTTGCCTCGCTAGGCACGCTCCTATTATTGGCACCTAGGGGCTGGCCGGGCCGTGGCCTAGTGCCAGTGTTTCTGGCGCCACTTCTTTGGCCGGTATCGCAGTCGCTGCCTATGGGGCAGGCGCAGATCACTGTGCTGGATGTCGGGCAGGGTCTCGCGATAGTCGTGCGCACGGCCAATCATAATCTGCTCTATGACACCGGGCCGCGTTTCAGTGCCGATTTCGATGCGGGGGGCTGCGTAGTACAGCCCTATCTGCGGACGCTAGGTATTGGGAGCCTCGACACCTTAGTGGTCAGTCATGCGGACAACGATCATCGTGGGGGGTTAGATTCGCTGCTGCATCTACTAGATATAAAACAATTGTTGCTGAGTGCGCCTGCGCCGCTTGGCCCTGGTGCGCAAGCCTGCGCGCGCGGGCAGTCCTGGCAGTGGGATGGCGTGTACTTCGACATGCTCTATCCGCCAGTCGGTCATCGCTATCAAGGTAATGATAGTTCTTGCGTGCTGCGCATCAGGGTAGGGGAGTCGGCTGTTCTGCTCAGTGGCGATATCGAACGCGGGGCCGAGGAGGCATTGTTAGGGCTCGGTAACGCTGGGCTGGCGAGTGAGCTATTGATCGCGCCACACCATGGCAGCCAGACTTCCTCAAGCCTGCCATTCCTCATGGCGGTGCAACCGCGCTTCGTGGCTGTTTCGGCGGGCTATCGTAGCCAGTTCGGGCATCCAGCGCCGCAGGTGACGCAGCGTTACGAGGCTCAAGGAATATCCGTATGGAATACGGCGCTCTCCGGCGCACTTGAGTTTAGTCTAGGTCGAGGGGGCGTTGATGGGCCTATTCAATACCGCGTAGACCAGCCGCGATACTGGTATGGTGAGGCTAGTGCGGCCTCCAGAGGCCGTCATGGGCTGTGTGCAGCGCTTTGTTAGCAATTGTGCGCTCACCACGCCGCGGTTGAGTATGTTAAAGTAGCGGCGGTCTTTTCTGGAGGTTCAAAGTGGTAGAGTTAGTTAAATCCGGCGGCTGGTTAATGCTGCCCATCATCTTGTGCTCGATCGTCGCCATCGCCATCATTATCGAGCGGTTCTGGACCCTCAGCGCGGCACGAATCTCCCCTAAATACACGCTTGGTCAAGTCTGGACGTGGATTAAGAATAATGAACTGAACGCCGCGCATCTGCGCGAGTTGCGCTTAGCATCGCCCCTTGGCCAGATCCTCGCCGCAGGCCTGGTGAACTCTAAGTATGGCCGGGCCGCCATGACCGTTAGTATTGAGCAGGCCGCCAGTCAGGTGATCCATGATATGGAACGCTACCTGAACACTCTCGGCATCATCGCCGCCATAACGCCGCTGTTAGGTTTGTTAGGCACGGTCATCGGAATGATCTCTGTGTTTACCGAGATCATGATACAGGGCACCGGCAATGCCAACGCGTTGGCCGGCGGCATCTCCCAAGCACTGATTACTACCGCGGCGGGTCTGAGTGTCGCGATACCTACTTATATGTTTCACCGCCTGTTCATGCGTCGCGTGGACTCCCTGGTGTTGGGTCTGGAGCAAGAATCAATCAAGCTCGTAGACGCATTACACAGCGACCGCCGTGTGGAAGTCAGAGAGATAGGCAACCAGTGAAGTTTCAACGACGCATTCAGGAAGAGCTACAGATCAATCTGACACCTCTGATCGATGTGGTCTTCTTGCTGCTGATCTTCTTTATGGTCACCACTACCTTTACTCGGGAGACCCGCCTAGCCGTTAATCTGCCCGAGGCCGATGGCGAGCCCGCGCAAGAGGCGCTACGCAGCATCGAGATTTCCGTTAGCCAGAATGGCAGCTATGCCATCGATGGCCGCCCACTAGTCAATGCCCAGCTCGACACACTGATGCGAGCGCTTGAAGAGATCTCGGCAGGGGATAGAGACATCTCACTCATCCTGATCGCCGACGCCGATGCGACCCATCAATCCGTGGTGACCGCGATGGATGCTATCGGTCAGTCGGGATTTAGCCGCTTGAGCATTGCCACTCGAAAACCTGAAGAGGAAAACTGACGCCCACGCATCGTGGCGCCTACACTCAAGGGAACCTAGGACAATATGGCGAGAGAGAAGATCGATCAACAAGGCTGGCAAATCTATAAGCGCTTATTGCGCTATGTAGGGCCTCATCGTGGCGTATTTCTGGTCAGCATAGTTGGCTATATTCTGTTCTCCGCTACCGGAGTTGCCACCGCGGAGTGGTTGGGCTGGACCGTCGATCAAGTTACTGCGAAGAACTCCGACGCGCGATACCTCGCGCCCATCTTCTGTGTGGCTATCGTAGTGGTGCGCGGCATCGGCGGCATCATGGGCGGCTATTCCCTCGAGTATATTTCCAATCACATCATTCACAAACTGCGCTGCGAGATTATGGAGAAACTCCTCGATCTTCCCACGCGCTACTACGATGTCAGTACTTCTGGTCGCCTAGTCTCTAAGGTTACCTACGACGTGCAGCAGATCAGTGGCGCCGCCACAAATGCCGTTACCGTGATCTTCCGCGAAGGTCTAACGGTGATCGGCTTACTGGTTGCCTTATTCTGGACGAACTGGCGCCTTAGCCTAGTATTCCTCTTAGTTGCACCCTGTGTCGCCTTTGTGGTTTCTCTAGCCTCGAAGAAGTTTCGCAAATACAGCACACAGATGCAGGACTCAATGGGAGAGGTCACACAGATCACCAACGAGTCGATCAAAGGCCAGAAGGTGGTGCGCACCTTTAACGGCAAAGACTTTGTACTACAGCGTTTTGGCCGCGCCAGCGAGCGCAATCGTCGCCAGAATATGAAGATGGTGGGCACGCAATCCGTTGCGATACCGGTGGTGCAGACTCTAGTGAGCATGGCTATGGCGGTATTGATCTGGTTTGCCATGTCGCCCGATCTATTAGAAAGTGCCACCGCCGGTGACTTTGTGACATTCCTCACCATCGCAGGCTTGCTCGCCAAGCCGATCCGTCAATTGTCCAACGTTAACTCAGTCGTACAGCGTGGCATCTCCGCCGCCGATAGCATCTTCTCCTTGCTCGATGAGAAGCGCGAGCCTGACAATGGCACGGTAGAGGTCGAGCGCGTTCGCGGTGAAGTCGTGCTAGAGGATGTTAGCTTTAAATATAAAGAGGGCGAAGCGGTACTGTCTCATATTGATATTACCGTAAAGCCTGGACAAAGCGTGGCGTTAGTCGGCAAGTCTGGCAGTGGTAAGTCCACGCTGGTTAGCTTGTTACCGCGCTTCTATGATGTGGACTCTGGGCGTATCCTGATCGACGGCGTCGCGGTGCAGGACTACACGCTGAAGAGTCTGCGCGAACAAATCGCGGTGGTCAGCCAAGACGTGGTGCTCTTCGAAGGTACCGTTGCGGAGAATATCGCCTATGGCAAAGATGGTAGCGTGAGCGATGCAGATATCATCGCGGTGGCGCGCAATGCTCATGCCATGGAGTTTATCGACACGCTCGACAATGGCATTCATTCCATCGTGGGCGACGCGGGCCTGATGCTCTCGGGTGGGCAACGGCAGCGCTTGGCTATCGCACGGGCCTTCCTGAAAGACGCGCCTATTCTGGTGCTGGACGAGGCGACCTCCGCATTGGATTCGGAGTCTGAACAACACATTCAACAAGCACTCAACACCTTGATGAAGGGTCGTACCACCTTTGTGATCGCGCATCGTCTCTCTACTATCGAGAACGCCGACATAATTCTAGTGATGGATAAGGGTCATATCGTAGAATCGGGCACGCACGCAGAGTTATTGGCGCTGGGTGGACACTACGCCGGGCTTCATCGCATTCAATTCTCTGACCACGCGCTGGGTGCTTAATGGGCATCGTTAAGGCGTGGTACCGCAAGAGTCCATGGCTCTACCTGCTAGTACCATTCGCCATACTGTATCGTTTTCTGGCGGGGCGGCGGCGCAGTCGATTAGAGGCAAAGCGCCGAATAGACCCGCGCTGGCCCCCGGTCATCGTGATCGGAAACATTACCGTCGGCGGCACGGGTAAGACACCTCTTATAATCTCCTTGGCGCGTGCGCTGAGCAATCTTGGTCTACAGCCCGGCATCGTGAGTCGCGGCTATGGTGGTCATCCTGCCCACACTCCATGCGAGGTCAGTGCCCTGTCTTCGGTGGAGGAGATGGGCGACGAGGCCGTGATGATTCGGCGCAGCGTAGACTGCCCGATGATGGTTGACCCTAATCGCGTACAGGCCATCAATGCACTTTTGCAAGCGCAGCCTTGCGATGTAATTTTAAGCGACGATGGCCTGCAGCATTACGCGATGCATCGCGATCTAGAAGTAGTAGTATTGGATGGCGAGCGTCTGTTCGGCAATGGCATGCGCCTTCCCGCAGGACCGTTGCGCGAGGGCAGGGGTAGGCTACGTGAAGTTGACTATGTGGTCGTTAATGGCGGCGAACGGGCGCATTGGCAACCGTTGATCGACGCGATAGGTGGCACACCCACACCGGGTACGATGTCGCTGCGGGCCACGCAATGGGTGAACATCAATACCGGCGCACGAGTCGCGTTAGGCGATCTACCAGTGGCAGATGATGGTAGCCTGCATGCACTGGCGGGAATCGGCAATCCCAAACGCTTCTTCGATAATGTGCGCGCGCTTGGCTACGAGCCCCTGTGCCACCCATTCCCGGATCATTATCGTTATGCCCCTCAGGATCTTGCGTTTAAGCTCAAAGACACTGTGGTGATGACACATAAAGACGCCGTAAAATGCGAGGGTTTCGCGACCCAAAATTATTGGTACTTAGATGTAGAGCTAGATCTGGAAGACGCCCTTAGCGAGAGCCTGATCAAAGACATCCAAGCCTTGGTGGCTAAACGCGCCGCCGTTATCAGACCTTGAGGACATGAAATGGATCAGAAATTACTCAGCATACTTGCCTGCCCCCTTTGCAAAGGCCCGCTTAAGCATGACCGTTCCGCCTCGGAACTGATCTGCTTTGGCGACGCCTTGGCCTTTCCAGTGCGCGACGGTATCCCCGTGATGCTAGAAGGCGAAGCACGCCAGTTAACGCCCGAGGAACGGGAGAAGCACTAATGTCCTTCATCGTGGTCATTCCCGCGCGCTTTGCCTCGACGCGTCTGCCCGGCAAACCGTTGCTCGAGATTGCCGGTAAGCCCATGTTGCAGCACGTATACGAGCGCGCTTTGAATAGCGCCGCCGCGGCAGTGTATATCGCCACCGACGACGAGCGCGTGCGCGAGGCCGCACTGCGTTTTACCGACAATGTATGCATGACCTCCACCGAGCATCAGTCGGGTACCGACCGCATCCAAGAGGTGGCCGCGCAACTGGGTCTAGCCGAGGATGCTGTAGTCGTGAACGTGCAGGGCGACGAGCCATTGATACCCCCGGCCGCCATCAATCAGGTAGCCGAGAGCCTGCGTTTGAACCCTAGCGCAGGCATTGCCTCTTTGTTCGAGGCGATTCACAGCGAAGTGGAGTTCAACAACCCTAATGTGGTGAAAGTGGTTACGGATTTGGAAGGCTATGCCCATTATTTTAGTCGTGCAGCCATCCCCTTCACGCGTGAGATAAGTGAGCGTGGCCAGAACGGTTTCGGCAAGCGCCATATCGGTATCTACGCCTATCGCGTCGAGACTCTAAACCGTTATGTACAATGGTCCCAGGTGCCACTCGAAGTAGCCGAGCGCCTGGAACAGTTGCGTGCCATGGGACACGGCGTGAGAATTCATATGCAGGAAGCGGTGGAGAAGATGCCCGCCGGGGTAGACACACAAGAAGACCTAGATGCGGTGCGCGCGATACTAGAGGCGGGCACAAAGTGAAAGGGGCGGCAGATGAACAAGCGCGCTAAACCTATCAAGGTGCTGATGGTATGCCTTGGCAATATTTGTCGCTCACCCACTGCGCATGCCGTGTTCTATAAGCGCATTCACGATGCCGAGTTGGACAGTGTAATAGAGGTGGACTCGGCAGGCACTGGCAACTATCACATCGGCGAGAAACCAGACAAACGAGCGCGCAGTGCGGCGAAGCAACGCGGATATGATTTGAGTGGCTTGCGTGCACGTCAAGTTAAGGCCAACGACTTCGAAGTTTTCGATTATATCCTGGCGATGGATGACAATAATCTACGCGACCTGTTGGCGCAGTGCCCGCCCTCGCTTCACCACAAGGTGAAGTTGTTTATGGAATTTACAGACAATAATCACCAGTCCGTGCCAGACCCTTATTACAGCGGTGTCGATGGTTTTCAGTTAGTGCTCAATCTAGCAGAGGAAGCCTCCGACGGCTTGCTCGCCCATATTCGTCAGCGAGACTTGCAGTGAGTGCAATGCGCGCGAATATAGACCTTCAAGCCTATAACAGCTTTGGGCTGTCAGTTAACGCACGTTACTTTACCTGCGTGCAAACACTAGAGGATCTTCAAGAGGCTGTTAGCTTCGCAAAAACTAAGTCCTTGCCGATGCTGCTGCTTGGCGGCGGTAGCAATGTGCTGCTGCGTAGCGACTTCCCTGGGCTCGTGATCCTGATGGCGCTCAAAGGCATCACCCAAACCGTAAACACGAATGACAAGGTTTGCGTGACCGCCGCTAGTGGTGAACATTGGCATGGTTTCGTCGAACGTTGCCTTGCACTGGGCTTACATGGGCTAGAGAATTTAGCGTTGATTCCGGGCTGCGTTGGCGCCGCACCTATGCAGAATATTGGAGCCTATGGCGTAGAGGTAAAAGACTTTATTACCGAGGTGCAGGTGCTCGACATTGCCAGTGGTGCCATAGAGCGCATGAGTAACGCGCAGTGCGCTTTTGCTTATCGCGATAGTGTGTTCAAGGGCCCCTTGCGAGACCAGAAGATCGTGCTGGCTGTGAGTTTCGAATTAAGCGGCAGTGCTGCGCCTAACTTAAGTTATGGGGCATTAGCGGATGCATTGGCCGATAAAGGCGAGGCAGTAACGGCGCAGGATGTGTTTGACGCTGTATGCGCTATTCGCCGCGAGAAATTGCCCGACCCGAAAGTGTTAGGCAATGCCGGTAGTTTCTTTAAGAACCCGGTACTAAGTGCAGCGGACTTCGCCAAACTGCAACAAGCACATCCCGGACTGCCAAGTTTCGCCGCACCGGGCGCATTGGGTGAGCGCAAGGTTCCCGCGGCTTGGCTGATCGAGCAAGCGGGTTGGAAAGGGAAGCAGCAAGGTGGGGCGCAAGTCTATGAGAAACAGGCTCTTGTCATCGTGAATCGCGATCACGCCACTGCCGAAGATGTGGTGGGTTTGGCCATGGCAATCATCGAATCCGTACACTCTCGTTTCGGCGTTGTGCTGGAGCCCGAGGTACAATGGATACCCGCTTTGGAGAAGCCCACGAATATAGTGGGTCAGTTGGCCCGGTAACCCGAGAATATGTACTTGTGAGGGTGTCTATGGTAAAAAATACCTTAAGCACGCCCGAGCAATCTAGAGAAGTAAAGATTATGCAGATGCTTGAGAGTCAAAGTTCAATCCGCGTCATGTTAATCGACGACTACCAATTACTGCGTAGTGGTCTCGAACGGCTTATCGAAGAAGAAGCCGGCATGCACGTTGTTGCCCAAGCGGACTGCGTGGAAGAGGCCTTGCTCCAGCTCGAATCCACTGACGTCGATATCATCGTAATACATCTTAAACAGACTGGCCTTAGTGGCATCGAAATGACGCAGCGCTTGGTGATTAATCACCCAGAAGCCCGCGTGATCGTGATGATTCCATTGGGCCTTGGCGTATTGCCCTCGCGCATGATGCGCGCCGGTGCCTGTGCCTATATAACCCCCTGCGTGCCACCCGAAGAGATGCTGTGGACCATACATCTTGTGCAAAGTGGGCAGCGCTATATAAGCCCCCGTATCGCCGCAAAGCTAGAGAAAGTGTCGCTTACTGAGACCCGATCCTCGCCCTTCGACCAACTCTCCGAACGCGAGTTGCAAGTGGCCATGATGCTGATCGATAGCCAAAAGGTGACGCTGATCTCTGAGAAACTGCGCCTTAGCCGCAAGACTGTGTACAGTTATCGCTATCGTATCTTCGACAAGCTGGCCCTGAGCAGCGACGTAGAACTGACCATACTCGCCGTGAAACACGGCCTAAGCGATGCCTCGAGCCTTGTCGAACTCTCCTGACACACCCGCCCCGATTGACCCGAAAGCGCTAATCGCCAGCTTGAGTTCACGCCCTGGCGTGTACCGCATGCTGAGCGAGAAGGGCGAGATCCTCTATGTGGGCAAGGCCAAAAACCTGAAGAAGCGAGTGGGCAACTATTTCCGCGCCTCGGGGCTCGATACCAAGACGATGGCCTTAGTAGCTCGCATCGCCAACATCGAAGTGACCATAACCAGCAACGAGACCGAAGCCCTGTTGCTGGAGCAGACCCTGATCAAGCAGCATCGCCCACCCTATAACATAGAGCTGCGGGACGATAAGACCTACCCCTATATCATGCTGACCCATAAGGACGAGTATCCGCGCCTGGCCTTTCATCGTGGCAGCAAGCGCCGCGACGCTAGCTTCTTCGGCCCCTATCCTAGTGCTGGTGCAGTGCGCGAGGGTTTAGGCATCTTGCAGAAGGTGTTCAAATTGCGCCAATGCGAAGACAGCTATTTTCGTAATCGCTCCCGACCTTGCCTACAGCATCAGATTGACCGCTGCACAGCTCCCTGCGTGGGGCTGATCTCACCCGAGGACTATGCGCAGGACGTACATTTCTCTACCTTATTCCTCAATGGCCGCAGCGACATGCTGATCAAAGAGCTCACAGCTAAAATGGAGGCAAAGGCCGAGGCCCTAGAGTTCGAGAAGGCCGCCCAGATACGCGACCAGATAGTGGACCTGCGCCGTATTCACGATCAGCAATACGTGTCTGACCAAGGTAGCGACGCAGACGTACTGGCCGCCTCGATGCATGGCAGCTACGCCAGCGTGCACTTGATTGTTATCCGCGGCGGCCGCCTGATTGGCAGCAAGAGTTTCTTTCCACGGGATAAGCTCGCAGACTCCGAGCGCGCCTTGCTCAGTGCCTTCATCGGCCAGTATTACGCCAAGGAAGACAATGCCCCCAATATTCCCCGCGAGCTCATTATTGCCCCCGCCATAGACGACGCCAAGGCCCTTGCCGAGGCGCTAACCTATTGCGCCGGGCGCGCAGTGAAGATCAGCAGTAATGTGCGCGGCCACCGCGCCCGCTGGCAGGCCATGGCGATCACCAATGTGCAGCAGGGCCTGCAGAGCTTCGTGAGTAATAAGCAGAACGTGCAGCAGCGCTTCGAGCAGCTGCAACAGGCCTTGGACCTTGACGCCATGCCGCAGCGCATCGAGTGCTTCGACATCAGCCATACCGGCGGCGAGAGCCCCGTGGCCTCCTGCGTGGTGTTCGACACCAATGGTCCCCTTAAGACCGACTACCGCCGCTTCAACATAGAGGGCATCACCGGGGGCGACGACTACGCCGCCATGGACCAAGCCCTGAGCCGCCGCTATACCCGCGTGGCCAAAGAGGCCGCAGAGTCTGTGGATGGTGGCAAAGTGCCCGACATCCTGCTGATAGACGGCGGCAAGGGGCAGCTATCCCAGGCTCGGCGCGTGATAGACGAATGCCAGCTGGTGAATGTGCAATTGATAGGCATCGCTAAGGGCATCAGCCGCAGGGCAGGGCAGGAGACTCTCTTCCTCTCCCTTGGCGGCGACCAAGTTAAAGAGATCGTGCTGCCCAGCGAGTCAATCGCCCTTCACCTATTGCAGCAGATCCGCGACGAGGCACACCGCTTCGCCATCACCGGACACCGCGCACGGCGGGCTAAGAACCGCAATAAGTCCCAACTCGAACAAATACCAGGCCTTGGCCCCAAGAAGCGCCGCGACCTGCTCAAGCATTTCGGCGGGCAGCAGGAGATAGAGCGCGCCAGCGAGGACCAGCTGACTAAAGTGCCCGGCATTAGCATAAAGCTGGCTGAAGAGATTTATGCTTGGCTGCATAACGAGTAGAATGCCCATACCGTCAATCCATCGGCGCGATACCGAATCACACAGCACGGAATGTGGGGAGAACTGCCATAATCTTGAACGCCGCCAACATAGTGACAGTCTCACGAGTGTTCATGATCCCTATCGTGATCATCCTGCACTACTCGGACTTGCCCCATCACAACCTATTAGCCGCCGGCTTATTTGCCATAGCTAGCCTTACCGACTGGCTAGACGGCTATCTTGCTCGCAAGCTCAACCAGACCTCCGACTTCGGCGCCTTCCTCGACCCTGTGGCCGACAAGCTATTGGTGGTGATGGCTATGGTGCTCTTAGCCGCCAACCACCCCTCGATCTGGTTCGTACTGCCTACCGCCATCATCATCGCGCGGGAGGTGTTCGTATCGGCCCTGCGCGAGTGGATGGCCAATAGCAATCAACGTAACCTGGTAAAGGTGGGCTATATCGGCAAAGTGAAGACCACGGTGCAGATGATTGCCATCACTATCTTATTAGCAGTGGAGGCCAGCACACCGGAGGCGATAGTGTGGCTTGGCTACGTTTTAATCTATGTTTCTGCGGTATTTAGTCTGTGGTCCATGCTCACATATCTAAGCGCAGCACTGCCTACTTTAAGGGGGAAATGAGCTTATAACGAAATACCCAAAGCCAGTGCTTGACATAGTTTGTTATGGCATTAGAATAGGCGCCTCTTTCGACCTACAGGTCTCACGAATACTGAGAATTGGCCCTGTAGTAAGGAGAAAGAAGCGGTTGCCGCTAGTACCAACAGCAACCGTAAAAACTGAAATTAAGCGGGAATAGCTCAGTTGGTAGAGCACGACCTTGCCAAGGTCGG
>CAXBOY010000052.1:0-20624 GCA_963977405.1 uncultured Gammaproteobacteria bacterium
GTCCGCATCGAGTGCGGTTAGGAAGAATGCCGGGCTAATGATGTATATAACACCCTTACCATCGACTTCTGCATAGGCAACGCCCTTACCGTAGTCCTTACGCATGGAGTATTCCCAGCGGAAGGTATTCGGCTCGCGGTAAGACCACAGAGTCTCGCCCGTTTCTGGATCCATCGCGATCACGTGGCGACGTGGACCGGCGACGGTATAGAGCTTGCCATTGACGTAGCTAGGTGTAGAGCGACCGCTTTGAGCGTCGAAGCTCGCGCCGTTCCAAACCCAAGCCTCTTGGAGCTCGCCGAAATTTTCTGGGGTGATGTTAGTTGCGGGGGTATAACGCGTGTGGTGAGCGTTGCCACCGAGATGGGTCCACTCAACAGTGTCTTGAGCTAGGGCGGGAGTTGCTACACCAACTAATAAGCCTAGCGGCAGTGCTCTCGACAGAGTCTTTCTTAGTGAACGCCAGCGATTGCTCACCGACTGTCGGGCAGAACCCGACTCAACAGTCTTTTTTCTCATTGTTATTTCCTCGTTGAGCAGATGTATCACTCAGCTAGACGATTAGTATTATTGTATCGCCGCCTGAGATCTGCCGTACCTTGCACAGCTAGTTTTCAGGCCCCTTCAGCGCCACAAAATCGAGTCTTGAACGTCGCTGAAATGAGGCGTCGAGCATAACGCAGGGTAAGCGCCAAGTCCACAGCCTATGGTGCCTGCACACAAATTCGAAACAAAAAAACCCGGCTGATTTACATCAGCCGGGTTTTATTTGTGCATGCCTTTAAAGCATCAATTGGGCTTTTTAGTGCCCGCCTGCACCACTGGCAACAGGACCGTGCAAAGACATAGCCGTTAACTTACTGCCTGTCTGCAGAACGATATACTGCTCGCCTGCGTGAACATAGCTCATCATGCCATAGCGACTTGTCGCCGGAACGGTGACCTTACCAAGCTGCTGGCCAGTGGACTTGTCCACCGCAAACAGAGTAGGCGTTCCATCGCTCGTCTCGGAGGCATAGACCAGCATCGAAGGCGTCACCATCATTGGCGCCATAGCACCGGTACCGGTGTTGCCGATGTCTATTCCTGCTAGCGCAGGATTGTTCTTGATACGGTCAGGAGTCTCACCCACTGGGATCATCCACAGATGCTCGCCAGTGTTTAGGTCGATAGCGGTAATGCGGCTATACGGTGGTTTCCACAGAGGCAGACCTGTTGGATGACGCGGTGCGCCAGCGCCAGGGCCATTAGCATAACGCGCAGGCGTTACGCCGGTAGTCGTTGTGCCATTGTCCGTCATATAGCGTAGGTCGGCCTCTTCGCCTGGCAGTAGTTGTATCGCACTACAGGCTGATTGAGACGTGACAAACAGGATGCCGGTTTCGGGATCACCCGCGGCAGGGCCGGTGATATTGGAACCGCCACCGCCACCTGGACACCAGTAAGCGCCGCGTTTACCGAGATCGTTATCGCGGTGCAGCGGAGGGTTATACAAAGGACCTATCTGCCAGTCCGCTAACGCTGCAATCGCTTGCTGACGAAGCTCTGGGGTGAAGTCAATCAGGTCATTTACCGTCAAGCCGTTCAGATCATAAGCCACAGGCTTAGTTGGGAAAGGCTGCGTGGGCGATGCAAATTCGCCAGGCACATGGGATACGGGCACTGGGCGCTCTTCGATCGGCCACAAAGGCTCGCCAGTCTCGCGATTGAAGGCAAACAATAGCGTCTGTTTTGTTGCCTGCGCCACCGCCGGCACCTTCTGACCATTGTGCATCACATCCAGCAATACGGGCGCCGTAGGCACATCGTAGTTCCAGATATCATGGTGCACTAACTGAAAGTGCCAACGACGCTCTCCAGTTTCCACGTCTATCGCAATGAGGCTAGTGCCAAACAGGTTGTCGCCCGGGCTGAAGCCACCGTAGTAATCCACTGTAGGTGGATTAGTGGGGATATAAACTAGCCCCAACTCTGGGTCTGCCGAGAGCGGCGCCCAAGGAGAGACATCCCCGGTGTACTGCCAAGCATCATTCTCCCAGGTGTCGTGACCGAATTCGCCCGGCCGAGGAATCACGTTGAATTTCCACTTAAATGCGCCAGTCTTAGCGTCATATGCGAGGATATCGCCAGGAATATTTTCCATGCGGGATTGGTTGTAGCCCTGTTCCGCAGAGTTACCGACCACCACAACGCCGTTGACCACGATGGGTGGCGAGGAAGACGTGACATAGCCTACTTCCTTCGGAATGCCGAAGTAGGGGTCGAAATCGTGCCCGAGATCACCCAGCAAATCGACCACACCCGTCTGCGGGAACCCATCGATTGGCACAGGCTTACCGAAGCCCTCTAGCGGCGCACCAGTGTCAGCGTCTAGCGCCGTCAGGAAGAAAGCGGGGCTAATAATGTAGATTACGCCCTTGCCGTCGACTTGCGCGTAGGCAACACCCTTACCGTAGTCCTTACGCATGGAGTATTCCCAACGAAAGGTATTTGGTTCGCGGTAGGACCATATCGTCTCGCCGCTTACAGGATCCATAGCGATAACATGACGACGCGGGCCAGCCACTGTAAACAGCTTGCCTTCGACGTAACTGGGCGTAGAGCGACCACTCTGCGCATCGAAACTAGCACCATCCCACACCCAAGCCTCTTTCAGCTCGCCGATGTTGCTAGGGGTAATATTATTTGCCGGGGTGTAGCGCGTGTGCTCAGGATCGCCACCAAGATGGGTCCATTCGACTTCTTCTTGGGCGAAGGCTGTACTTGCTACAGACACCAGAAGCCCTAAGGGCAACGCTTTGGTCAATACTCTACTAATTGAACGCCAACGACTGTGCGTCAACGGCCGGGAAAATCCCGACACTTCATGCTCTTCTCTCATTGTTTTTTCCTCTCTGAGCAAATGAATAAACTGCGAACCAACGATTTGCCATTCGAACACAAACCGACCATTCGGCCGCTTCGGTTTAACGCGAACGGTCAATGGTAATCATTTGGCAGGGCGCCGAAGCGCATAGGATACGAAAACACAGACAGGGCCAGACAATGCAACATAGGACTGAATCTGTATTTATTATTTTCGATTCCCGCCGCATCATCCTGTGCGGCTCGAGCCTTTCCCCCAAGCAAGACTAGCGCAGTGAAATTAGCAAGTCCAACAAAGATTTGCAGTGCTCTTAGGCCTTAGTTTACTCAGCTTCGGTAAGGGTCTCGATCAGGAAAGAGGCGTTATCGCCTAGCAACGGTACCGCCTCTTCGAGCACGTCCTGCATTAGGGCAGAAAACTGCCAAGGAGTGTTGATAAGAAGCATGCCAGAACCGTGCATCCCATACTCCTGAGCCTGTTCGGCAACGCGCAGCTCGATACTCGTCACAGAACTTAATTTCTCGCGATGCAGTGCTGCCTTGAGCCAAGCGCTGCGGTCTCGCTCCGAAGCGAGTATGGGATACCAGATAGCCATAATGCCGACAGGCCAACGGCGCATGACTTTCTTCGCCACGCTGACCACACGCTGGTAGTCCTCTTTCTGTTCAAAGGAGGGATCGATCAGCGCCAAACCACGTCGTGGCTCCGGCGGCGTTAGGGCGAGCAAGCCTTCAAAAGCGTCGCGCTGATGGATACTCACCCGCTCGTCACGCCCTAGATAATACTGCAACACCCCAAGCTCTTCGGGCTGCAGATCGAGCAGTTGTAGCCGGTCCTGAGACCTAGCTGACCATAGCGCAAAGGCAGGGGAACCAGGATAGAAACGAAGCTGACCGTCTTCGTTGAATGAAGCTACACAGGCAAGATAGTCCTGTAGGAGCGAATGCTTCAAGTCGCGCTGCCATAAGCGGCTAATGCCACTTTCGTACTCAGCATTCATTAAGGCATTGCTGCTAAGTAGGTCGTACATACCCGCGCCGCTGTGGGAGTCAATATAGCTAAACGCTTTGTCTTTGGCGCATAGCTTTTTAAACAGCCCTAATAAAACTAAATGTTTCAACACATCGGCGTGATTGCCAGCGTGAAAACTGTGACGGTAGCTCAGCATAGCCGCACCTTATATTGCCCGTAACCAGAAACTATTCGACAGGGTCGTAATAGCGTCATACGAGAGTAACTTGCGCCAGACCGTGGCGATTCGCAGAATGCGGGTTCGGGGAAATAAAAGAGCCTACTACCATACCGATGAAACTAAGCAGCAGACCAAGCAACTGCGGCTCGAAAGGCAAGTCTGCGAAGAAGACCTCCAACACCAACCAACTACCTAGCCCCAAGGCCATAGAGAGGGCCGCGCCTAAGTTACTTGCTCTGGACCAGAACAGGCCTGCCGTCAAAGGCACAAACACCCCCGCTAGGGTGATTCTATAGGCGTTTTCGACCATGCCATGAATACTCTCGTTAGACAAAGTCGCATTGGCCACTACCAGAAGCGTAAAGAAAAACACGGTAATTCGAGTGGACTTCAGAAGCTCTGCATCGCTCATATTTGGCCGAAAATTCTTCAACACGTTTTCGGTAAAAGTCACTGACGGCGCCAGTAACGTACTGGATGCGGTGCTCATGATGACGGATAACAAGGCACCAAAGAACACAGCCTGCAACCAGAAAGGCATGTGCGTGAGAACGAAGGTCGGTAACACCAGCTGAGAGTCTTCTTGCATCAGCAAATCAGTCTGCCCCGGGTCGATTATACTTGCGCTATAAGCAAGATAGAGTGGCACTGCCGCGAACAAGAAATAGGCAATGCCACCGAAAGTGGTCGCCCACACGGCCACACTCTCGTTCTTTGACGTATTCACACGCTGGAAAACATCCTGCTGCGGAATGGATCCAAGTGCCAAAGTAAACAGCGCCGCCATCCAGCTGAGCATATCGACTAAGTCCATAGATGGCAGCCATTCAAACTTGCCTTCTGCAGCTGCCTTGCTCAGCACATCTGACACTCCGCCGGCCATGTCACTCGCAGTACTGGTTACTAACACTAGGCCGATGACAATAATGACCATCTGCACACAGGTGGTCACAGCAACTGACCACATGCCACCAAACAGAGTATAGGCGAGCACTACGGCGGAGCCGATGAGCATTCCTTGCGTCATCGACACACCACCTTCTGACAACACATTAAAGACCAGCCCGAGCGCAGTTACCTGCGCAGACACCCAGCCGAGATAAGACAGGACGATGCATGCAGAGAGCACTAACTCTGTACTTTTGTTGTATCGAATGTGAAAAAAGTCACCGAGCGTCATTAACTTCAAGCGATACAGTGGCAATGCGAACACTAGACCAAAGAGCACCAAGCAGATAGACGCGCCTAGCGGGTCGGAAATCAGGCCACGGAAGCCTTCATCGAGGAATGTCGCCGAGATTCCTAGAACGGTTTCAGCACCGAACCAAGTGGCGAAGACCATGGCCATTACCATTGGCATTGGCAGGCTACGCCCGGCAGTAATATAGTCACTCGCCGAGTGCACCTTACGGGCGGCGTAAAGACCAATAGCGATCGAAATGACGAGATAGAAAATGACGATAGCAAGCAGCATAATGTTTCCCAATGGATCTGAAGTTCGCGTAGGTTGACCGGCTATCGACCCACGCGGGGCCAGCTGTTTTGCCGCTCTTCGGCATAATATAGAAAAACCCTCCACAAAAAAAAGCTTTTTTTAGGCTAGGTTAAACTCGTTTAACCCACTGTTTCGATAGCGGAATTTCGCAATTTCCCGCCCAACTCCTGCGGGTACCTTCGCGATTTTGACAACAATCTGTCAGTAACTCTGGCGAAGAGCGGTCAAATAGGAGTATCACCGTGCTACACATGCAACTATATTCGGGCCATGCTGTGCTCCATATGCCTTTCTGTGCTAGTGTAGCCGCTCTTGACGAGGGGCTACCCGTGGTCGCGTTTTGAGATCAAAGCTGAGTATTTTGTGGCCATAAATTTCTACAAGAAAATCAAACGAAACATTAGTGAAGACGGCCTTCTAGTAGGCAGCTCTAGCTTCTTGGTCAACTCCATGGTTGGCAAGATCGACTTCACCAAACCCTTACGCATTCTCGAAATAGGCAGCGGTAAAGGTCCCTTCACACGCGAAATAATTCGGCGTATGTCCATCGACTCCACCCTCGATGTCTCCGAAATAAAGAGCGAGTACAATCCGTGGATCGAGCGCATGATACAGGCCAATCCACTGAAAAAAGTGCAGCTTTTCAACGGCTGCGTCACAGAGCTTTTGACAAGAGCCGAACACTATGACGTGATCGTCTCGTCCCTACCCCTTAAGAACTTCTCGCGCATGAATGATCAGAACGCCTTCCTCTATCGCCTAATCGAAGGCTTTAAGTTCGCATTGAACGACGGGGGCATCTACCTGCAATATCAATATTTCAGGAGTAATAAGGGCGATATAGAAGCGGTATTCGGCAAAGAGATGGATCACATCGACTTCGTGCCTTTGAATATTCTGCCCGCGTTTGTCTATAGTATGACCAAGTGATTCTAAGACTGTGAACAAAGACAAATTCGAAACCGTCGGCTCCTTTGGCCTCTATCTGTGGCTGGCCCTGATCGCGACCTGCCTTGGCCTCTATACAATGCGGCCCGACTTATTCGAACCAGATAATATTCGCAGCTTCTTCTCGGACAACCTTTACAGCGGTCTTGCTGTGTACTTGGTCATTAGTACCCTGCGCGGCTTCACGCTAATTCCTTCAACGCCTTTCGTGTTGGCGGGCATACTCGTTTTTCCGCCATTGCCTCTCTTTCTAGTCAATCAACTGGCGGTCTACAGCTCGTCTGCTGTGCTCTATTACATGACCAAATCCATGCGTTTCGATAACTTTTTCTTCACGCATTATCCAGAGCAAGTCGAACGCTTGATCAATCTATTGCGGAAGCGCGAGCTACCTGTCATCAGCTTATGGGGCTTTGCGCCGTTCATTCCCACCGACATGATTGTGTGCATCTGCAGCGTGTTGCGTATCAGTGTTTGGAAAACTTTGATGGGCGTGTCCATTGGAGAGGGTATAATCTGTGCCATCTACATTTTCGGCGGCTCAGCTACCCTTGCCGCCCTCATGCAATATTTACAGATCTAACTCCATGAGCTCATCCCAGAAAAACGCGCAGCAAGCTAGCGCCCTGTCCTTATTCGTCACCTGCTCCAAAGGCCTCGAAGGCCTTCTCGAGAACGAACTACGCGAATGCGGGGCACAGCAAGTGCGCCAGAGCGTGGCGGGGGTCTATTGCACAGCGGACCTGCGCGTTGCTTATCGCTTAATCATGTTCTCGCGCCTATGTAATCGCGTAATCTTACTGCTTGCCGAAGGCCCAGTGATGAGCGCGGATGACCTATATGACAGCGCTAGTATCGTGGACTGGAGCGATCACTTACTCCCTGGTCACACGCTGTTAATCAGCGCCGCCGGCAGTACGGAGCAGCTAATCCACACTCAATTCGTTGCCCAGCGCATAAAGGATGCGATTGTCGATCAGTTCCGCAACAAGGGCCTAGAGCGACCCAATGTGTCTCGAGACGCACCGGATTTACTTATACACGCGGTAATCAAGAAGGATCGCTTGAGCCTTGGTATCGACTTGGCTGGCGCAAGCCTTCACCGTCGCAATTACCGATTGGAACAGGGTGAAGCACCTCTGAAAGAGACACTCGCCGCAGCACTACTCATGCGCGCTGGCTGGCCACAACGTGACAACATAAAGCCCACACTCTACGACCCAATGTGTGGTTCCGGCACATTATTGATAGAGGGCGCGTTGATGGCGCTCGATATAGCTCCGGGCCTAATACGCGAGAGCGTCCTGCCCCCCTGGCCTCATCATCAACTACAGATTTGGCAAGAAGTACACCAGGAGGCCGAGGCTCGCAAGGCTGCTGCGAAAGACTGGCAGGGCATGACCATAGGCTCCGACATCGACCCGCGCGCTATCGACAAGGCACGCCGCAACGCACAGCGCGCAGGCGTGGAAGCTTTCGTTCAATTGAGTGAGGGCGGACTCGCACAGACACATTTGACCGAACCACCTACCCTGGTAATCTGCAACCCGCCCTATGCTGAGCGCCTCGGGGAGCAGACTGAAGTCGAACTCCTCTACACAGAGCTAGGTACTTGGTTGCATGAGAATGCTTTAGGCGCTAGCGCAGCCATTTTCACCGCCAAACCCGAGTGGGGTAAATTACTCGGCATACATAGCCATAAGCAATACGCCCTCTTCAATGGCGCCTTGCCGGCTAAACTCTTGCTGATGCGCATAGATGCGGACAGCATCTACAACAAACGCCAACAACAAACGCCTGCGCCCTACGCCGAGAGAGCATCTCGCATAGCTCAGCCTCAAATTGAATTAGATAATGGCGCACAGATGTTCGCCAATAGACTGCGCAAGAACCTGCGCAGCCTTGGCAAATGGGCGCGTACGCAAGGTCATGAATGCTATCGCCTCTACGACGCTGATATGCCCGAATACGCGTTTGCGATCGACTGTTACGGCACCCATATTCATATGCAGGAATATAAAGCGCCCGCCACTATCAGCGATGAGGATGCCGCCGAACGTCGCCGTCAGGCCTATCAGGCCCTTTGCGTAGTGATGCAAGACGCTTTGCAGATTCCGCCACAACAGATCACTCTCAAGGTTCGCGAGAAGCAAAAGGGTAGCGAGCAGTATCGGCCTACCCATAAGGAAGGTGAAGACTTCGAGGTGCAGGAAGGCGAGGCGCGTTTTATCGTGAACTTGGAGCGCTACTTAGACACGGGGCTGTTTCTCGACCACCGCCCCATACGCCAATGGATCTACCAGCACAGCCGTAACTGCCGCTTCCTGAACCTATATTGCTACACGGCGACTGCCAGCGTGCACGCAGCCTTGGGCGGTGCAGTGTCCACTACAAGCGTAGATCTGTCGCGCACCTATTTGCAGTGGGCACAGCGCAATTTCGAGCTCAACAATATCGACATGAGTGAGCATGCCTTGGTGCAGACCGACTGCCTGAGCTACCTACAGGAAGCACAGGAAGAGTTTGACCTTATCTTCCTAGACCCACCCACCTTCTCAAACTCCAAGAGCACCGAGAATGTACTGGATATACAGCGCGATCATCAGGAGCTAATCGGCCACTGCATGCGTGTGCTAGCACCTAATGGCCTGCTGATATTCTCCAATAATCACCGCCGCTTCCAGCTCGACGAGGAAGTAAGCGAGAATTACCTAGTCCAGGACTGCTCGCCGGCCAGTATCGATAAGGATTTTGCCCGCAACCCCAAGATTCATCGCACTTGGTTTATACGCCACCGCGAAGAAACTGCTTAATTATGCAATCGATGATTGCGTCGTGTGCTCAGGCTGTTTAATCTTGGGCAATGCGATGCGCTTTCACAGCACTGCAAGGCCCCGCAAAAAACCGTTTACCCTAATAACAATAAGGGATATCCCAATGCGTATACGAACAATTTTGACCCAGTCCAGTCTCGCCGTTTGCGGCCTGATGTTCTACCTCTCCAACAGCCCCGTTAGCATTGCTGCCGAAGCTGCGGAAACTCCCGGTCCAAACGACCGTGTGGTTCCTATCCTGCAAGAGCCACGTCACCGCACCATGCATAAAGATGGTGATATTCGACTACTCGATGTACAGATCAATCCAGGCGACATGACCTTATTCCATACCCATGATGCGGCGATCATGTACACGTTCATCAGCTCGGGCACTGGTCCGTCAGAGGGACGGATCTCCAGCAACACCGATTATGTGCAGGAGAATTTTACTCACCAAGTAGCCAACCAAGGCCCTGGGCTGTTCCGCATCATTGCACTGACTAATTACGGCCCTGCTATGGGCTCATTGACAAGTGATCGACCAACAGGTCTTGCAGGCGAGCCAGAATTAGAGAATCTGTATTTCCGCTCTTACCGCGTCACGCTCGCTCCAGGCGAGACTTCGGCTCCGCAGACCCATAAAAACCCCAGCGTAGTCGTACAGGTTACCGAAGGCTTAACACACGTCACTCGCACCGACGGCATAACCGCCGAACTCACGGCCAATGGTGACTGGGCATGGCGTGAACCAAACGGCGCCTATCAGATCAAGAACATGGGCTCGGTGCCTGTGGAATTAGTGATCAACGAAGCCCGGCGCGCGATGTAGTCGTTGCGCTTTTCTTAAGTTGAGTCAGTTTGTGTTCGGCGGGCTCTGCGCCCGCCGGTTGTTCTGACGGAGATCCCATGCAAACATTTACCAAGACTGTGTTATTCACCGATGCGGACGGTCACGCGAAATTCCGCAACGAAGAAGTTCCCCTAACCGAAGGCACCCCCGAAGTTCGGCTGTCACGCGAATTCGCGGCACAAGAGTTGCAATTGCGCGAAAGCCCAGTTGGCTTTCGTAGCGAGATGCACTGCACCAGCTCCCCGCAGTGGCTATTCGTTCTAAGTGGCGCGATGGAGATTGGATTAGCAGACGGGAGTACGCGTCTTTTTAAGGCGGGCGAGCACTTTTATTCAGCGGACCTATTACCCGCGAAAACTGTTTTTGACCCAGCCACTCACGGACACTGGAGTCGCCAAGTCGGCGACGTGCCATTAGTCACTCTTTTCGTAAAAGATTAGTTGGCCGCGTCTGGCGCTGCTAACTCAATAATGAGTTCGCGCTCGATAAGCTCGTGTAGTGCAAGTCTTTCTTCTGGACTGGCACTGGCATGTACAACATAGCCAGTGTCATGCCCCAAGCTTGTACGTGCCGGGAGCTTCTCCCCCACCTTCACCTTCAAGCGAAACTCCCGAACGCCTTGTTCGTCTAGGATTCGCGATTTCCCTCTAACCGCACTCACAAGCCCTGCCCCCGGATAGAGAACTTCCGAGGCGGCGAACTGACTGGCATGTTCCGGGAAATCAAAGGCCTCACCCAACTCCATCGCCACGAAGGCGGCCCAAGGATTGAAGTCCCACGCATGGCTGATCGCGTTCATGATATAGCCGCCGGGCGGACGCAGTGCAACCTCACCGAACAAGGGACCATTCTGGGTAAGGTACAACTCCAAATGAGTCATGCCCCATGCGACTCCTAGCGCTGAGATCACTCGCTCATTCATAGCAAGTAACGTATCGCTTAACCCCTTATCCAGAACCGCCGGTACAAAATTGCTATGCCCCTTGCGGTGATAGGCCGTGATATTTGTAAATTGAATATCGCCATTGTCAATAAAGGATTCGACACTTACTTCGGGCGCATTGATATAGCGTTCTAGGATGCAGCCACCCTGCTCGCCAGGCACATAGTCTTGCTCGCGTTCGAGCAATGTTAAGCCCCTGCCTCCCGAGGACTTGCGGAATTTGCGCACCACTGGCGACCCTAGCTCAGCGAACACCTGCCTTGGGTCGAGGTCTGGAGAGTCTGCAAGGAAGCGCGTCATGGGAATACCAAAACCGGCGAGGTGCTGCTTCATATGGAGCTTATCGCGACAACGCGTGCCGGTGGCGGCACTGGAAAGTCGTGCGCCAACCTGGCGACGGGCAACGGCTGCTGGTAGTACGGAGGACTCAGTGCCAGCAATCACATGGGTGAAACGCTGGCCTGAAAAAGACTTGCGGATCTGCTCGCGGTTTTTTTCTGCGGAATTCCAAAAGGGAGCGATCACACTCTTTTGCCCGGCGCTGACATTGAACACTTGTCGATTCTGCCAGATCGAGAAAGGAATGCGTCGCTCACGCAACTCATCTATGAGCCCACGGCGTGGTCCGATTACTAGTACATGGTAGTCTTTCATCAATAACACAGCCAAGGATCTACGAGCTTAGGGTCAATCGACTCGGGACTCTTTCTTTACTTTCTTAGCGACTTTTTTCTCTTTTGAAGATAAGGCAGGTTTTTTCTTTACTTCTTTCTTGGCATTGCGCTCTTTGGACATGATGAATCACCTTAACATCAGGATTGGAGACCACGAAGGTGGCACCGGAGCGGATACTTTAACCCTTCCCTCTGAGCCTTTTCAATACATCATCAATGTCGTGAGAAAGAATATTTTCAAACGTCATTAGCGCAGACACAATATCCGACACGAGGCACGTTGCTTCGTGTCGGAACTATGCAAATCGAGCGCTAATACTAGCCCTTGATGCGCGACTTGTACTCGCCAGTACGAGTATCTAGCTCAACAGAATCGCCGATCTCACAGAAAGCAGAAACACTCATTTCGTGTCCACTTTTCAGACGCGCTGTCTTCATCACTTTGCCGGATGTATCTCCGCGTGCCGAAGGCTCTGTATATTCGATTTCGCGAACGATAGTATTAGGCAGGTCGATGGAGATTACCTTGCCGTTGTAGAACACCGCAGCACAAATATCTTCCATGCCATCTTCGATATAGTCGATCACGTTATCGAGATCATCTTTCGCAATCTCGATCTGTTCGTAATCGGAGTCTACGAAGACATACATAGGATCTGCGAAGTAAGAGTAGGTCACCTCTTTCTGCTCGAGTATGACCATTTCGAATTTGTCGTCGGCCTTATAGACAGTCTCGGTTGCGACGCCATTGAGTAGGTTTTTCAGCTTCATTTTACAAACGGCAGAGTTACGGCCGGATTTGTTAAACTCAGTCTTCTGCACCTTCCAAGGTGAACCGTCGATCATCATGACCTGTCCGGCACGGATTTCTTGCGCTGTTTTCATTGGTAAAGTCTCGATTTCATGTTTTGTAAAACTTTCATTTGGGCTTGGGTCTTCTGACCTTTAACAGGCGCCATCCGTACCGTTAATCTCGCCTCTTTCGCGATAAAACTGTACTAGATTAGCGGCTAGATCAGGCCTCTGGGCCAGTTTTTGCTGCCAGCTCCGAGCCTGTCGTTGCAGGGCCGGAAGTTGTGGCCGCAGATGATGCCATAGATCGCGACAATCTTCACCTTGATTCCAGCAACTCCAAAAGCTGTGCAAAGTGGCCTCCGCCTTACTTTTCTCGCTATATAGAGAGAAGAATGCCTCCATTTTGGGCAGATGGGCGTCCTGATGCTGAGGATACAGATGCCATAACATTGGCTTGCCTGCGAACTGCGCCCTGACAAAGGAGTCCTCACCTCGCACAATATTGAAATCACAAAGGCTCAGCAGGCGATCGTAGTCGTCTTGATCTGAGAAAGGCAGCACTACAAGGGTGAGCGAGCCACGCCCTAGCACGGTGCCCGGCAGCGGCTCCTCATCTAGTTCGAAGAAAGATTGCACGCTGCGCAGGCTGCGACCCTCGGGAACGAGACAAAGTGTACTTTCGGCCGCCTCCTCCAAAGCCGCCAAAAGGCTTAGCAAGGCAAGCCCCTCGTAGCAAAACAGGGACATCACTAAGCCGCGCCGATCTTCGAACAGCTCATTGGAAAGTGCAAACGGTGCCAAGAAAGCTGCACGGGTAAGGGGCAAGGCCGACTGCAAGCTGGCATGCCTTTCCAGCAAACCGGCTTCGCGCAGCACCCCCCCAGTACCCTCTACAAAACCCGGGAAGAAAAAAAACTTATTTAGCCCTACGAGCACACCAGCGGCGTTGGGAACACTCTGCGGAGAAGGCAGCGCATGACAAACTCTCACCCAGTCTTCTGCGCTTAGGTACTCCAAATTCAACCACAGTGCAGGTGTAGCACTATCGGCCATGGCGCTGATGAGTGAAGAAGGCAAAGAGCAGGCAAAGGCTTCAATGATGACGGCGGAGGATGCTATACGCTCAAGTGACTGCGCACTAATTACCCACGGTGAGCGCCAATGACGAAACTGCACGCCTTGCACTACATGGCTATCTTGCGATGCGATGGTAGGCTCCGACAGGAAGCGCGCAAGCGCAGCCCAGTCATCTACCCACAGCTCTACGGTGATGCCATACTCTTGTCGCAGCTGCCGCGCGAGTCGCCAACACACACCGATATCGCCGTAATTATCAACGGCTGCGCAAAACAATGTCCAAGGGGGCATTTCGACACTCGGAACTGGCTTGTTCTGCAAAGACACGGGGCGCTTCCAAGGGTTTTGACTGAGCAAGCAAGAATACAGCAGGCACCGCACAAACAAAATATGCATTTAGATTGTTGTTTTTGTTAGCGAATGCAAAGCCTACAAGCCTTGCGGACTCTGCTCCGCTATGGATTTTAAAGAGGAGTTGTTTTATCCTTCCGCTCCACTTGTCATGAGCAGACCTGGGACTATGAAACAAACCGCTATGAACGCCACTAAAAAAACCACCACTAAAAAAGCGGCAAAGTCCGTCAAGACCACTAAATCATCTCAGTACGTTTACAATTTCGGTCAGCAGACCGATGGTAACGCGACCATGCGCGAGCTATTGGGCGGCAAGGGTGCAAACCTTGCAGAGATGGCGGCGATTGGCTTGCCAGTTCCCCCTGGCTTTACCATCAGTACAGAGGTGTGTACCTATTTCTACGCACACGGCCGCAGCTATCCAAAGAGCTTAACGTCGGATGTGAAAACTGCAGTCGGGCTCATCGAGAAGCAGATGAAAAAAGTGTTCGGCGGCAAGGACAACCCCTTGCTAGTGTCCGTGCGCTCCGGTGCCCGCGACTCTATGCCTGGCATGATGGATACCATTCTTAACCTCGGCCTCAACGATGTCACAGTTGAAGGCTTAGCAAAGATCTCCGGCAAGCCTAGCTTTGCGTGGGACTGCTACCGCCGCTTCATTCAGATGTATGGCGATGTGGTGATGGGCGTGCAAGCGGTTGACGAAGAGTCTGACGACCCATTTCACGAACTATTAGATGCATTGAAGAAGTCGCTGAACAAGAAACTAGACAGCGAATTAACCGCCGAAGACCTGCAGCTGTTGGTCGGGCAGTATAAAGAGCTTATTCGCAAGCGCACCGGAACAGCCTTTCCACAAGACGTGTACGAGCAATTATGGGGTGCTACTGGCGCCGTGTTCGGGTCTTGGAGAAACGACCGCGCAATTCTATACCGCCAGCAATATGGCATCCCAGCAGAGTGGGGCACAGCCGTCAACATTCAGGCAATGGTGTTCGGCAATGCTGGCGACGACTGCGCCACGGGTGTTGCATTTACCCGCGACCCAGCCAATGGCGAGAAGCGCTTCTATGGCGAATATTTGATCAATGCCCAAGGCGAAGACGTAGTAGCGGGTGTGCGCACCCCTAAAGCGATCTCTGTCATGGAAAAGGAAATGCCAAAGAGTTTCGCAGCCCTTGAGAAAGTGCGCACGAAACTAGAAAGCCATTTCAAAGATATGCAGGACTTCGAGTTCACTATCGAAGGTGGCAGACTCTTTATGTTGCAGACTCGCAACGGCAAACGCACAGGCCTTGCGGCGATTCGTATCGCGGTAGAAATGGTAAAAGAAAAGCTCATGGATCAGCGCACCGCGCTGCTGAAGATTCCTGCAGAATCTGTAGATACCCTTCTGGTCCCGATCTTCGATGTACGCTCGCAGAAAGAAGCCACGATGATAGGCAAAGGCCTACCGGCAGGTCCAGGGGCTGCAACAGGTCGCATCGCCTTCACCGCCGCTGCTGCAGAGATCGAGTCGCGCAAGGGCAATAAAGTAGTGCTTTGCCGTACAGAGACCTCGCCAGACGACCTCAAGGGCATGCTCTACTCATCAGGCATTCTTACTACTCGTGGCGGTGTGTCCTCCCACGCGGCACTCGTTGCTCGTCAGCTTGGCAAGGTCTGCGTTTGCGGCGCAGGCGATGTCACGATCAACTATGAGAAACGCACTCTAACGGCCGGCGGAGTTACGCTGTCTGAAGGCGACTATATCTCGATCAATGGCACCACTGGTGCGATTTATAAGGGCATGATCGAAAGCGCGGACTCTGAAGTTAAGCGCGTACTTGAGGGCACCTTGAAGCCTGAGAAGAGCTATACCTATGAGTTATTCCAAACCGTAATGGCTTGGTCTGATAAGTACCGCAAGCTGCGCATACGCACCAATGCGGATACTCCAGCGATGGCTGAGACGGCTGTAGCTTATGGAGCAGAGGGCATCGGCCTGTGTCGTACAGAACATATGTTCTTTGAAGGCGATCGCATCGATTTCATGCGGCAGATGATTCTGGCGGTGGATCAGGTACAACGCAAAGCGGCACTAAGAAAGCTGCTGCCTTTCCAGCGTAAAGATTTCGTTGGTTTGTTCAAGGCTATGGCTGGGCGCCCGGTCACAATTCGCCTCCTCGATCCTCCTTTGCATGAGTTCCTGCCACAGGACGACGCGGTGCGTCGCCAGCTAGCAGACAAGCTTGGCTTGCCACTAGAGTTCGTGATCGAGCGCATCAAGGCACTACATGAAGAGAACCCAATGCTGGGTTGCCGTGGCTGTCGCTTGGGCATCCTTTACCCCGAAATCACGGAAATGCAGGTTCGAGCAGTGTTCGAGGCGGCGGCATCAGTGATGACGGCGAAGAAGTCGCCAATGAAGGTAAACCCGGAGATCATGATTCCATTGGTTGGCTTCAAGGCGGAACTGGCAGACCAGTTGGCGATCGTGCACCGTGTTGCTGCCGAAGTGATGGAGAAGAACCAGATCAAGATCGACTACATAGTAGGAACGATGATCGAGGTGCCACGTGCGGCAATCACTGCTGAGCAGATCGCGGAAGAGGCGCAGTTCTTCAGCTTCGGCACGAACGATCTTACGCAGACTACATTGGGCTTGAGCCGCGACGACATGGGCTTATTCTACGATGAGTATCAGCGCAAAGAGATCTATAACAAGAACCCCTTTGCGAGCCTAGATCAGTCGGGCGTCGGCAAACTAATGGAGTTTGCAGTGGAGAATGGGCGCAAGGCGCGCAAAGACCTGAAGCTTGGCATTTGCGGTGAACACGCAGGTGATCCAGACTCGATCGATTTCTGTCACCGCTTAGGCCTGCAATACGTGAGCTGCTCCCCTCCCCGCGTGCCCATCGCTCGCTTGGCGGCGGCGCAGGCAGCTCTAAGAAACAAGTAAGCAAACGCTTACCTTAAAAAGCCCCAGCGATTCTGTATCTCTGGGGCTTTTGTTTCTAGCAAGAAACGACTTTATAGGTGACAAAATTGCGCTCTCACGCTGTTCCTCGCGCCACGCCGCGCAGAATTGAACCATGACTGAGCGATTCTGAATTTGCGACAAACTATTACAATTACGGTATGGGCCGTTGATTACTAATCGTGGATACTTTCGCTATAGGAGCGTAACAGCCGAAGAGCACTTCGCTACACCTGTTATTTACAGTAAATATCAAACAGTTAATAACAATTGAGCTTTCCGAGAAGCTGTAAAGCTGGCGTTAAGCTTGCCAGTCCTATGATCTATCTTATACACGCGGGGGCCCCGCTTGACCCGGCTGGGGCACGTGGTTACTCTTGCGCCAGCGGTGGTAAATGCGTAGCATCCTGCCGGTTGACTCCGTCCACTTGAATGACGGATGTGCACGAATTACCGACATATTAGCGGGAGAATCCAAAAATGATCACAAGAAAAAGATTGATGTCTTCACTCATTGCAAGCGTTGGCGTCATGATCTGTGCCCCGGCTGCACTAAGCCAGTCTGGCACTGATGTATATGCGGGCGATTGGCCTGATTATAACGGCAATATGGCGGCTCAACGCTATTCCCCGCTCGATCAGATTAATGCTGATAACGTAGGCACTATTCGTCAAGCTTGGAGCTTCTCAACAGAGAAGTTCGGGCCGTCACCAGAATTCAACAACACGTCTACTCCTCTTGAAATAGACGGCGTTCTCTATGCCACCATGGGCGCAACGCGTAATGTAGCAGCATTAGATGCTACTACTGGTCAATTACTGTGGATGTGGCGCCCTGAAGAAGGCTCACGCTATGATGACGCGCCTCGTAAAGGCGCAGGCCGCGGCGTAGCATTCTGGCGCGATGGCGACAAAGCCCTTGTCATGACTATCACCCCGGGCTTTTTCCTTGTGGCACTCGATGCCAAGACTGGCATCCCCGACCCAAGCTTTGGCGACAACGGTCGCGTTGACCTGTACGAAGGCCTACGTAACGCTTATGCCGACGGCTACGACGATCTCGATATCGGCTCTTCCATGCCTCCATTCATCATGAATGATGTGGTAGTAGTTGGTCCTGCTCACAAAGTAGGCATGCGTCCTCGCTCTATGACCAATGTAAAGGGTGATGTTCGAGCATTTGATGCACGCACTGGCGAGCTGATGTGGACTTTCAAAACAATTCCAGAGCGCGGCGAATTCGGCTCTGAAAGCTGGTTAGACGACGGCATCGATTTTACCGGCAACGCTGGCGTGTGGGCACCAATGTCCGGCGATCCAGAGCTTGGCCATGTCTACCTGCCTGTTGAATCCGCTACCGGCGATCGTTACGGTGGCGACCGTCCAGGCGACAACCTATTTGCTAACAGCCTAGTAGCCTTGGATATCAAAACCGGTGAGAGAATTTGGCACCATCAGTTGATTCACCACGACATCTGGGATTGGGATAACCCCTCCGCTGCTGTCTTGGCAGACCTACCCAATGGCCGTAAAGTCGTGATGCAAGTGACTAAGCAAAACTTTGTTTACACATACGATCGTGAGACTGGCGAGCCAGTTTGGCCTATAGATGAGCTTCCAGTGCCAGCCGGAGACGTACCAGGCGAATGGTACTCACCTACCCAGCCATTCCCAAGCAAGCCACCAGCGTTCGATCGTCAGGGTTTCACTGAGGCCGACCTGATCGACTTTACTCCGGAGCTACGTGCAGCTGCGCTAGAGGCAATCAAACCTTTCCGTTTGAGCACCAATCTTTACACGCCTCCTTCACTAGCCGAAGGCTCGCCCGATGGCACTGTTGGCGTATTGAGCCTGCCCTCTGCAACTGGCGGCGCAAACTGGGAAGGCAGCGCACTCGATCCTGAGACGGGCCTACTCTATGTACCATCCAGGACTGCGTTAGCGGTGTTATCGGTTGGAAAAGATGAAGATTCCGACTTAGATTTCAGCGCTGCTTTCGGCGTCCGCGTACCGCGTGTCAGTGGCCTTGAGATTGTAAAGCCTCCATATGGCCGCGTGACTGCAATCGACATGAATGAGGGTGAACAAGTTTGGCAGACTGCGAATGCAGATACGCCTGACTCGATCACCAACAACCCTGCACTACAGGGCGTGGATATTCCTCGCACTGGCGTAGCTACGCGCGCAGGCCTACTGCTGACCAAGACTCTCCTATTCGTAGGCGAAGGCGTTGGCGGTGGCAACAAGCTTTACGCTCAAGATAAAGCGACTGGTGAAATCGTTGCCCGCATCGAGCTGCCTAATACGCAGACTGGGCAGCCGTTTACATACGAGCATGAAGGTAAACAATACATCGCCATGTTTGTTAGTGGCGGCGGCAGACCAACTGAATTGGTCGCCTTCACATTACCTTAATCTGAAAACTAGGAGTAAGTATTACTATGCGAACTTTAGTAAAACGCGCGGTGTTTGCACCGCTTCTGTTGGTCGTTGGCGCACAAGCGCAAGCTGCAAATTGGGAAATCGACTCGGCTGAATCCCGCGTTGTTTTCAAATATTCCTATGAAGGCACTCCGTACGAAGGCGAGTTCAAGAACGTTGCAGCTACCTTCGATATCGATCCGATGAATCCAGCCTCATGTGACTTCTCAGTTACTATCCCAATTGCTGACATCAGCGTTGGCGATGCCGAGACTCTAGATTATTTGATGGATCTGGAAATGTTCGACGTAGACCAATTCCCTACGGCGACATTCCACGCAGAGAAGTGCAGCATGTCTTCGATGAATCAGTTCTCATCGGAAGGAATGTTGACCATCCGCGATCAGACTCATCCAATGACGTTCCCATTCACTTTGGAAATGGAAATGTATGACGGCCAGCCACGCTTTCATTTGACTAGCGAAGTTACTGTTCAACGCCTAGATTACGGCGTCGGTCAGGGTTACTGGGCAAACACGGCAACGATTCCGAATGAAGTAGTCGTTGTTATCGACGTTTACGCCAATCAGAAGTAATAACGTAAGCACCATCGTAAATAGGGTATTTCAATGTTAAATAGTTTACTTTCAAAATGCCGCTGGGTAGCTCTAGGCCTAGTTTCTTCTGCCGTATTGGTTTCATGCGATAAGTTGTTGACGCCAGATTTCAACACCGACGTTGCAGAACTTCGGGGTGGTGCTTACACCTTGGACAAGGACCACGCGTCCTTGATATTCGAGATCAATCACCTTGGCTTCTCCACTTTCATTGGTGGTTTCGATGATTTCGAGGCGTCTTTGGATTTCGATCCAGAGAACGTTGCGAACTCGAGCCTAGAAGTGATCGTGAATATGGACAGCCTAGACGTAAACCTGCCAGAGTTCGAAGAAGAGCTTAAGGGCGACAACTGGTTCGATGTAGCACAGTTCCCACAAGCTATTTTCCGCACCACTTCCTATGTGGGAGCGGGTGAGGGCGAAGGCGCACACGTATTCATAGGCGATCTGACTATGCACGGCGTGACTGCTCCTGTAACTCTGAACGTTGTATTCAACGGTGGTGGCCGTAACTTCCTAACCAGAAGCTACACACTAGGCTTCGAAGCAAGCGCACAGTTCAAGCGCTCTGATTTCGGTGTAGACCGATTCACCAACTTCGGTGTTGGCGATGACAT
>CAXBOY010000053.1:0-19918 GCA_963977405.1 uncultured Gammaproteobacteria bacterium
TTACCTAGGCCTCGACACACTTCCCAACCGAGGCCTTATCGATTTCGTCGGTGCAGACACAGATCTAGACGAATTCTCCGAGTTGGTTTTGGCGATTAAGGCAGGTTATCAAGAACCCGAAGTGATCATAGAAGCAAAAACTGAGTACATGTTCTAACAGACACTTTAATACAGTTTCTCTTCTACGACTAAGTCGGGGTGCCCTTTCTATAGGCTACCCCTTAGATTCGACTTCGCAATTCTCGCTTGTGTTGGAAGCAGAACAGCTTAACTTCGATGTAGTATTCAGGGAAGTCACCGTAGTAGAGTGAGCAACGTCTTCACCCAAACGATAGACTACTATCCCAGCTTGTAAAAATTCCCCACATAAGAGGGAGCAACCCGATGCAAGCGATTCAACGCATTACCCCACGCAGTGATATCGACTGGCCACTGGTGATTTTCTTCGTATCGAGTTACGCGCTTGCCTGGGGAATAGCATTGTACTTGGCGTCAATCGCCAAGCATGCCGGCTTGCAAAGCTGGACAGAACTCGCTGCCATGGCTGAAGTCATGGAGTTCGATAATAGCACTCTTCCTCTGCCTGCTTGGTCGCTCTATGGACTAACCCGAGTACAAGATTTCTCCTTCTCGATCTGCGGCCTAGCACTAATCGCCTACTTACACGGTATTTCTGGGCTCAAAAAGCTAGGCCAACGCCTACTGCAGTGGCGCATGCCATGGAAATGGTGGTTGCTCGCCCTTCTTCCAATGTTCCTCTACCTCCTTGCCATGTTCGTTGCCGGCGCCACATCGAGCTTTACTTTATCGGCACAGAACATTTACACAGGATTGTTTAGCCTAGAGGCAGGCCTAGTAGTGACTTTCTTCTTACGAGGCCCGATGGGGGAGGAACTCGGGCTACGAGGCTTCGCTCTGCCCCGCCTACAGCAACGCATGTCGGCTTTCAAGGCGAGCGTGATTATCGGAGCGCTATGGGCGCTTTGGCACCTGCCAGTTCTCATCGACAGAAATATTGTCTCAATCATTATCTTCCTCTTACTAGCATTCACTCTTAGTTTTCTGTTCACAGCCTTATTCAATGGCAGTGCTGGCTCTTTGTTGCCAGGTTTAGTTTTTCACTCTTTCCAGAATAACGAGGAGACTTTCGAAACCTTGTTTCCAGCGCTAATCGGCAGCAATTGGGAGCTTACCTCGAGTATATTAATACTAGTCGCCGGTATTTGGGCTGGCATTTATCTATGGTTGAAGCAGCGTGGCAATATAACTGAAAACACATTTCCCACCGAAACATTGAGATAACGCAGAGAACTGATCAGTACCGGCTGTGATAATAGCCAGCGCGGTGCGTTGTGGTGAGCTTGAGCACTCCACCTTACAATCTATCTACTCACGAAGGCCTTCTCCCGAATGGCAATGAATTCGGGCCTGTAATGGAAATTTCGCATGACAGAACACCCTTTTTACAACTACAAGGTAGTTCACCAATTCGCCATCATGACCGTAGTTTGGGGCATCGTGGGCATGTTGGTGGGCGTATTCATCGCGGCTCAGCTAGCTTGGCCAGCCTTGAACTTCGATACAGCGTGGTTGAGCTTCGGAAGACTGCGCCCCCTGCATACCAACGCGGTCATTTTCGCGTTCGGCGGCAGCGCGCTGATGTCGACCTCGCTGTTCATTGTGCAACGCACCTGTCATGCGCGCCTGATCTCCGACCGCCTAGCGGCGTTCGTGTTCTGGGGCTGGCAAGCCGTAATCGTGGCGGCGGCGATAACTCTACCCATGGGCTTTACTAGCTCTAAGGAATACGCCGAGCTCGAATGGCCAATCGATATTCTGATCGCCGTGGTGTGGATTTGTTATGCAATCCTGTTCTTCGGCACCATCACCAAGCGCAAGGATAAACATATCTATGTCGCCAACTGGTTCTTTGGCGCGTTTATCATCGCAGTGGCTATCCTGCACATCATCAATAGTCTGGCAATCCCAGTGACCATGACGAAGTCCTATTCCGTGTACTCCGGTACCATCGATGCGATGGTGCAATGGTGGTATGGCCATAACGCCGTGGCCTTCTTCCTCACCGCCGGCTTCCTCGGCATTATGTATTACTTCGTGCCTAAGCAGGCCGAGCGTCCCGTGTATTCATATCGGCTCTCGGTCGTGCATTTCTGGGCGCTTATCGCCATCTACGTTTGGGCGGGACCGCACCACTTACACTACACCTCGCTCCCGGATTGGACGCAGAGTGTCGGCATGGCCATGTCACTGGTGCTCCTAGCTCCCTCCTGGGGCGGCATGATCAACGGCATCATGACCTTGTCTGGCGCATGGGACAAACTGCGTACCGACCCGATACTGAAGTTCCTCGTGGTCTCCTTGTCTTTCTACGGCATGTCGACCTTCGAAGGCCCGATGATGTCGATTAAGTCTGTGAACGCACTTTCACATTACACCGACTGGACCATCGGTCACGTGCACTCCGGCGCTCTGGGCTGGGTTGCAATGATCTCCATCGGCGCGATCTATCATTTGATTCCTCTGATGTACGGACGCAAAGCGGGTGCAATGTATAGCGTGAAGCTGATCGACTTACACTTCTGGCTATCCACTATCGGTACCGTACTCTACATCGTGTCCATGTGGGTCAACGGCCTGATGCAAGGCCTCATGTGGCGCGCGGTTAACAGCGACGGCACTCTGACCTATAGCTTTATCGAATCCGTAGAGGCGAGTTACGCCGGCTATGTGGTGCGCTTCTTCGGTGGCGCAATCTTCTTCTCGGGCATGCTAGTCATGGCGTGGAACATCTGGAAAACGAGGCAGCTGGCGCTTGCTAATCCCACGCAAGCTGAAGCAGAACAGCACCCCGATGCGCAGGAGGTGCTCGCATGAACCAGTTTATCGAGAGAAACATCGGCCTTATGATGGTATTGATTCTGATCGCCGTGAGCTTTGGCGGCATCGTCGAGATCGTCCCATTGATGTCCCAAAAAATGGTAACAGAGCCTATCGATGGCCTAGAGCCACTGACTCCCTTGCAATTGGAAGGGCGCGACATCTATATCCGCGAGGGCTGCACTGTATGTCATTCCCAGATGATTCGGCCACTGCGCGCCGAGGTCGAGCGTTACGGACATTATTCCGTTGCCGGCGAATTGGTTTATGACCACCCCTTCGTGTTCGGCTCCAAGCGCACCGGTCCAGACCTCGCGCGCGTGGGTGGGCTATACAGCGACGATTGGCACCGTGCCCATTTGTTAGACCCTCGCTCGGTAGTACCGGGCTCGATCATGCCCTCCTACCCCTGGTTGTTCGAAGAGAGCATCGACCTAGAGGTGCTCGCCAAGAAAGTAGCGGCTTTGCAGACTTTAGGTGTCCCCTACTCCGACGAGGATATAGCCAACGCTGCGAGCGGACTTGAGAACAGCACCGAAGCAGATGCCGTCATCGCCTATTTGCAACAACTCGGCACACTCATTACGGAGCGACGTTGATTATGGACATTACAGATTTTCGTAGCTTGGCCACCGTGCTATGTGCAATCGCCTTTACCGCGGTTGTGTGGTGGGCATACGGCCCAAGTCGTAAAGCACAGTTCGACGAGGCAGCTAAGCTCCCTTTTCTAGAAGACGATGATACTGCGGGCCGACGCACGATCGACAAGCAGACAGATGCGAGGGGGCGTAATGAGTAACGCGTTTAGTTGGTTTGTCATCATAGGCACCCTAGGGTCCTTATTGGCCTTCTTCTTGATTCTGTATATGAATCGCCACACCAGCAATCCAGGCAAGACCACTGGTCATAGCTATGACGGTATAGAAGAGTACGACAACCCTATGCCTGCATGGTGGTTCTGGGGCTTCGTGATCAGCATCCTCTTCGGCATTGGCTACCTGCTCTACTTTCCAGGCTTGGGAAATTTCGCAGGCTTCGGCGGCTGGACTCAGGTAGGCGCATTGGAGAGCGCTCAGGACGATGCCGATGAACGCTATGGTCCGCTGTTCGCCCAATACGCCGCGATTCCTGTCGACGAGTTGCGACAAGACGCCGCCGCTATGCGGATGGGACGTAGACTCTTCGCAACGAACTGTTCGGTGTGCCACGGCAGCGCGGGCACGGGCAGCGAGGGCTTTCCCAATCTGACCGACCATGAATGGCTATGGGGCAGCGATGCCGAACAGATTAAGACCACGATTATGAATGGCCGCACGGCGATGATGCCTGCGTGGGGAGCAGCTTTACAGGAACAGGGGGTGCAGGAAGTTGCAGAGTATGTAATGCAACTGTCCGGACGCGAGGTGAACTCCGAGCTGGCAAGTGCCGGCAAGACTCGTTTCGACATGTTCTGCGTCGCATGCCACGGACCAGACGGTGCAGGTCAGCCGATGATGGGCGCGCCCGCACTCAACAATGAAATTTGGTTATACGGCAACTCTAGACTGCGTATCGAGGACGCCATTCGCAATGGGCGCAATGGGCAAATGCCAGCCTTCGCAGAACGCCTTGGCGAAGACAAAGTGCATATCCTTAGTGCGTACGTGAAGAGTCTGCAGCAGCAATAAGCCTATGGAGCGCATACCGGTTCAACAGATCATTCCAGAGGACGCGGACTCCCGCGTCTTCAATCTCTATGAGAAAAAGGAAAAGATCTATATCCGCTCGATGGAAGGCATCTTCCAACGCCTGCGCCTATACACCGGCTGGCCGCTCCTGCTCGGTTATTTCCTATTGCCATGGCTGCAGATTGAAGGACGCCAAGCGGTTTTCTTCAACTTACCAGAACAGCAGTTCAATATATTTTGGCTAACACTATGGCCACAGGATTTTATCCTCCTAATGTGGACGCTCGCCATTGCCGCGTTCGCCCTATTCTTCGTTACCACACTTTGGGGGCGAGTGTGGTGTGGGTACACCTGCCCCCAAACGGTATGGACGGCCATATTCTCTTGGGTTGAACAGATCACGGAAGGAGAGCGACACCAGCGTATCAACCTAGACAAGATTCCCTCGTTTTTTTCCCGCGGAGGACGCAATCGAGCAGGCGCGATGAAGGTCCTGAAAAGAGGACTGAAACACGCCATGTGGCTAGGCTTCGCCGCACTCACCGGCATTACCTTCGTCGGTTATTTTTACGGCATACGCGACTTAGTCAGCGATGCATTGCTTTGGCAACTCTCGTTAACCGCAATCTCATGGTCGGTGTTCTTTACCCTAGCTACCTACATCAATGCTGGCTGGCTAAGAGAACACGTGTGCATCTATATGTGTCCATATGCGCGGTTCCAGTCGGCTATGTTCGACAAGGACACGCTCATCATTTCCTATGACAAAAAGCGTGGCGAGCAGCGTGGGTCGCGTAAGCGCAACATCGACTATAAGGAAGCAGGGCTAGGCGACTGCATCGACTGTACCTTGTGCGTGCAAGTATGCCCTACCGGCATCGACATCCGCGATGGCTTGCAATACGAGTGCATCGGTTGCGCACATTGCATAGATGCCTGCGACTCGATTATGGAAAAGATGAACTACCCTAAGGGGCTGATCTCCTACACCACGGAACATAAATTAGCCGGCGGCACTTGGACTTGGCGCCGCCCAAAGCTCATCGGCTATGGCATGGTGCTATTGATTCTGTGCTTACTCTTTAGCAGCATTTTATTCATTCGCACGCCTGTGCGCTTGGACGTTTTGCGTGACCGCGGCCAACTCTACCAGGAAGTCCCGGGGGGACTGATTGAGAATGTTTATATCCTTAAGATCATCAATATGTCGGACGACGTTCAACGCTATGCGCTTAGTCTCGATGGCCTCACTAACGTCCAAATATTGCCGCAGACTGTCTTCGAAGTAGCTCCGCGCGAAATGCAAGAACAGATCGTCAGGGTCCGTGCGAATCCTGATGAGCTAGTCGATTTCAACACCGAATTCGATTTCACAATCGAAGCAGTAGGTGAGAGCGCAAATGCAAGAATCCGAACCAGCGCAGAGAGCCGATTCTTTGGTCCGCGCCCTTTAGTCCAGTCTCGATAGTGTCAGGAACTTTTATGAACAAAGGGATTGAAACGAACACAACACTTCCGTGGTATCACTACCGCTGGCCTTGGGTCCTTATGTTAATACCCTTCGCCGCTGTGCTCTTTGGCATTTTCATGGTGACCACCGCTCTGTTGTACCCAGACGATGTTGTCGTCGATACCTATTACAAAGACGGGCAAGGCATCAATCAATTGCGCGACCTCGACGAGGCTGCTCTGGCGCTTAATATCGAGGCGAAATTGCGTGTGGGAGATAGCGGCAGCGGTCAAAGCCACATTCAACTCACGGGTAGCGACGAGCCCTACTTACAACTTTCTGTTTTCCACGTAACTGACAGCTCGCAGGACTTTAGCCTGCGTTTCACGGCTCAAGATGGCGAGTTCATCAGTAACCATGACAGCCTGCGCAGTCTCTTCGCCGAGGCCGGAGTCTGGTATATGGAGTTGCGGGGCGCGGACAACGATTGGCGACTACGCCAGCGCATAGTCACCCCCTTAACGGCAATGGAGTTTTAATGCTCGATAAAGTCCGCAATTGCAGCTGTTACCACTGTCAGGACAGTATGCCTGCAGCGGCAGCGTACGTGGCAATTATAGACGGGCAAGAACGCCAGTTCTGCTGCAATGGCTGCGTGGCCGCCGCGCAGCTTATTGGGGCATTGAGTCTCGAAAATTTTTACACATATCGCGAGCAATGTGCCAGCGATGGGCCATGGCCTCAGAATAAGAAACATAAGCCAGCCGAGGATTTCACCAGCGCCACAACTGCGCTGGAGGATGGAAAATCGGAACTGCGCCTGTTGATCCCCGACATACGCTGCGTTGCCTGTGTGTGGCTCCTAGAACAAGTCCTTGCTAAACAAACTGGCATAGTCGAGGTGTCTGTGCACTTCGCGAAGCGCCGCCTGCGTGTGGTTTTTAACTCGAAGATTTCGAGCGGGCAGATTGTGGAACTTGTGCAACGTTTAGGCTATACCCCAATGGCGGACAAGCCCGATCTTGCACGGCTTAATCTCGAGCAGCAGCGCCGCTCACTTCTCATGCGTCTAGGGGTTGCAGGCATCGGCATGATGCCCGTGATGATGTTCGCCCTCGCCTCTTATTTCGCAGGCCCTGCTACAGCGCAGAACCCTGCCAGCGGCATGGACCCCGTGTACGAAACACTCCTACGCTGGGGCGCGCTCGCTTTGAGCATCCCAGTGGTATTTTATAGCGCCATGCCATTTCATCGCGGTGCATGGCTGGCCTTGCGTCATCGCAGCCTCAGCATGGACCTGCCCGTATCCATCGCCATCCTCGCCGCATGGTCGTTGAGTGTTTACAACACGTTAAGGTTCGGCAGCACGGTGTACTTCGACACCGCCTGCATGTTCGCCTTCTTCCTTCTGCTTGGTCGCTACATCGAACTGCTTTCGCGGCAACGCTTCCACGACAATGAAGACTCTCTTCTGCGACTCTTGCCCGCTACCGTAACCCGCGTGCTTGGGCAGGCAAACACAATAGAGAACATTAGCAGCAAAGAGTGTGTGGCCTCCGCACAGATACGCGAAGCGGACTTGTTGCTGGTGCAAGCCCAAGAGGCGATCCCCGCCGATGGCATCGTAGTGGACGGCATGAGCAGCGTAAGCGATACAGCATTCACGGGCGAACCGCTCCCCAGTTTGCGCTGTGCTGGAGCCAGGGTATTAGCAGGCGCGATGAACCATGACGGCACACTATTAATACGCGCCACGAGTAATCCACAGAATTTCTTGATCGCGCAGATAGGACGCCTATTCGAACAGGCTAGTGCGTATCGACCACGCTGGTCCCTTTTCGCCGATCGAGCAGCGGCTTGGTTTATTGGCTTAGTGCTGGCCCTCTCTGCCGGTGCGGGAGTCTATTGGTATAGCGTGGGTTCACCGGAGTACATCGTCATTGCACTTACCGTGCTCGTCGTTGCATGCCCCTGCGCATTGTCATTGGCAACTCCCGTAGCCAGCACAGTGGCAACTACAGCGCTAAGAAAGCAAGGGCTGCTAATTCGTAACGGTGCATTTCTGGAACGACTAGCCAACACAAGCGCAGTGGTATTCGATAAGACCGGCACACTTACCGAGGCACAACTTACACTTAACACGGTACAGACACTGGCGAAAATCGACGATACTCAAGCTGTCCATATTGCCACGGCATTAGAGCGCAGCAGTACTCATCCGATAGCCCATGCCTTCATGGCCGACACCGAGCTGCAAGCAGAACAAGTGCAATTACTAGGCGCAGGGGTGCAGGGTATTATCAACGGTACGCAGTATCGGCTTGGCAAGCCCGATTTTTCACTGCCCGAGTCCCCAAATTTGAGACCGCCTAATGAAGATGGCCTATGGATACTGCTCGCCTCCGATCAAGCTCTTGCGTGGTTTCAACTACAAGACACGGTGCGCCCGGACGCCAAGCAATTAATTCAAGCACTTAGAAGCGCGGGGCTAAAGACGGCGATTTTCACGGGAGATGATTCCCAGACGGGAAGGAGCCTAGCGCAGTCCCTACAAGTGGACCTGTTACGCACAGGCATGAGTCCAGAGGACAAAATAGAAGCGGTAAGACAACTTGCGCAGCACGAAACGGTGTTGATGATAGGCGACGGAGTAAACGATGCCGGCGCGATGGCCGCCGCATCCAGTTCCATCGCGATCGCCCCCAGAGACGTACTTGTGCAACAGAGCGCGGATGCCACTCTGCTCTCACCTTCGCTGAGTGCTCTGCCTTTGACGCTAAAATTCGCTAAGCGATGTAGGCGCGTGATCCGCCAGAACGTCGCCTGGTCTCTGCTTTATAATTTCACCGCGATTCCACTCGCACTCGCCGGCATGTTGCCGCCATGGCTTGCCGCTATAGGCATGAGCCTGTCCTCAGTACTCGTCGTAGTCAATGCAAGTCGACTACGCAAGGTGAGGAGCTAAACGATGGAGCTATTTCTTTTCCTCATACCCGTGACAATCGTTCTTGTAGGCATTTCCATTTGGGCGTTCTTATGGTCGGCGCGCAACGATCAGTTTGAAGATTTAGAAAAGCAGGCCTATAGCATCTTGTTTGACGAGGATGAGAAGGTCGCGGCGAAGAAATCTACTGACTCAAGCGCAAAGGAGGATGCCCCTCGATGAGCGATCTTTTTATAGCCTTCAGTCTCGGCTTGCTTAGCGCCCCACATTGCATCGGCATGTGCGGCAGCATTGCAACGGCACTGCTCATGAGTGCGCAGCGCAGCAAGCACACGCACAGCCAAATCCAAACCCTCCGCATAGTCTCTGCAGGCGGCCCCGCACACAATTCGGCAAGCCCCGTTTCGGTAGGAGCAATCAACGATGCCTTCTTGTTTGGCAGCGGTAAACTTTTCTCCTATGTCCTATTAGGGGCTAGCGCGGGCGGCCTCGGCATGGCCATAGGCTCTTTCGGGCCACTGCTAGGAGTGCTGCTGCGCAGCCTCAGCGCAGTGCTTATGATTGCGATTGGACTGTACATTGCGGGCTGGTGGCGAGGTCTAGCGCGTCTTGAGACCTTCGGTGCACGCTTGTGGCATCCAGCACTGCGCATGTTCGGACGTATCGACATGGGTAGCGGCCCGAATAAACTCTTCGCCGGGGCCCTATGGGGTTTCCTGCCCTGCGGCATCGTGTACAGCGTGCTCGGCTTGGCACTCGCCTCTGGAAGCGTTGGCAAAGCGGCGGCCATGATGGCCAGCTTCGGGCTTGGGACGATGCCCTTCGTATTGAGCGCAGGTGGCTTGCTGCAAGCAGCTGGAAAAGCTCTGGCACAACCCTTAGTGAAAAAGGGTGCTGGTGCCGCGATGATACTGCTCGGCTTATTCACTCTATATTTGCTACTCGGCACAAGCCCAGCTTTACATAGCCATTAGCATTAAAAAACGTGCAGGCAAACACCCGCACAACGTTTTACCGTAAACAAAGAATTAGAAATCTTAGCCGCGTTTAGGAGAAAGCAATGAAACACATTCTCGGATTATTGAGTAAGCCCCATCAAGAGTGGTCACTGATTCGTGACGAGAGCCACTCTATAGCGGGGCAATATTTACGCTTTCTACTCTGGATCGCGATTCTCCCACCACTCGCATGGTGGTATGGCGCCTCGCAGATCGGCTGGGAACTAGGCGGTCGCACAATTCTCCTAACCTCGAGCTCTGCAGCCCAAATAATGGGACTGTTCTACATCGCCATTCTCCTTAGCATCGGCTTTCTAGGCTATATGATCTATTGGATGGCAAAGACCTACGATGGCAAGAACAACGACATCTCCCGGGCGATTGGTGTCGCTGCCTATATGTGCACTCCCATGTTTCTTGTCGGAATCACGGGCTTATACCCCGTGCTTTGGCTGGACATGATCGTCGGTACTGCCGCAGCGGCCTATACGCTGTATCTACTGTATATCGGGATACCGATCGTCTATGACATGCCGAAAGAGAGGGGCTTTCTTTTTGCCAGTGCGACCGTTGCTGTGGGCTTAGTGCTGATGGTCGCGTTACTCGGGGCAACTGTGATTCTGTGGGAGATGGGGGCAATGCCGGTCTTCACCGATGGCTACTGAATGAGCGTACTAATACAGGCAGTTTAAATGTAAATTAGTGGATGAACTTACAACTCGAATCTGGCAGATTAACGACTGAATCCCAATCATAGCCATACACAGCAAGGAAATATTATGAACCCGATCAGAAACGCGCGCGCTGCTAAACACACTGCCCGCAATGGAACCTTCAGCACGCTTTTTGTATTCGCCGTATTTGCGCTGCTAGCGTCCTTCGCAAGCGCCCAACAGGTCGACAACACCGCTATTAGCAATGCAGAGATCCTCAATCTGCGTAACCCTGAGGCGAATGTGTTTGCAAGCGGACAACCAACACAGGAGCAGCTGCAGCTTCTCGCCAACTCTGGCGTCAAGCACATCATCAATCTGCGTCCTGCTAGCGAACAAGACTGGGACGAAGCGGCATACGTAAAATCTTTGGGTATGGAGTATCACAATATTCCAGTAGCGGGCGCCGAGGGCGTCAGTAGCGAGAATGCGCAACAGCTGAACGAATTACTAAGCAGTCTCAACGGTCAGCCATTACTGGTGCATTGCGCAAGCAGCAACCGTGTAGGCGCTTTGCGCGCACTAACTGCTGGCGAGACGAATGGCGCGCCTCTAGAGTCTGCTATCGCTACGGGCAAGTCCTGGGGGCTAAGCAGCCTAGAGCCAGCAGTTCGCGCAAAACTAAGCGACTGAAAGACAGTTCACTTTTGCACAAAGTAATTTGGAGACCGAGCATTATGAACAATTCCAGCAGTGGGTTACGCAAGCATCTACTCGTAGCAATCGCGTTAAGTGCAGGCCTGGTTGGCAATGTCAGCCAAGCCGCAGACGCTAGTTGGGTCGATCTTGCCGTTCATAATTTCGGTGCCCCAATCAACACGATGTGGGCGGAGGGGGAACTGAGCTTCGCCGATGACGGCACCATGGTCTATTGCAGCGCCAGAGAAGATATGGCCGTTGCCCCAGGCGACCCTAAGGACCTTTACATAGCCACCTTCAATGAGGAAACAGGTAGCTGGAACACTCCAGTGAATATGGGCTTGCCTGTGAATGCGGCTCCGGCCACCGACATCGACCCCTTGCGACTTGGCGACGATCGCGAACCTTGGATAAGTGCCGACGGCAACACTATCTATTTCAAGTCCGACCGCAGCGCCACTACCAGCCCTCGCAATAACAATGATCTGTTTATCACGCGCAAGGTGAACGGAAATTGGACCACCCCAGAGTTGATCGGCTTCCCGATCAGCACGAACGAGGGGGATGAGCATTGTCCTGCAATCCTGCAAGACGGACAGACACTGTGCTTCGCCTCGAAACGCGCCGGCGGCTATGGCGGCTCCGACATCTACTGTTCAAACCAAGATGCGAACGGCGAATGGATGACTCCAGTCAACCAGGGTCCCAACATCAACACAGCGGCAGAAGAGTTTCACTTCTCACAAGACAAGGACGGCATGGTGTACTTCAGCTCCGCCCGGCCTGGTGGTTACGGCGGCATGGATATTTGGGGGGCAATGCAGCAGGGCAAGAATGCCTGGGGCGAGGCGCACAATCTCGGCCCTAAAATAAACACAGCAGGCGCGGACATGTGTCCGGCACTCCCGCCAGGAGGCGACTCCATCACTTGGTTCTCTACCCGCAGCGACAACAGCCTTGGCAATATCGACATCTTCTGGACCGATAAAGCCAATTTGCCAGGGCGTTGAGCGAGCCAAGACGCAGGATCGTGGAATCTACTGCCTCTCTAACACTGTCGTAACACCCTCAAACTAGCTTTCCGGTTGTGGTCGGGAAGCTAGTATTAATCTCACTCACGCAGATACAATACGCGCCCTCGAAACCATGGGTCTAAGGAGAAAACTGGCGTGAAGGAAATAGTTCTGATCAATATCACTGGGCCTGACCGCCCGGGACTTACGGCGGCGATTACAGGCATTTTGTCTCGCTCGGAGGTCGCAATACTGGATATTGGCCAAGCCGTGATTCACGACACGCTCTCCTTCGGCATACTGGCAGAGATGAGCGGCGGTGTTGAAAAGACCGATGTCCTCAAGGATGTGTTATTTCGTGCCTCCGAGCTCGACCAACAAGTTAAGTTTACGCCTATCAGTGCAGAGGACTACGCCCACTGGGTCAGCGGCCAGGGTAAATCTCGCCACATCGTTACCCTCTTGGCCCGGCGCGTTACTGCCGAGCATATCGCGCGGGTTAGTACTATCACTGCGCGACACAATCTCAATATCGATCACATCGACCGACTATCTGGCCGCATTCCCGACGACCTGCCCGCCGATAAGGGCAAGGCTTGCATCGAGTTCTCGGTGCGCGGCGAACCCGCCGACCCGGAACAACTGCGCGGCGATTTTCTCTCGATCGCGCAAGAGCTCAATGTCGACATCGCCTTTCAGTTAGACACCCTCTACCGTCGTAATCGCCGCTTAGTCGTCTTCGACATGGACTCTACCTTGATCGACGCCGAAGTAATCGACGAGCTTGCAAAGGCGGCAGGAGTTGGTGCGCAAGTGGCCGAGATCACCGAGCGCGCGATGCGCGGAGAACTGGATTTCCAGAGTAGCTTCCGCGAACGCATGGCGCTGCTTAAGGGCCTACCGGAAGCTACCCTAGAAGAAGTCTCTAAATCCCTACGCCTGACAGAAGGGGCGGAAACCCTGATCGTGCAACTGCGCCGCCTAGGATATAAAACTGCCATCCTCTCCGGCGGCTTCACCTATTTCGCCGAGCGCCTGCAGAAGCGTCTCGGAATCGACTATGTCTATGCGAACAGCCTGCCTATTAAAGATGGGCTGGTCACCGGCGAGGTCGAATTGCCCATCGTGGATGGGCAACGCAAGGCGGATCTGCTACGCGAGATTGCCGAGCGCGAGGGCATCAGTCTAGAACAGACTATTGCGGTGGGCGACGGTGCCAACGACCTGCCGATGCTGTCTATCGCTGGCCTAGGCATTGCCTTCCGTGCCAAACCACTGGTCAAGCAGTCAGCCAAGCAGGCTATATCGAATCTTGGTCTAGACGGCATTCTCTACCTACTCGGTTTCCGTGATCGCGAAGGGTATTAACAGATATGGGCAGCTCTTATGAATAGACCTCTACACAATGTGGCAATCAGCACACTATTCCTATTAAGCGCTTCTGCTCTAGCACAAGACATAGCGCGCACACCTAATGGGCGGCCCGATTTCCAGGGCATCTGGACCAACGCCACGCAGACACCCCTAGAGCGACCCGAGGCACTTGGCGACAAACGTGCCTTCACGGTCGAGGAGGCTCAGCAGAGAGTGCAGGATTCCATTGCACGCTTCGAGCAAGACTCTGCCAACATCGACCCTGACCGAGCTGCACCACCTGCTGGTGCTCCGATAGGATTGGAGGCGGACTGGCGCTTTCCGGACTCGAATGTCGTTACAGTCAATGGCGAGGCGAGGACTTCTTTAGTAATCGACCCGCCCAATGGCCGCATTCCCGTAAAAGAGGGACCACCACAAGATTGGCGCGCATTGATTCTTGCCCGACCAGGTGTGAATGAGTTCGATGGACCAGAGGTGCGCACTGTAGGTGAACGCTGCCTACTTTCAGTTCTCTCTACCGCTGGCCCGCCCATGATCCCGATGATCTACAACAGCGTTTATCAGATTGTGCAGACTGAACAGTACCTGATGATCATGACCGAGATGGTCAACGACGTGCGTATCATCCGCATCGACGGGGAAGCATTGCCTGCGAACATGCTGCGCTGGATGGGCGATTCTGTAGGACACTGGGAAGGCGATACACTCGTGGTGAACACAGATAAGATTCATCCTCAGCAGAGCTTCCGTGGCTCCACCGCCGCGATGACGGCTACCGAGTGGTTCAGCATAGAGTCGGACCAGCAAATTAATTACCGAGTCACGATCAATGACCCTAATGCCTACTCCCAGAGCTGGACAGCCGAGGTGCCTCTACGGGCCTTACCAGCAGGAGAAAAAATCTATGAGTACGCCTGTCATGAAGGCAATCATTCCGTTACAGGTAGTCTAGGAGGCGCCAGACGTCACGATTTTGATGCCATGATCGAAAATGCACAAGAAAACAATCCGGAATAGCTTTGCACAGAATAATCAATAAAGGTTTTGCAAAGAATACTCGCGGCGGCCGATTGAAGCTCAACTAAAATAATTAAGGGGAATGACGAAGTGAATCAAGTAATTGATCAAGCAACTAGTCAGGCGACAAAGAACGAAGTAGATAGTTTACTGATACGCGCACATGCCTACGCAGCACTGTTTGCGCTTCTTATCGCTGTTACTTTCGGCATCATCATTTCCCTGCAATTCATCTACCCTAATTTTACGGCCGAATGGCTGCCTGGTTGGGGGCGCATGCGCTATGCCCACACACAAGGCATCATGCTGGGCTGGTTAGGCAATGCCTTCCTCGCCTTTATGTACCATGCGGTACCTGTGCTAAGCGGGCGCCCCGTCACTAGCCGCAGACTAGGACTATGGCTGTTCGGCGTGTGGAATTTTGCAGTTATGATTCCGGGCTGGATACTCGTGTTGTCCGGTTTTAGTCAACCACTGGAATGGGCCGAGTTCCCCATTGTGGTCGACGTATTTGTTATTGTAGGTCTAGCCCTCGCGGCGTTCCAGTTCTTGCCACCCTTCATCCGCCGTGGCGTCACCGATCTCTATGTATCAAGCTGGTATCTAATTGGAGGCTTGGTATTCACACTCCTCTCTTATCCTATGGGTAATTTTGCCCCAGAGTTTGTACCCGGTGCCGCCGGCGCCGCGTTCAGTGGCTTATGGATTCATGATGCGGTTGGCCTATTCGTAACCCCATTGGCGCTGGCGATTCTTTATTTCGTAATTCCTGCCTCTACAGGCAAGCCGATCTTCAGCCATTTCCTTTCCATGCTAGGTTTCTGGGGATTGTTCTTCCTCTACCCGCTCAATGGCACCCATCATTACATCTTCTCCGTGATCCCTATGGAGGCGCAGATGACGGCGATCCTAGCCTCGTTCCTATTAGGTATAGTGGTGATTATAGTCGTCAGTAACCTCATGCTCTCCCAACGCGGGGCGGGACTAATTCCGAAGGATATTGGTCTGCGTTTCGTTTCGATGGCGGTCGTGTTTTATCTGATCGTGAGTATCCAGGGCTCCATGCAAGCCAATATGAGTCTGAACCAGGCGGTGCACTTTACCGATTGGGTAATCGGGCACTCTCATCTTGCCATGCTCGGCTTCGCAACCTTCGCCGCTATCGGCGGCATACTACACGCATGGCAGCGCATGCCGCAGGCGCGTTATAACGCGAAGGCATTCGAGTGGGCCTATTGGCTTCTCGTTGTTGGCATTAGTGTCATGGTCATCGATCTAACGTTAGCCGGAATCGTGCAGGGTCAACTCTGGCAAGACGGCTCACCTTGGATAGAGTCATTGCAAGCCTCTCGCCCCTACTGGATCGTACGTTCTATTTCAGCCATTCCCGTGGCCAGCGGATTCATCGTCTTATTGATCGGGATGATGACAGGAGAGCGAGGCGCGGGGGCACAAGCGCTTGCAGCATCACACATTACTCAGAACAAAGACTCCCTTGCGTCCCATTCCGAACTGCACAACTCCTCCCGCGGCCTGACAATGTCCTATGTGGTCGCCTGCGCAGCAGGCATTGTGTTCTTCGTGCTCTCCGTATCATTATTAGGCCTCCTACCAAGACAGGTATTAGAGCAGCAGAGTGTGGCGATGGCGCCAGGCAGCCCTCTACCCTACACAGCCGCCGAGGCGCGTGGCCGCGATATCTACGCTCTTGAGGGCTGTTCATATTGTCATAGCCAGCAGGTGCGCTACACCGAGGCAGATATAGCGCGCTTCGGCGCTTCCACCCTAGCCTGGGAAGGACGCTTGGAGTTCCCTCACATGCTAGGCACACGCCGCATAGGCCCCGACCTGAGTCGAGCCGGGAGCACACGTACTGCAGACTGGCAGTATGCACACTTATATGATCCGCGCGCACTAGTACCCGCGTCGATCATGCCGGCCTATGCACAATTATTTGACGGTAGTGCCACACGACCTAAGCGAGAGGCGCAGGATCTCGTGGCATACATCGACTCGCTAGGGCGAGCTCGAGAGCTTGCCTACCCTGAGGGCGACGAGGCTGTGCGCGCCGCCGCTCCGGACAATCGCTGGGCGCAAATGTCTGTCAACGCCCCCTTGCTGAATGCACATCCGGCCCGCACTCGAGTGCGCGGCAACGCCCCTGCTTTAGGCGAAAGTGGAGATCTTGCACTAGGCCAAAGCCTTTGGCTAAACAACTGCGCCGGCTGCCACGGCGACCAAGCGCAAGGAGATGGAGTTGCGGCGCAATGGCTTGAACCTCAGCCTAAGAATCTCGCGGTACGCGAGTACACCCGCAGTATGTTGGCAGATGTCCTATGGAACGGCGTACACGGTTCTGCGATGCCTGCATGGCGCGACCTGAGCTCTGACGAACGCAGCGCACTGGCAAGTGCCGTACAAAGTTTCTCTGCGCTTGAGCAAGAAACAGCGAACCCCGGTCTTGTTGCTAGCGGAGCTGTAATCTATGCGACGCACTGTGCCGAATGTCACGGTGACAACGGGTCGGGTAACGGCTTCGCAGCAGCGCAGCTGCCCATCGCGCCTACAGATATGCGCGGAGTGCGCGCGAGCCTAGCCGAACGGATTAAGATTTTAGAAAACGGCGTTGCGGGAACATCTATGGCGCCTTGGACGGACCGATTAAGTAGCGACGAGATTAACGCCGTGGCACACTTTGTTGGCGAGTTCTTTTCCGACACTAGTGACGGGAGCGCACCATGATCACATCTATTATAGTTTGGGGCTCACTATTCGCGGCCGTTGCGTTTACTGTGGTGTATCTGCTTAGTCCGCGCATAAGAGCGCAAGTAGAACAGCCCAAACACCGGTTCCAACGCCAATTAGAGAACTTTGACAAGAGCACTTCGCAAGAACCTAAGAGGGGTCAGCAATGAGTAGTCAACGTGGAAATCTAATGATTAGCGTGCTAGCCAGTGGCGTTATCGGCGTTGGCATAGTGCTCGGTTCCATGTGGTTTTTAAAAGAAACCCCAGACCTAGACGCTAATGGCACCGAAGTCTCTGTGGAGTATGGCCGCGCGTTGATACGGGAGACATCTGTACTAATGGGTCCGAATCACGAAGACCCATCTATGCGTTTTAGTGGCAGCAATCTCGATTGCTCTTCTTGCCACCTAGACAGCGGCACCAAACCGGGCACGCTGTCCTTGCTGGCGGCCTCTTCTCGCTACCCACGCTTCTCTGGGCGTGATGGCGTCGAAGGCGACTTGTTAGATCGTATCAATGGCTGCATGGAGCGCAGCATGAATGGCACTAAGCTCTCCCGTGATAGCGCCGAATTACGCTCAATGGCCGCGTATGTAGAAAGCCTAGGAGATCAGTTTGCCGCGATGGGGGCAACGCGACGAGAAGCTAACGAACCAGAAGCCTTTAAAGAACCACCACGTGCTGCGAGCCCTGAGGCCGGGCAGTTGGTTTATGAGCAACGCTGCCAAGTGTGCCATGGCGCAGATGGCTTGGGTTTACAGGCAACTTTAGACATTCGCGAGGGCTATCTATTCCCGCCGCTATGGGGACCAGATAGTTTCAACGATGGCGCGGGTATGCATAGAGTGCTAACAGCCGCTAATTTCATCAAGGCACGCATGCCATTAGGTCAGCCCGACCTGACCGACGATCAAGCATTCGATGTGGCTGCGTATATCAACTCTAAGGAGCGCCCCCACATGGAGAATCTAGAAGCTGACTATCCGGACCGCTCGAACAAACCAGTGGATGGACCATACGGGCCCTATGTCGATTCGTTTCCAATAGAACAACACCGAGTAGGCCCTTTCGGACCTATCCGGGAGTTTTATCGCAATTTGGAATAAAGGTTTTAGCCCGCGTACAAGAAACTGTAACCGTATTCTTGGGCACGCGTAGCTGCCATCACACCTGCGGGCACCATGCGAGCGTGCTCGATGAGGTTGGCTGCAAGCTCTTCATAGATGGCATCGGCATCACCGCCTGTGGAACGCGCAAGGAAGCCGGAAACTGAGTGAGTCGCACGATTGCAGACCGCATAACGCGCGCCCCTGCCAGCCATCTCGCTAAGCGTGTGGCCGCGGCTTGCAAGATCTGAACGTCCAGGTATATCTAAGGGATTCACCATAAAGGCCTGATCAGTTCTAGAGTCGGTAAGGCCCATGAAAGCGCTGAAGGCCGCACTGTATTTTGCCCACATCGCGTCGTTAAAGCCTAATGGCGTTGACTGGTGACGATAGCAAACCACCAGCGCGTAATCTGACTCCTTGCCACCGTAATCATCGACGTGCACCAGCAAAATATTATGCGCATAGTTGAGCGCGGTGATACCACCATTGGATGTTGAGGAATCCAAAAATGCCCGATGAACACCCGGCATCTCACCCATCCAAGAGTCCAAAGCGTGGCGCGCAGGCATAAAGCCCGTTGCCGGCGTAGACGATTGTGCTGCATTGCTCGATGCGGAAACAACAGCTGCACCCGCTGCAACAGCGCCTAAACTTCCTAGCAGCCAGCGACGTCGTCCTTGTAGTGCCTTGTCTTGTTCGTTCATGCCTTTCTCCTCTTCTTGAATTCTCTAGGCCGCCCGTGCGGCTGGATTAATATATTCGAGCTGAGTTGTGTCCAGCCTTAGCCTAAGTGTAGGAATGACCAGTCTAGTCTACTACTGCGCGCCTAGCAGTACGATCTGCACAACCCCAATAAGACTAAACAGAATCACAAAAGTCAGCGTTATTCCTGAAATCACAAACTTCTTAACATCGCCATGCTCGAAATCCCGCACGCGATTCTTGTGGCTCTGCACTCCGAACGCGGCCGCGACACTACTTGCCATAGACGCAGTCCAACCCACTTGGGCCGTCGCTTCGACTCTGCCTGAGTCCTGTTTGCTTATGACTTGCTTCGCCATGAAACTACTCCTGTGAGTTCAATAGTGATGACAACCAATACATCGACTCTATTCAATAGAGCAAGGGCCGCGCCAATTTTAGCGCACGCCTCGCCCTTCGATAGCCCTTTGTTTTTATTAGCTATTTTAAATCCCCATTACTCAATTACAGCCTTTAACCGCCATATCTGGCAAACCTTCAGCCAAAAATGTCAGAGATCATCCTGATCAAGCGCTAATGCCCCAAAGGCAACCCTACACATCTCATAGAGATGGTCACGCAACGTTACATCCCCCTACTTGCTT
>CAXBOY010000054.1:0-19796 GCA_963977405.1 uncultured Gammaproteobacteria bacterium
ACGGCGCTCGGCTATCAATTCTTGCCAAGGCTGCTGTCCTAATAGTGGGTGGGGTCGTGTCTGAACACGCATGAGCTGTTCAATGCCCTCAAATGCCTCTTCGATATGACCCGTAAGATAGATGTCGGGATCCAGTTTCGCGAGCTTATCGAAGCCGAAGCGCGTCTGCTCCACTAGGTCTGGAAAGCGTGGATTATTTAGTAGCCTCACCCCGTCGTTCGGGCCATTGCAGCCGAAGATCGTCACTACAAGCTCTTCGCCACTATCTTGTGTATTGGTTGTCCACGTGGTGCACCCCGGAGTATGGCCCGGCGCCCAAGTCGCCGTGAGGGTAGTTCCACCCAGCGAGACACGCTCGCCATCTTGGATGCGGCGATCTACCCGCACCGGCTCCCACCCTTCGAAACCCAGAGGAGAGAGGTCCTGCCCTGCTTCCATGGCATCCGCATCGGCATCCATTACGAGGACCTGCGCCCCTGTCATCCGCTGCATCACCGCATGGCCTTGGATGTGATCGAAATGGGCATGGCTAGCCAAGAGATACTTAATATCCTCCATGCGAAATCCAAGCGCCTCTACATTATGACGTATCTGAGTGCCCATCTTGGCAACGCCTGTGTCTACTAAGAAATGTCCTTCAGGCGTGGTGATAAGATAGGAGGCGAGATCACTTGCGCCTACATAATAGATATTGCCAGCGACTCGAAAACCCTCCACAGCCTCGGCACGATGCTCATGAAAGCCTGCGCTGGATGCAACTTTCTGCGCCATGGTCATGGACTCGAATCTGCCCGGCTGGGCGACAGCGCTAAGACTCACGACAAGGGGGAAAAGGGCGAGGATTTTTTTCATTATTTGCATCTCACTAAGACAAAGCTAGAAAGGCGCGCTGATTGTAGGAGCGGGCTTGCCCGCTCCTACAATCAGTTCATTCCACCGAAGGCTTACGATACTGACCGTAGAGCAACTCTTCGACAAACTCAACGCACTTGAACTCTAACATCATCGCGTTTGGCTCGATGCGACGGTACAAAGGCATGCTTATTGTCCAAGGCTCTTCGAACACATCGGGGTCCGTAATAGTTGCCTCATATTGAATGTGATTTGGCCCCATCAACGTATAGCGTTCCTCAACGGACATCTTCCAACTATGCCAATTACCGGACTGATCAAACCAAGTATCAGGCATCTGTCCTGTGACCGTGATAACAAGCGTATCGCCTTCCCAGTGACCGATATTGTGTCCCATCCAGCTATCAACCTGTGACTCGAAATCCGGTTTGTCCATATAGACGATGCGATCCGCGCCGGCAAACTGATAGGTAATCAACGTAGTGTCCGGTGCTTGAAAGATTTGGAACGGATACGGGATATAGGTTGCACGTGGCACGCCAGGCAATTTGCAAGCCACTAGTGGGTCGCGCTGCAACCAGTTTTCTTGGTTCTCAAGCTTTTGCTGTAATGCCTCGGGCTTGTAGGGAATCTTGCCACCTTCCACTACCCCCATACCGCCGGGAAAGGCTGCCAAGGCACCCATTTCAACAACTGGGCCAGGCCGAGCCGCGTGGGTCTCGAGGTCCAGATGCGCGGTCCCTAAGGCTTGCCAGATTCCGTTAAAATCCGGCTTGCCGTCGGGAGTGCGAGGAATATCGCCCTGCGCGAAGGCAGGCAACGCGATCATCGAGCAAGTCAAACCTGCCACCATTACTACATTCTTCAAAATCGCTTTCATTGACTTCCCTTCTTCTTATTAGTTGCCGGACGCATCGATATACGTGCCATCTTCAATTCGCTGACCGCGCAGAATATTCACCATGCCGTAGTTACCTTCGTGACAGGCGTATTCGTATAGTTCTTCTTCCATCTTATGCATTGGCACCTCGACGGTGAAGGGAGCCTCGAAGGCCTTTAAGTCGTTCACTGTGAAGGTGTAGTTCACTTGATCATCGGATACGCGAGTAAAGCGCTCAATCAAGTGCATATCGGAAGAGACTCCGGTACCACGGAAACTCTGAGTCTTGCCGGTGAAGTTAGTAGTCTCTACAACGAGAGTATCGCCTTCCCAATGACCGCGAGAATCGCCTGTCCACTGCTCAACATCTGCGGGCAAGCGCGCGCGACCGTCAATCGGAACAATCCGTGCCTCATGAATCATTTCGTTAAAGATCACCACATGATCTTTGTTTTGGAACAGCTGCACATTATTGTTATACATGCTGGGCATGAAAGGTGGAACAGAGTTAAAGCCCATCAAGCAACGCTCGGAAAGCCCGCGTTGCTCAGGATGATCTTTGCCGATACCACCAACGGTAAACCGCACTGGCAGCTCACCCTTAATATCCGGTCCAAGTCCGCCGAAGGCTATTGGCGCACCTGCAACTCGCTTGGGCATGCGACCATTGGGAGGATCAATTAACAATGAAGTACGGGTGTTCTCTTCTATAGGCACGCCTTCGATCCAGAACTGGTTATAGCCACCCACGCCGCCTTGACTGGAATTGCCGTCACTACGGGCAATTTCCGCTAACGCCTCTTCGCGAATCATGGCGACCTGATCGGCCGTTAGATACTCTTGATCCGCATATTTAGCGGGGCGCTCCAAGGGGGTGTTGGTACTAAAATTCCACACACCTCGCAAATCGGGTTGGCCCCATTCGTTGCGCGGTGCGACGTAATTAGAATCCGCGCCAAAAGTAGGGGCGGCAAGGCTTGCAGCAACAGTCATAGAGACTGCGAGTGTTATGAGACGACTATTCACGTCATGCTCCTCCGGAGGGTATCAATCAGGTTGATTGTGAGTATTCTTGTAATGAATGATTTTTCCGAAAACTTCCTGTTTTTCACGGAATTACAAGCAGAGTAATCTAGCGCTTTTGAATATTCAATGTTTATGCGGGGAAATGAGCTTAGGCGCCGACGGCTAGGTAGCAGCTGTTAGCGCGTGCGGTTGAATGAGACTTTAGTGTCCGCAAATCGCGATGGACAATAGTGCGATGCAGGTGCCTAGAAGCACGCCAGCCATAACATCGGACATGAAGTGTACGCGGAGCATTACACGGGACATCCCTACCATGCTTGCCCAGACATACATCGCAACGCTGGCAGCCGGAAAGTAGACGCTAATCAGGCCCGCCATCATAAAGGCCGCAGTAGTGTGCCCTGAGGGAAAACTGAACTCGTCCGAGGGCTTTAATAAAGGCGCTAAGGCCTGCACCACTAGGAAGGGACGGCGTCTCTTGAAAGAGCGCTTGAGCATCCAATACAAGGGTAGTTCGATTAGAAAACATAGCAGGGCTGATACTAGAAACTGCTTGCCCGGTACCGGAAACGCCAAGGGTAGCAGCACGGCAAGCAGCACATAAAAATAGCCATCCCCCGTGAAGGATATCGCTTTTACCACACGCTCTAACCTGAAGTGGCGATGAAGGCCGTTGATGACGAGGAATAGTTGCGCATCGATCGCGGCAAGGCGCCGTAAAGCGTGAATGCTGAAAGAGATCATATTCCCACTCCTAGGGCTGTTTTATGTATCTCTTGCAGTGTGCCCGGCAGATGCGACAGTGCCGGGTCAATACTGTGACGATTCGGTGACAACGGGGTAGGAATCGCAGGCGAAAAAAAAGCATCCAATGGATGCCTTTTTAGTGTTTGGTGCCGCCACCAGGAGTCGAACCCGGGACCTACTGATTACAAGTCAGTTGCTCTACCACAGCTGAGCTATAGCGGCATAGAACGTCTATATCGTTCAGGGCGCGCATACTACCAATCCTTGTTTATTTGAGCAACGATTTTTTACACCCTATTTCATTGATCGCCTCAACGATATGCGCTAGCTTAGATATCGTTACTTTCAATCCCACCCTTTTCAGGCGCAAAGCAGCAATGACAAGCCCAAGCCGCAGTAAAGCATGGCAAAAACTCGCCTCTCATTATCTTAACTTGCACCAAACTGGCACCACCATCGCCACGCTCTTTAAGACTGATAAAGATCGATTCGCCCACTACCAATCTAGCCTTGAGGGCGTGTTCTTCGACTACTCGAAGAACCTAGCAGATGCACAGACTATGCAATTGCTACGCAAACTCGCTGAAGAGGCCGGCCTAGCCGATGCCATCACCGCGATGTACTCAGGCGCTAAGATCAATGTCACTGAGGATCGGCCAGCCCTGCATGTAGCGCTCCGCACCCCTCTAGAGAGCGCAGACCCTTCCTTCAACGCCGCCGTTGCGGGCACTTTGAAGCAGATGGAAGATTTTGTGGCACGCGTCCATAGTGGCGCTTGGACTGGTTATAGCGGCAAGGCGATAAGCGATGTAGTCAACATCGGCATTGGCGGTTCAGATCTTGGCCCAGCCATGGTCACCGAGGCATTGCAACGCTGGCAATTGCCCCAGCTCTCTACACACTTCGTGTCCAATGTAGACCCGGCCCATATGCGCAGCACACTTGCCAAGCTGAACCCCGAGACTACCTTATTCGTTATTGCCTCTAAGTCATTCAACACCTTAGAAACCCATCAGAATGCGGCCCTCGCAAGGCGTTGGTACCTAGAGAGTGGGGGCGATGAAGCGCAGATCGCACGGCACTTCGTGGCAGTGTCCGCCAATGTCGACAAAGCGAAGGCCTTCGGCATTGCACAAGAGAATATCTTCCCCTTATGGGATTGGGTCGGCGGGCGCTATTCACTGTGGTCAGCCATCGGACTGCCCATCGCTCTTAGTGTGGGCATGGAGCAATTCCGCGCGCTACTCAAAGGCGCGAGAATCGCGGATGAGCACTTCCGCGATACGCCTTTCGACGACAACATTCCGGTAATAATGGGCCTTCTCAGTGTGTGGTATAGCGGCTTCGTAGGCGCTACTAGCCAGGCCATTCTGCCCTATAGCCAAGAATTACACTTGTTCCCTAGCTTCCTACAGCAGTTAGAGATGGAGAGCCTTGGCAAGTCTGTTGAGGTCGACGGCAATCGCCTTTTAGTGCCCAGTGGCCCAATTGTTTGGGGCAGCGCTGGAACCAATGGGCAACACTCTTTCCACCAACTCCTACATCAAGGGACTCACTATATCCCTGCCGACTTTATCGGCATCGTCACAACAGCCTTCGCCGAGGATGCTGATCAGCACGCGCACTTACTCGCGAATTGCTTCAGCCAGAGTCAAGCCCTCATGCAAGGCAAGTCGCAACGGCAGGCCTTCACCGAGCTACTGGAACAGGGCAAAGAGGAAGGCCCCGCCTATGAGTTGGCGAAACACAAAGTCATTCCCGGCAATAAACCAAGCAACACCCTCCTACTCGACGAGTTGAGCCCACAGACACTTGGCAGCCTCATCGCCATATACGAGCATAAGGTATTTGTGGAGAGTGTGATTTGGCACATTAACGCATTCGATCAGTGGGGGGTCGAGCTAGGCAAGCAACTTGGCGAAACGCTCTATGGAGCTCTTACAAGCGAGCAGGACTGCGTCCAGTTTGACTCTTCGACCAATGGCCTTATCAATCACTGCCGGAACAATAATGCCTGAATCACGAGATAAGATTGTTGTCGGTAGCGAGGAATGGTGTGCGCTGCCGCTTCTTGGCATTCCTGCCATTAAGGCGCGTGTCGACTCGGGCGCTCGCACTACGGCAATTCACGCCTTTAATATTAAATCATTCAAGCGCGGCCAAGTGCCTTGGGTCAGTTTCGAGGTACATCCCCTGCAGAAGAATCGCCGCACGATTGTGCGCTGCGAAGCTAAAGTCTTAGATAAACGCATGGTGAAGAGCTCTAGCGGCATTGCAGAGAAACGTTACGTCATCCAAACCACCCTAGAGCACGACAATAGAAGCTGGGAGATCGAAGTAACACTGAGCAATCGTGACTCAATGGGCTATCGCATGTTGCTCGGTCGCGAGGCCATGATTGGTCGCATATTGGTGGACCCCGAGGCAAGCTTCCTTGGCGGAGAAGTCGCAGAGAACACGCTAGAGCTAGAATACGCAGACAGCACCCGCGAAAAATCGGGCTTGAACATCGCACTTCTGGCGAGCAACCCCGACCTACCTAGCAATCAACGCATCTTGGAGGCAGCCGAAGAGCGCGGCCACAGCATCAGCTTTTTTGACGTCAAGCAATGCTATATGAAACTAGACTCGGAGAATCCAGAGGTGCATTACCGAGGCGGACTCATTCTCAACAAACTGGATGCGATTATTCCCCGCATTCGGCCCGACCTAACATTCTACGGCTGCGCATTGGTTCGGCAATTCGAGAGCATCGGCTCTTACGCACTCAATACCGCCGAGGCCATCGGCAATTCAAGGGACAAACTCTATTCGCTGCAACTGCTGCTGCGACACGGCCTACAGATCCCCACCTCTGGCTTCGCTGACAGCCCCATAGAGACCGAAGAGCTAATCGACATGGTCAATGGGGCGCCGTTGATAGTGAAGCTCCTAGAGGGGCCTCAAGGCCGTGGGGTTGTGCTAGCAGAGACTCGCAAGGCTGGCGAGAGCTTGATCAATGCCTTTAAGTCGCTCCAGGCGAACCTGTTAGTACAGGAGTTCATTAAAGAGGCTGAAGGTAAAGACTTGCGCTTATTTGTTGTCGACGGCAAAGTCGTCGCGTCGATGCAGCGTCATGCTTTGGCTGGCGATTTCCGCGCCAACTTGCACCGCAACCTGAATGTCTCCACCGTCAAGATCACGGCTGAGGAGAAGCGCTTGGCAATCAAGGCTGCGCGTGTCCTCGGGCTGAAGGTAGCCGGGGTCGACATCATTCGGTCAAACCGTGGCCCATTGCTGCTCGAAGTAAACTCCTCACCTCGCATAGACGACATCGAGGAAGTCACTGGCAAAGACATTGCGGGTGCGATGATAAGCGCCATAGAACGGCAATTAGGGTGGAAGCGCGAACTAGCCTCTCCAATTGAAACAAGGAAGGCGAAATGAATGGCGACACCAAGCAACCCAAACTCAACAAAGGCTAAGCGCCCGAGTATCAGCATACGCCAAGGTCAACCCACGGACATGGAGTGGCTCTACCTAACCTTTAAAAAAACCATGCAGGGCTTCATCTCCGAGACTTGGGGATGGGACGAGCTACTGCAAGAGCATAGTTTTTATGAGAACCTACCGGCGAAGAGCTTCACTATTGCCACGCTAGACCAACGCGATGTCGGGGCCCTAAATCTACGAGAAAAGGCAGACCATCTTTGGCTAGAGATGGTATTAGTGCTGCCCGATTATCAAGGCCGGGGAATTGGCCGACTCATGTTGGAATATGCCCAGAAGCAAGCGCGTAAGGCGCAAAAACCACTGCGCCTTAGTGTGTTAAAACTAAACCCAGCACACGACTTCTACCATCATATGGGCTTCGAGCAGAGCGCCTTAGACCAGTGGAGCTATAAGATGCAGTGGCAATACCCGTCGCAATAAGGACGGGTGCCGCGTCACATCACTCCATCAATGCTAAAAGCTCGTTGGTCTTCGCTTCCATCAAGACTTTGTCCGCGCGTGACTCCACATTCAAACGCACCACCGGCTCGGTATTGGACATGCGTAAATTAAAGCGCCAATCCTCAAAGGTCATGCTCAAACCATCTGTGAAGTCCATCGCTTTCGCGGAGATCTCATAGCGTTCCTGAACCTTCTTGAGTAGGGCTGCCGGGTCGGCGATAGTCTTGTTGATTTCGCCACTGGCAGGAAATGCGGCCATGCGCTCCTTCACAAGCTGGGACATCGTCTTGCCAGTCTTGCAAATCATCTCTGCCACTAGCAGCCATGGAATCATGCCACTGTCGCAATAGGCGAAATCGCGGAAATAGTGGTGGGCGCTCATCTCGCCGCCGTATACCGCGTCTTCGATACGCATGCGCTCCTTGATGAAGGCGTGCCCAGTCTTACACTGTATCGCTTGACCACCATTTTTCTTTGCAATCTCGATAGTATTCCAAGTCAGGCGAGGATCGTGAATGACCTTCGCGCCGGTCTCTTTCTTAAGGAAGCTCTCTGCGAGCAGCCCAACAATATAATAGCCTTCGACGAAAGCCGCATGCTCATCGAAGAAGAAGCACCGATCGAAATCCCCGTCCCAAGCAATGCCGAGATCGGCTCGGTTGGCAAGAATCGCATCGATGCTCGGCTTGCGGTTCTCGATCAATAAAGGATTGGGTACTCCGTTCGGGAAATGCCCGTCTGGCTCGTGATGGACCTTGATGAACGTAAAAGGTAGGTGCGGCTCCAATAGATCTACTATGGCACCCGCGCCTCCGTTGCCAGCGTTCACGACTACCTTCATCGGCTTCAGTGCGCTGAGATCGATATAGCTCAAAAGGTGCTCGATATAGGCTGCCTTCGTATCCTCTTGCGTCAGGGTGCCACTGCGAGATGAAGGCGGAAATTTGCCCTCCTCTGCCAAGGTCTTGATCTCGTTAAGCCCCGTGTCTCCGCTGATGGGCTTAGAGTCCTCGCGCACCAATTTCATGCCGTTATAGTCCTTCGGGTTATGACTCGCAGTAACAACGATGCCCCCACTGGTCTTTAGATGCGAGGTCGCGAAATAGATCTCCTCTGTGCCGCATTGCCCGATATCGATGACGTCAACGCCAGAATCCAACAATCCCTGGGTTAAGGCCTTGCATAGGTCCTGACTCGTCAGTCGAATGTCATAACCTACTACGACGTTGCGTGGCTTGAGCCACACCGCGTAAGCGCGGCCAATTCGATAGGCAATCTCTTCATTCAGCTGGTCGGGTATGCGGCCGCGAATGTCGTATGGCTTAAAGCAGTTGATCTCAATTTTCATCGTTGGTCTCGATCCTTTATATGAAGCGCTTAGCGCTTTTTATAGATATGCTCGTAATTGTAATTTGAGGCGTCCATGAAGCCTTCGATACTGCCGCAATCAAAACGCCGACCCTTAAACTTATAGGCGAGAACGCCACCGCTTTTTGCCTGTGTCATCAATGCGTCGGTAATTTGCACCTCGCCATTGCGTCCGGGTGGCGTGTCTCGAATGATGTCGAAGATGTCTGGGGTCAAGATATAGCGACCTATAATCGCAAGATTACTCGGCGCCACCTCTGGATCGGGCTTCTCCACCATGTTGTTAACGCGATACAAGCCCTCGGAAATCTCCTCTCCGTCGATGACACCATATTTAAAGGTCTCGTCGCGCGGTACCTCTTCTATCGCGACGATGCTACAGCGGTGCTCCTTATACAAGGCCACCATCTGCGCCAACACGCCGTCGCCTTCAGTGACGCAATAGTCATCGGCCAGCACCACGGCGAAGGGCTCATGGCCTATCAAGGTCTCGCCGGTCAAGATGGCATGGCCTAGCCCCTTCATCTCGATCTGGCGGGTATAGGAGAAGGTGCAATTATCCATGATGTAACGAATGTCTTTAAGAAAACCTTCTTTGGACGTGCCCGCAATCTGATGCTCGAGCTCATAGCTAATATCGAAATGATCCTCGATGGCACGCTTGCCTCGTCCGGTCACAATAGCCACTTCACTCATGCCTGCCGCCATGGCTTCCTCTACGCCATATTGAATCAGCGGCTTATTCACCAACGGCAGCATCTCCTTGGGCATGGACTTGGTTACCGGCAAGAAGCGCGTGCCATAGCCTGCGGCGGGGAAAAGGCATTTCTTAATTATTTCCATCCTTCACTTTCCTCTATCGATTGCGTAGTGCTCTGGTCACCCTTGCAAAATGAGTTTTTGGTAGCGTTGCAATAGGCATGCACTACTCGTTTTTCTTCACTCGTCCATAGATATCTTCGAAGCGGACAATGTCATCCTCTGCAAGATAGCTGCCGGTTTGTACTTCGATCAGCTCTACTGGCTCCTCGCCAAGGTTCTGCAGCCGGTGTTTACTGCCCAAGGGGATAAACGTCGATTCATTGGCACGCAGGGTGAATACGCGCTCATCGCAAGTGACAGTTGCACTACCTTTGATCACGACCCAGTGCTCCGCCCTATGATGGTGCATTTGCAGGGAAAGTGAGCCACCGGGCTTAACGACGATGTGTTTGACCTGATAGCCGTCACCAACGGCAAGAGACTCATAGCTACCCCAGGGGCGGTACACCAGCACATGACTGACCCCCTCCGAACGCCCGTCTTTCTCCAGCCGTTGCACTATGCGCTTGACGTCCTGCACACGATTACGGTCGGCGATGAGCACCGCGTCAGCCGTCTCAACGATGACAGCGTTGTCTATGCCAACCGCGGCGATTAGGCGCGAATGAGAGTGGATATAGCTATTAGACACGCCCTCGCATAGCACATCTCCAGTCAGCACATTGCCTTGGGCATCCTGCTCAGATGTCTCCCAAAGCGCATCCCACGCACCTAGATCATTCCATTGCGCGTCCAGAGGTAGCACTACGGCGGCGCGAGTGTGCTCCATTACCGCGTAATCGATGGACTCTGAGCGGCACTTACTGAACAGGTCTAATGGCACTCTGCGAAAATCGGCATCTGCCTCTAATTTCGCTACAGAGGCCTGACATACCTCGAGGATATCGGGTGCGTGCAGCGCCAACTCTGCCAGATATTGCCTAGCAGTGAACATGAACATGCCGCTGTTCCAATAATAATCGCCGCTAGCCAGATAACCCTGCGCGGTCTCGAGCGCAGGCTTCTCGACGAAGCGCTGCACATTGAAACCCGTATCCACTGGGTCGCCACGCTGGATATAACCATAGCCAGTCTCTGGGGCTGTAGGTACGATCCCGAAAGTCACCAGCTTGCCCTCTCGTGCCATAACCGCGCCATTCTCTATCACAGTCTGTAAGGCTTGGCGGTTGGGAATCGAATGGTCTGCTGGCAGCACTAGTAAGACATCGTCTGGCGCTGCGACGAGGGCCGCCAATGCCACTGCTGGTGCAGTGTTGCGCCCAATCGGCTCGAGCAGTATCGTGCCTCGCCGCTCGCCAATCTCTAGCAACTGCTGCGCACCTAGAAAGCGATGCTCCTCGTTACAAATCACCATGGGCGCGCCGAGATCCGCGACATCACGAATGCGGGTAAGCGTAGTTTGGAATAGCGTCTCCGTCGCAGCCTCGTGTTGCCCAGTTTTAGACCTAGAGGATGCCAGCGAGGAGAATTGCTTGGGATAAAGTTGCCGTGAAACCGGCCACAGGCGGGAACCGACCCCACCCGCTAGTACTACGGGAATTATCATTCTTGTTTCCTGTTCTACACCGCCGCTCAGCGCGGCTTTGGGGCACGTTTCGTCGTTCGATTCGTCCATGTTCAATCGCCATAGTGTGGCATAAATGCCATGGTTGCGCCGCCCAGAGGTGGCTCGAACTGGAAAATAATATCGATTATTTGCCTGCGCCGCGATAATATCGCAGCCTTTGCGAGCCAGCCGGCTCTTTATTACAGCAAATAATGGAAGTTTGACCCCTATTTATGAATGGCCATATCCGCAAAAGCTCTTACGAACGTAACGAACTACTAGACTGTGGCTACGGCCGCATGTTTGGACCGGGCAACGCCCGCCTGCCCGTCGGCAATATGCTGATGATGGACCGTATTATTGAAATCAATGACAGTGGTGGTGAACACGGCAAAGGTGAAATCATCGCCGAGCTCGACATACGGCCCGACCTTTGGTTCTTCGACTGCCATTTCCCGGAAGACCCGGTGATGCCAGGCTGCCTAGGGCTAGACGCAATGTGGCAGCTAGTGGGTTTTTACCTCGGCTGGCGCGGCAATCTCGGCAAGGGCCGGGCACTCGGTGCCGGCGAGGTTAAATTCAGTGGAGAGATACTTCCCACGGCGAAGAAAGTCACGTACCAGTTGTCTCTAACACGCGTCATTGAGCGAAAGTTGGTGATGGGTATTGCCGATGGTACAGTATCTGTAGACGGGAAAGTGATCTACACCACCAATGGACTGAAAGTGGGATTATTCACCCCCGAAAGCAGATTTTGATCAAACACCATCATCCAGTTAAGAGGTTTTTATGAGACGCGTTGTTGTTACTGGTATCGGTATTGTTTCCTGTCTGGGGGCAGACAAACAAACTGTGCTGGAGTCACTGCACGAAGGTCGCAGCGGCATCAGATTCCGACCTGAATACAAGGAAATGGGGCTGCGCAGCCATATCGCAGGGTGGATCGACCTCGATCTATCGGCATTGATTGATCGCAAGATTCTTCGTTTTATGGGCGATGCTGCGGCATTCGGCTACCTTTCGATGGAACAGGCCATTGCGGATGCTGGCCTTAAAGACGACGAAGTCTCTAATTACCGCACCGGTATTATCATGGGCGCCGGAGGCTCTTCCTCACAAGACCAAGTAGAGGCAGCCGACATCCTAAGAACCCAAGGGGTTCGTAAGATTGGACCTTACCGAGTCACGCGCACGATGGGCAGCACTGTTTCCGCCTGTCTTGCCACTCCGTTCAAGATCAAGGGCGTGAATTACTCTATATCCTCTGCCTGCGCGACTAGTGCACATTGCATCGGCAACGCCGTGGAGCTGATTCAGCTAGGCAAGCAAGACGTAATCTTCGCCGGCGGCGGCGAGGCTGAGCATTGGTCACTGACTAACATGTTCGATGCGATGGGCGCTCTTTCCACTAAATATAACGAAACCCCTGACAAAGCTTCACGCGCCTTCGACCAGGCTCGCGATGGCTTCGTGATTGCGGGTGGCGGCGCAGTGCTCGTAATCGAAGCACTCGATCATGCGATCAAGCGTGGCGCGAAAATATACGCAGAAATCACCGGCTATGGCGCTACTTCCGACGGTTACGACATGGTATCCCCCGGTGGCGGTGGCGGAATCCGCGCTATGAAGATGGCCTGCGAAACTAGCAGTGGCCCGATCGACTACATCAATGCCCATGGCACCAGCACACCGGCCGGAGACGTCTCCGAGCTACGCGCGGTCAAGGAAGTCTTTGGCGATAACGCTCCGATCATTAACTCCACCAAATCGCTAAGCGGACACTCCCTCGGTGCGGCAGGTGCACAAGAGGCTATCTACAGCCTATTGATGATGGAGAACAACTTCATCTGCGCATCAGCTAACCTTGAGAATATTGACGAAGAAGCGGCAGGACTCAATATCCCTCAAACACGCATCGACAATATTAAACTCGACCGTATCTTGTCCAACAGCTTCGGCTTTGGTGGCACGAACGCGAGTTTGGTTTTCGAGCGTTACCAGCAATAAGCGACGAAAAAAAGAGGATCGATGCTGTACGCCAAGACAAAGCGACACCTAGGGCTCGCTAGCCGTTGGTTGGTTGCGAGCCTTGTACTCGCCACCGGTCTCTCTAATGCCCTTGCTCAAAGCCTGCCCAGTGTTCTCACTGGGCCACGCTTCCTCCCCGTTGATCAGGCATTCAATGTCTACACTAGCTTGCCGGCGCAGGGGGCATTAGCCGTCCACTGGCAGATCGCAGCAGGCTATTATCTTTACCTAGATAAGTTCGACTTCAATGTCTTAGAAAATGGTGAGCCACGTGAATTCTCACTGAGCCTGCCCCAGGCCAGTGCCCATAGCGACGAATTTTTCGGAGATGTGCAGGTCTTTTTTGAAGACATGGCCGCCACGCTCACTTTCGCGGGGGATGCCCCGCAAGGTGAGATTGTCTTGATGATTGAATATCAGGGCTGTGCGGAGGCGGGCTTTTGCTACACCCTGCAGCGCCGCGAGATTCCACTGCTTTTGTAACAAGCTCCAACCTAAGCCTTCTAGCAGTCCTGATTGAAAGCCTTCAATTCGAAGAAATTATGGTGAAACTCGAGTAAAAATCTGAGAAAATGCCGACATAATTGCCGAAAGCAGTATAAAGCACGAAATCGCCAGCTTCGCTGAAAAACGAGACCATAATAATGGCAACGATACTTGTACTACATGGCCCGAACTTGAATCTCTTGGGCAGTAGGGAACCAGAAGTCTACGGCTCCGAGACTCTCGCCGACATAAATGCACGCCTCAATTACACCTGCATAGAGGCCGGCCACCATTTGCAGCACCTGCAAAGTAATGCCGAGTACGAGCTGATTGAACGCATCCATGATGCGCGCAAAGAAGGTGTTAATTTCATCCTCTTCAATCCCGCCGCGTTCACGCACACTAGCGTGGCACTGCGCGATGCCATACTCGCCGCGGAAATCCCCTTCATCGAAGTCCACATTTCCAATGTGTATAAGCGAGAGGCCTTTCGCCACAAGTCCTATTTTTCAGACATCGCCATAGGCACCATTACGGGACTCGGCAGCCAAGGCTATGACCTAGCGCTGCAAGCGGCACTGCATCTTATTAAAAAGAATTAAGCCCTTTAAACACCCATAACACTGATAAGAGAAACTTTTATGGATATTAGAAAAGTCAAAAAACTCATCGAATTACTAGAGTCGTCCGACATCGCGGAAATCGAAATTAAAGAAGGCGAAGAGGCCGTTCGCATTAGCCGCAATTCTAAATTCGCCCCAGCACAAGTTCAGGCTTATGCACCTGCCCCTGCTCCGGCAGCAGCACCAGCGGCCGCAGCACCTGTAGCAGCCGAGGAAAGCCCGAGCAAAGCGTTGCGTGGCAATCTAATCAAGTCTCCAATGGTTGGCACCTTCTATCGCTCGCCGTCTCCGTCCTCTCCTGCTTTTGTCGAAGTGGGTCAGCACGTGAAAGTGGGCGATGTTATCTGCATCGTTGAAGCTATGAAGATGATGAACCAAATCGAGGCCGACCATTCCGGCGTCGTGGAAGCCATTTTAGTGGAAGACGGCGAACCGGTTGAATACGATCAAGCCCTAATCACCATCGTTTAAGACCTAGGCACCGGCGTGCCTTTCATGTCACTACAAAAGGTTTGATTTCATGCTAGATAAAGTTCTGATTGCCAATCGCGGCGAAATTGCACTTCGAGTGCTCCGAGCCTGTAAAGAGCTCGGCATCAAAACAGTCGCAGTACACTCCAGTGCCGATCGCGACCTTATGCATGTTCGGTTCGCAGATGAGTCCGTGTGCATCGGTCCAGCCAATGCGACCGACAGTTATCTGAACGTGCCTGCCATTATCAGTGCAACAGAAGTCACTGATGCAGTCGCCATCCACCCTGGCTATGGCTTCCTGTCCGAGAACGCGGACTTCGCGGAGCAAGTCGAGAAAAGTGGATTTATTTTCATTGGCCCACGCCCAGAAACAATCCGCCTAATGGGCGACAAAGTCTCTGCCATTAAGGTTATGCGCGAAGCCGGTGTCCCAACTGTGCCAGGCTCCAACGGGCCCATCGACGACAATAAAGAGCGCACTCTCTCAATCGCGCGCGATATTGGCTACCCAGTAATCATCAAGGCTGCTGCCGGTGGTGGTGGTCGTGGAATGCGCGTGGTACACAGCGAAGCTGCGCTGCTCAAGGCTATCTATGTTACCCAGTCAGAGGCTAAGGCTTTCTTCGGAAGCGGAATAGTATACCTAGAGAAATTCCTCGAGAATCCTCGCCATGTCGAGATCCAGGTATTGGCCGACGGTCAGGGCAACGCAATCCATTTAGGCGATCGTGACTGCTCTATGCAGCGTCGACACCAGAAGGTACTCGAAGAGGCTCCAGCACCCGGCATTCCCGATCATATTCGTGCAGAGGTCGCCGCCACTTGTGTCAGAGCCTGCGAGAAAATGAACTATCGCGGCGCGGGCACCTTGGAGTTCCTCTATCAAGATGAGCAATTCTATTTCATCGAGATGAACACGCGAGTTCAGGTTGAACACCCCGTTACCGAGATGGTGACTGGCGTGGATATCGTGAAGGAACAACTGCGCATCGCCAGTGGTGAGAAACTGTCGATCAAGCAGTCCGACGTGAAGATCACCGGCCACTCCTTCGAGTGCCGTATCAACGCGGAAGACCCTGTGACCTTCCTGCCCTGCCCCGGCAAGATCAATTTATTCCATGCCCCAGGCGGCAATGGCATACGCGTAGACTCGCACATTTACAGCGGTTACACCGTACCGCCGTACTACGACTCATTGATCGCTAAGCTAATCACCCATGGCGCAGACCGTGAAGGTGCATTGGCTAGAATGAGCAATGCCTTGGACGAATTATTGATCGATGGCATTCGCACCAATACGCCGTTGCACAAGGATATTATCCGCGATGCGGAGTTCCAGAAAGGCGGGGTAAACATCCATTACCTCGAGAGCAAGCTTACTTCTCAAAATAAGACGAAGTAATACTATGCCTCTTACTCTGTCGGTATATGCCGACTCTAGAGCTCGATCCTGATGCCCTGGCAGCAACTTAAAATAAGTGTCAACGAGGCCGATGCCGCCCTTGTCGAGGAAACTCTCGACGAGTGCGGCGCGGTGTCCGTCACCATGATGGACAGCGAAGATCAGCCTGTGTTTCAGGTCGATCTTGGCAGCACTCCAATCTGGCAACATACTGAAATCTTAGGCTTGTTCGCTCACGATGCGCCTATGGCCGATATCGTGAAACAACTGCATACACGAGTGCCTACTAGCAAGAGTGCCCCCATCTCGATCGAAGAGATCGTCGACACGGAGTGGGAACGCGTATGCATGCAGGACTTCAAGCCTATGCGCTTCGGTGAGCGCATCTGGATCTGCCCAAGCTGGGAGACTCCACCTGACCCGACGGCCATCAATATCATGCTAGACCCAGGCCTCGCCTTCGGCACCGGCACTCACCCCACGACCGCTCTATGTCTCGAATGGTTGGGCGAGCAGGACCTGGTTAACAAGGTCGTCATCGACTACGGTTGCGGCTCTGGCATTCTGGCGATCGCAGCGTCCTTATTAGGCGCAGACAATGTGATCGCGATCGACAATGACCCCCAAGCGATTCTAGCATCCGAGAGTAATCGCGAACTCAATGGCGTGTCGGCAGATCAGATGAGTGTGCATCTACCAGGTGTAGAGGGACATCCCCTAGCCGACGTCGTAGTCGCTAATATTCTGGCGGGCCCCCTCGAAGAGCTAACTCCTGTTATCGCCGCATTGTTAAAACCCGGTGGTAAGCTCATTCTATCTGGGGTACTTTCGCAACAGACCCAGTCGCTGTTAGATAGCTACCAAGCCTATTTCACTATGCTTGAACCAGCGCTGCGAGAAGAATGGGTTCGCGTCGAAGGAATTAGGCGCTAACATCGATCGATACAGCGTTTGCCCCTTATGAGCCTTTTCATTACACAATGCCCTCATTGTCACACCTCGTTCAGAACCAGCGTCTCTCAGCTGCAATCTGCTGACGGCATGGTGCGCTGCGGGGCCTGCCTGCGAGTTTTCGCTGCCGACGACAACCTTCTTCCCTCTGCCGACATTCGCACTATCAACCTCCCCGTTCAGGAGGAGATCGAGGAGGAGGAGTTCGAGGAACTGGATGAGCAACTCCCTATATCCGAGCTCGAAATAGAAGATGAGAATAATCCGCAGGAGGAAGAAACAGACAGCATCTTCACGCTGGACCTAGCAGATTCTGTCCCAAACCGCGTAAGCCCGAGTATTTCGACCGACGAACCGTTATGGGAATTAGTCGAAGAGGAGAATACGCCCGAGGAAATTACGGAAGATGAAGCCACCGAGGACGAAGATCTACCGGACAATATCGAGCCTGAGGAAGAAACCGACGAACCGGAAGAAACTCTCGTTGAGCCAAATGAAACTCTCGAAGAAGAATTAGAAGAGCTTCCACTAGAGCCTGAACCCGAAGAACCGAAGACAGCACCTCCAGCGCCGCAGGACGAGGCGCAGATTCGCTCTCGCATGACCGCTATCGATTTCGACGACGATATCTTGAACGATAATTCGGATACAAGCAGCTTTACACGCTTTAGTGCCGAAGAAATAGAAGGCGTAAGCGAGGCTGAGACGCCCCTCGAGCTTGACTGGCAGGAAAACACCGGTCGAGGCCGTTCTACGGCGTTACTGTGGCTACTCGCCTTGCTACTCGTTCTTGGCATCGCTGGGCAGTATCTCTGGTTTAATAGAGACAGCCTAAGTCAAAATGCCAGCGTGCGCCCGCTTCTGAATGGTTTTTGCAACGCACTTCGATGCGAACTGCCAGCACTGGTAAACATACGCGCTATTCGAAGTGACACCTTAGTTGTGCGCAGCCATGACGAGGTCGCGAACGCCTTGACTGTGAACTTCCAGTTTCGCAACGACGCCGACTTCGCCCAGCCCTTTCCTGGCCTCGCCCTCCTCTTCATGGATGCCAACGACGCACTAGTAGCGCAACGGCGTTTTGCTCCTGAGGAATACTTGCCAGAGGGCGTTGCGAACCTGCATCTAATGCCGCCGGGCGCACCCGTACAAGTTCGACTGGACATCCTCGACCCTGGCGGCAAAGCTGTTAACTACGAACTCAGTTTCTATGCGATCCGGGCCGATTAACTGCGCAGTCAAGGCGCTACCGGAAAGGCGCACACGCTAACGACCCTAGTATTTTCCCTATTTTTGCCTTCCTACGCTGGCTACGCATCGTTATGATACTCATCAAGTTTTAAGTGGATTCATCGTGAAAGAAACAAAACCTGTGATCATTATCGGACAACACGTACTCGACGGCCGCGTCATCCTTGCTCCGATGGCGGGCATAACCGACCAACCCTTCCGTGACCTCTGTGTTGAGCTCGGCGCTAGCCTCGCGGTGTCGGAGATGCTGACCTGCAACTCAGATCTATGGAGCAGCAGGAAGAACCGCACGCGCTTTATCCACTCCGCCAACGGTAGTCTAAACTCCATTCAAATCGCAGGCTCTGACCCTCAAATGATGGCCGATGCCGCGCGTATGCATGAAGAGCTCGGCGCAGATATCATCGACATCAATATGGGCTGCCCAGCAAAGAAAGTTCTGAAGAAGGCGGCAGGCTCTGCCTTGCTCAAGGATGTCGATCTGGTCACCCGCATACTTAAAGAAGTAGTTGATTCTGTATCCATTCCAGTCACGCTGAAGATCCGCACCGGATGGTCCCCAGAGGCACGCAATGGTGTCGAGATTGCGAAGATCGCCCAGGACGCGGGCATTCAACTATTGTCAGTCCACGGTAGAACGCGAGAGTGCCGTTTCGTCGGCGAGGTTGAGTACGACACGATCAAGGCAATCAAGTCAGCTGTGTCGATTCCGGTGATAGCCAATGGCGATATTAGCAGCGCACACAAGGCTAAGCAGGTGCTCGACTATACCGGCGCTGATGGTGTCATGGTTGGCCGCGCCGCACAGGGAAACCCTTGGATCTTCGAGCAGATCAATCACTATCTCGCTACGGGGCAGGAGCTGGCCAACCGACCCATCGAGGAGCTGCGCAGCATAGTACTCAAGCATCTAGATCAGCTGCAGACCCTATATGGCGACTTCAAGGGTGTGCTTTTCGCGCGCAAGCATGTCGCGTGGTATACCGAGTCTCTGCCTGGATCAGACAATTTACGTCGGCGCTTCAACGCCCTTACTTCTTATGAAGAACAGGTTCGCGAGCTCTCAGACTACTTCGAACCATTATTAGACTAAAGGATAGCCACTCGACGGCCCCCTCAAGCGTGCCTTTACGAGTTAACACACGAACACCGACCTAAGAAGCCTTTGCCCTGCGGGAAACACTATGTATATCGCGCCACAGCAACAAAAATCGAGCCTTCGCAATGACGTCGAGAAAGCGATGCAACAGTATTTCGCAAACCTCGGCGACGAGTCCGTAACCGATCTATACCAGTTAGTTCTTCACGAGATCGAGGGCCCACTTTTAGAGGCCGCACTGCGCCACTGCGCCAGCAACCAAAGCAAGGCATCTATCATGCTAGGCTTGAACCGTGGTACCCTACGCA
>CAXBOY010000055.1:0-19684 GCA_963977405.1 uncultured Gammaproteobacteria bacterium
AAGTTCGTTTCCGATGATCATTTGGAAGAGAGCTTGTACGAGTCTATTGCCTATGCCGGTGGCGAAGAGTCAGTGGCACGAGCGCCAGTTGTTACAGTAATGGGTCACGTAGACCATGGTAAGACTTCGCTGCTCGACTATATTCGTAAAGCTACCGTCGTCTCTCATGAGGCCGGCGGTATTACACAGCATATCGGCGCTTACCACGTGGAAACTCCAGGCGGCATGATCTGCTTCCTAGATACTCCCGGTCACGCCGCGTTCAGCGCGATGCGATCACGCGGCGCGAAAGCGACAGACGTCATTATTCTTGTAGTTGCAGCCGATGACGGCGTGAAGCCTCAAACCGAAGAAGCGATTGCGCATGCACGCGCCTCCGGTGTACCGATCGTTGTTGCTATCAACAAAGTGGACAAGCCCGATGTCGATCTCGATCGCGTCCGTAACGAGCTAGCCGCGCTGGAAGTAATCTCCGACGCGTGGGGTGGCGATACTCAGTTTATCGAAGTATCTGCACACACAGGTCAAGGCATCGATGAGTTGCTAGAAGCAATTCTGTTGCAGGCCGAGTTACTCGAATTGAAGGCATTCGTCGATGCTCCAGGTAAAGGGGTAGTGATTGAGTCGCGTCTAGATAAAGGACGTGGTCCCGTAGCCTCGGTTCTGGTGCAAAACGGTACCTTGAAAGTGGGTGATGTGGTCTTGGTTGGTCACGAATATGGCCGCGTACGCGCGCTCGTTGACGAGATGAGTCAGTCCGTAAAATCTGCAGGCCCCTCTATTCCAGTCGAGATCCTCGGCTTGACGGGCGTTCCTGAAGCCGGCGACGAGTTCGTAGTTGTTGCGGATGAGAAGAAGGCGAAAGAAGTTGCCTCGCTGCGCCGCGAGCGTCACAAAGATAACAAAGTTGCGATGCAGCAGACCAATAAGGCAGAAACAATGTTCGCCGGTATTGGACGTGCGCAGATGGGCATCATGAACATCGTGCTGAAAGCCGATGTGCGCGGTTCGCTCGAAGCCATCGTTTCCTCATTGCACAAACTCGGCACAGAAGAAGTGCAGGTTAATATTGTTTCGCAAGGTGTTGGTGGTATCTCCGAGACCGATGCGCACTTAGCCGCGACTTCGAAGGCGATGATTGTCGGTTTCAATGTGCGCGCCGACAAGAGTGCTCGACAGATTATTGAGAGCGAAGGCTTAGAGCTGCGCTATTACAACATCATCTATAACGTGATCGACGATGTGAAGGCAGTGTTGGGCGGTATGCTCACGCCAGAGATGCGCGAAGAGATTCTTGGTGTGGCCGAGGTGCGTGATGTATTCAACTCGCCTAAGTTCGGTCAGATCGCAGGCAGCATGGTGATCGAAGGCACCGTGCATCGCAACAAGCCTATACGTGTATTGCGCGACGACGTCGTGATCTACGAGGGCGAGCTGGAATCGCTACGCCGCTTCAAAGACGAGGCGAGCTCAGTGCGTAATGGCATGGAATGCGGTATCGGCGTGAAGAACTACAATGACGTGAAAGTTGGCGACAAGATAGAGGTCTATCAGACCACTGCTGTTGCCAGAACCCTGTAAGGTCGGAATAAGTAATGGCTAAGGTATCTCCAAGAGTTCAGAGAGTCGCAGATCAGCTGCAACGCGAGTTGGCGACTCTCATTCAACTTGAGGTTAGCGACCCTCGCGTGGGCATGGTCTCAGTGACCGGCGTTCGTGTAAGCCGCGATCTTGCCTATGCGGACGTCTACGTCACCGTGATGGGTTCTGTCGATGGAGACACCGGGCTAGCGCCGGGCGTGCCATTGGAGAAGGCGGGCGATATGGATAAGCTCGAGATTGAAGCCAGCATCAAGGCACTCAATAGCGCGGCGGGTTTTCTACGCACGCTTCTGTCCAAGCGCCTTAGCCTTCGCATCACACCGAAGTTGACATTTCATTACGACGAAAGCGTGGCGCGTGGACAATATCTGTCCTCCTTGATCGACCGTGCTCTTGCCGAAGACAGTGAACACGACGCTTGAGTAAAGGCACTGTTTGGGGGAGAGGGTTTGGCGCAATATCGTAGACCGCGTGGCCGTAATATTAGCGGTATCATTGTTTTGGACAAGGCAACGGGCATGAGCTCCAACGCCTGTCTGCAAGAGGCGAAGAATCTGTTCTCGGCAGAGAAAGCTGGGCACACGGGAAGTCTTGATCCGCTCGCCACTGGGGTTCTGCCCCTGTGTTTCGGTGAGGCCACTAAGGTCTCCCAGTTTTTGCTGGATTCTGACAAGCGCTATACGACGCTGCTCCAGTTAGGTGTCAGGACCGATACCGCCGACATCGAAGGTAGCGTAATTTCCGAGCGTGACCCATCGGGCATTACTAAGGCCCAAATCGAGAGTGCGCTAGAGCAATTTCGCGGTGATATCGAGCAGACTCCACCGATGTACTCCGCACTTAAGCACAAAGGCCAGCCCTTGTATAAGCTGGCCCGGGCCGGAAAGGAAGTGGAGCGTCAGGCAAGGCCTGTTACGATCTACGAGCTGAAGCTTCTCGCTTACGATGTAGCGGCTGCGACGGTAGAGTTAGAGATTTTTTGCAGTAAAGGCACCTATGTGCGCACCATCGGTGACGATTTAGGCGAGGCCTTAGGCTGCGGAGCTAACGTCATCGCACTGCGCCGCCTGCAGGCTGGGGCGTTCACGGAGGCCCAGTGTGTTACCATTGAGCGCCTGCGCGAACTCAAGGAGGCCGACGGCTTGGCGAGTATTGACGCCCTATTATGCCCGGCAGATACTGCGGTAGAGGGTTTACCTGCTGTTGTGTTGCCGCAGCAGACCGCGAACTTCCTGAAACTAGGGCAAGCGGTAATGGTTCGTCACCTGCCCTTATCGGGCTTGGTGCGTTTATACGAAGAAGAGGAATTTATCGGAATCGGCACTATCTTGGATGATGGTCGTGTCGCTCCGAAGAGGCTGTTCGCAACTTAAGACGAAGCAGGCTCAGACACCTAGGTGTCACAAATTTGCAGTAGAGTATTCGCAGGAAAGGTACCAGTTAACTATAAATATGCATGGTTAATCTGGATCGACAAGGCTGTCGGCAACGAAGGCCGCTCCACGATTCTAAGTGAGCGGCTATTTATCAACGCATATTTTGGAGAAGAAAATGGCTTTATCACCAGAACGCAAAGCAGAGATTGTAAAAGAGCACGCACAGAGCGAGGGCGACACTGGCTCACCCGAAGTGCAAGTGGCATTGTTGACTGAAAACATCAACCAATTGCAGTCTCATTTCAAAGAGCACACCCATGATCACCATTCACGTCGCGGTTTGATTCGCATGGTGAACAGTCGTCGTAAATTGCTCGACTATCTGAAGGGCAAAGACTCAGCACGCTATGTAGCACTTATCAAGAAGTTAGGTCTGCGTCGCTAGTCGTAAAAGTATTTCAATGATGAAGAGATGAAAGTTAGACCTTGTTTGACAGGGATGTCATTGCAATGGTGCCGGGGTCAAAATAAAAAATAGGAATAGAGTATGTTTAATATTGTGCGTAAGACTTTCCAGTTCGGTAAAGACACCGTAACACTGGAAACAGGCAAGGTTGCCAGGCAGGCAACAGGCGCAGTGATAGTCACGATAGGCGAGACACAAGTCCTCGCAACAGCAGTTGGCAAGAAGACCGTTAAGCCTGGTCAAGATTTCTTCCCGCTGACAGTAAATTACCAAGAGAAGACCTACGCAGCGGGCAAGATCCCAGGTGGCTTCTTTAAGCGTGAAGGCCGTCCGACTGAGAAAGAGACACTGACTTCTCGTCTAATCGACCGTCCTCTCAGACCGCTTTTCCCAAAAGGCTTCCTGAATGAAATACAGGTAGTGTGCACTGTAATTTCAGCTGGCAAAGATAAAGATCCAGATATCGCCGCGTTGATCGGTGCCTCTGCGGCACTGGCTATTTCCGGCATTCCCTTCCTCGAGCCAGTAGGCGCAGCGCGCGTTGGCTACGACTTGAACGAAGGCTACATCCTCAACCCAAGCATCTCCGAGTTGCAAGACTCCGCATTGGACATGGTGGTTGCTGGAACGAAAACAGCCGTATTAATGGTGGAATCCGAAGCCAAGCAATTGAGCGAAGACCAGATGTTAGGCGCGGTATTGTTTGCCCATGAGGCAATGCAAGTTGTTATCGACGCGATCGCAGAATTCAAGGCTGAGGCTGGCAAGCCTACTTGGGAATTGCCTGAAGTTGTGGTCAACGAAGCATTGTTGTCTGGTTTGCAGCAGGCATTTGCAGAGAGCATAGGCAACGCCTACCAAATCTCTGACAAGATGCAGCGCTATGAAGCACTTTCGGCTTTGCAAGCACAAGCCAAAGAGCAGTTTGTGAACGAAGACAATGGCGTAAGTGCCGATGAAGTGAGCAAGGTGTTTGGCTCTCTCGAGAAGAAAGTCGTGCGTAATCGCATCATCGACGGCGCACCGCGTATCGATGGCCGCGACACTCGCACTGTACGCCCAATCTCTATCGAGACTGGTGTACTGCCTAAGGCACACGGTTCTGCATTGTTCACGCGTGGCGAAACACAGGCTCTCGTAGTCACTACGCTAGGCGCTGTGCGCGACGCGCAATTGATCGAAGGCCTTGAAGGTTCACGTAAAGACCCCTTCATGCTGCACTATAACTTCCCTCCGTTCTGCGTAGGTGAGACTGGCATGATGAGTGGCCCTAAGCGACGCGAAATCGGTCACGGCAAACTAGCTCGACGCGGTGTTCAGGCAGTAATGCCTTCGGAAGATTCTTTCCCTTACGCGATTCGTGTCGTGTCTGAGATCACCGAGTCGAACGGCTCCAGCTCTATGGCCTCTGTATGTGGTAGCTCCTTAGCAATGATGGACGCTGGCGTCCCTATCACTGCTCCAGTTGCGGGCATCGCGATGGGCTTGATCAAGGAAGGCGATCGTTTCTCCGTTCTAACCGATATTCTCGGCGACGAAGATCACCTTGGTGACATGGATTTTAAAGTGGCAGGCACGGCGAATGGCGTTACTGCGTTGCAGATGGATATCAAAATCCAGGGCATCACTGAAGAGATCATGGAAATCGCTCTGAATCAGGCTAATGAAGCGCGTCTGCACATCCTTGGCGAAATGAACAAGGTGATGAGCAAGGCTCGTGAAACTGTCTCTGAGAATGCGCCTTCAATGGCGATGATGAAGATCGATCCGGACAAGATTCGCGATGTTATCGGTAAGGGCGGCGCAGTGATTCGCAGCATTACCGAAGAGACTGGCGCATCTATCGACATCGACGATGACGGCAATATCCGCATTTACGGTGAAGACGCTACGTCACGCGATGCGGCTATCGCTCGTGTAATGAGCATCACGGCTGAAGCTGAAGTTGGCAAGCTGTATATGGGCAAAGTGGCACGCATCGTAGATTTCGGCGCGTTCGTTACAATTCTGCCAGGTAAGGATGGCCTAGTGCACATCTCCCAGATCTCTGATGAGCGCGTCGAGAACATCGGCGAGTATCTGAAAGAGGGTCAGGAAGTCCTAGTGAAGGTGTCTGACCTAGATGCGCGTGGTCGCATCAAGCTCAGCATCAAAGAGATCACCGAGGAAGACAAGGCAGAATACGAAGCGGCAGCCGCCGCCCAGTAAGCCTTAATCGGTACCAAGAATCCCGCCTCGAGCAACACTCGAAGCGGGATTTTTTTTGCCTGCAGAAACGGCTTAGAGATTTGCTAAATGGCTGCGCGATCGACTTTGTTGCTCTAACGCTCCGTAGCCCGCGCTGGCCGCCCGGTAGTGGGTTTCCGGAACCGCCAAAGGGCGTACATCCATGTACAGGCTTGGCGAGCGCCATCCCTGGCGACTCGACATTCCTGAACCCCACTACCGGACGTCCATCGCTGATTAAACGTGGAATTCTTATCTCGATGATATTGCGGCTTGATGCGATGTAACGATTCACAAAAGTCTGAGTTCAGGATGCAATGAACAGCGCCACTGCAATGATAGATTGCGTTTACAAAGAGCCACGCGGTAGGTAGGGGAGTGCAGGAACGTCGGGCGCCAGGACGGCGCACGTCGAGCCTTCACATGGATGTGAGCCCTTTGGCGGTTCCAGCAATCCCCTACCTACCGCGTGGCTCGAGCAACGGAGTGATTCCTAGACTTTTCTGGCTAGAACATCAGCGCTGCAAGGGTTCATGCCTTCTCCGCGCAAGGCTTTATTGCTATGCTCGGTATTTGTAATGCACACAGGTTTGTACACATGTCAGCGCAAGACTCACCTCAATCTTTACGTATACGCCCAGCGCTTGTCGATGACTGCGCGCTTATTCTCTCCTTCATTCGAGAGCTCGCCGTTTACGAGAAACTCGAGCACGAACTTATCGCTACACCTGAGATATTGGCCGAGACTCTTTTTGGCCCCAAACCCTATGCCGAAGTATTGATCGCCGAGTATGAAGGCAAGCCCGTAGGCTATGCCCTGTTCTTCCATAGCTTCTCTACTTTTAATGGCCGTCCTGGTATCTATCTTGAAGATGTCTACGTCCAGCCCGCCCTGCGCGGTAAAGGTATTGGCAAAGCCCTTATGAGTTTTCTAGCCAAGCTCGCTATAGAGCGCAAATGTTCACGTTTCGAGTGGTCAGTGCTGGATTGGAACGCCCCCTCGATCGCCTTTTATCGCTCCATCGGCGCACTGCCTATGGAAGGTTGGACCGTGCAACGCGTAACAGGTCCCGCATTGGAAGCACTTGCTGCATTGAGCAGCGCAGGAGTTGACGGTGAGTAGAATCGTTTATGTCAATGGCGCCTATGTGGCGGAGCAAGACGCCAAGGTCTCGATTTTTGATCGAGGGTTTCTATTTGGCGACGGGGTCTACGAAGTGATACCCGTATTGAATTCACGTTTAGTGGAGTCTGCCCACGCGGTGGCGCGCATCGATCGCAGCTTAGGCGAGATCGGTATGGCTTGGCCCTGCACAATCGACGAGTACTTGCCTATTCTCGAAGAGCTGCGCGCGCGCAATAATGTTGTAGAAGGCTATGTCTATATGCAGGTGACGCGCGGGGTCGCAGATCGGGACTTCGCCTTCCCTGCTAATACGCCGACCAGTTTCGTTGGCTTTACCTCTTCGAAAGCCTTGATCGACAATCCCAAGGCTCTAACCGGGGTCGGCGTGGTGTCGGTACCCGATTTGCGCTGGAAAAGGCGTGACATCAAATCCATCAATCTGCTCGCACAATGCCTCGCCAAGCAAGAGGCTGTGAGCCGTGGCGCTTTCGAGGGTTGGATGCACGAAGATGGTTTGGTGACAGAGGGGGCGTCATCGTCCGCATATATCGTCAAAGACAATAAAATAATTACGAGGGGCCTGAGTAATGCGATACTGCCCGCTATTCGACGCAAAGTGATTATTGCGCTGGCCAAAGAGCATGATATACCGTTGGAAGAGCGACCTTTTAGCATCGCCGAAGCGTTAGCTGCCGACGAGGCGTTCCTGAGCAGTGCCACCACCATTGTAATGCCAGTTGTCACAATTGACGGGCAGGCAGTCGCCGATGGCAAGCCCGGCCGAGTAACTAAGCTAATGCGCCGTTTATACATTGAAATGCTCAGGCAGGAAGCCGATTGTTAAGCACTAAATTCAGTTTGTTCATTTAACCGGAACCCCGGAGTAGCCGTCATGAAGATGCGTTCTATCAGCAAGACTTTCGTTGTAGCACTGACCCTGCTGCTGTCCATTACGCTGTTTGCAGAGGGTGGTCGCACTCCTTTGCGTGCGAAAAACGGCATCGTGACTAGTGCCTCGCATATCGCCTCGCAAGTCGGTGTCGATATTCTAAAGCAGGGCGGCAACGCAGTTGATGCTGCAGTCGCAACAGCCTTCGCTCTGGCGGTCACTTGGCCAACTGCAGGTAATATCGGGGGCGGCGGCTTCATGGTTTATCATGGCGAGGATGGTCACGCCACGACCTTCGACTTCCGCGAGAAGGCGCCTCTAGCATCTACTGAGCGTATGTATCTTGGTTTGGATGGATTGGTGGTAGATAACTCCAATCATCGTTCACTCCTCTCTGTCGGAGTTCCTGGCACGGTTGCGGGTATGTACAAGGCACATCAAGAGCTTGGCAACCTTCCTTGGGCAGACCTAGTAGCCCCCGCTGTGAAATTAGCGCGCGAGGGCATCCCAATCACTTGGGAGCTCTATTCTGGTTTTCGTAGTAATCAGTCCTTCTGGGATCAGTATCCCTCATCCGGAGCGGTTTTCCTCAAGGAAGATGGCAGTGCCTATGAGCTTGGGGACACATGGGTGCAGAGCGATCTGGCCGCAACCTTGCAGTTGATACAAGATCAGGGCCGCGATGGTTTCTACAAGGGTAAGAACGCCAAGATGTTGGCCGACTTCATGCGCGCCAATGGCGGCATCATCACCGAAGAGGATTTAGAGAAGTACGAGGCTGTTGAGCGTGAGCCTGTGCGTGGCACCTACCGTGGTTACGAGATCGTGAGCATGCCCCCACCCAGCTCTGGCGGCGTGGTCATTATCGAGATGCTGAACATCCTAGAAGGTTACGATCTAGCATCCTATGGACACAACTCTGCGCAGTATCTGCATTTGCTCACGGAGTCTATGCGTCGTTCCTATGCAGACCGCGCCGAGTATTTGGGCGACCCAGATTTCAATGAAAGCATGCCACTAGATCGCTTGATGGACAAAGATTACGCGGCAACGCTGCGCGCCAGCATCGACATGGATAAAGCATCAGTGAGCGATGAAAATGAGTACGCCGGCATCTATGAGAGCGAGGAGACTACTCACTATTCGGTAGTCGACAAAGACGGCAACATGGTCTCCGTGACTTACACTCTCGAGAATGGCTACGGCTCGCGCATCGTTGCAGAGGGCGGCGGATATCTCCTGAACAACGAGATGGGCGATTTCAACGCCGTTCCGGGTGTAACTAATCGCAATGGCCAGATCGGCACCACGCCGAATCTAATTGAGCCAGAGAAGCGCATGCTCTCGAGCATGTCACCCACGATAGTCGCAAGAGACGGCAAGCCAGTGTTTGCTGTTGGTAGCCCAGGCGGGCGTACCATTATCAACACCACGGCTCAGGCGATTCTAAATTTGATCGACTTCGGTATGAATATCGCTGAATCAGTTGAGGCGCCGCGCATTCACCATCAGTGGTTGCCCGACGTTACGAGTTTCGAGGGTCTTGGTTTCTCCGATGACACTTTGCGCTTATACGAAGAGAAGGGGCATCAGGTACGTGCACGCGGCGAACAGGGTTCTGTGATGGGTGTCTATTACGATCGCGATAGCGATATATTCCTTGGTGCTGCCGATTCCCGTGCGGGAGATGGTGCTGTAGTAGGCTATTAATCGATAAAAGGGGACTGCTATGAGGTATTGGCGCGCGATCAGCTTACTGCTTGTAGTTTTGTCCCCTACTTTGACCGCTAGAGCGCAGGCGCAAGAGACGATAGTTCCTAATGTAATCCGCCTGCTGGAAGAGCCGATAATCCAGCCCGCGATGGATGCGCGCATGGGTAGCAATATTCAGGGCCCTTCCTTAATTCGCGTACCCGACTGGGTCGAAAACCCTCTTGGAAAATACTACCTCTATTTCGCCGATCATCGCGGCGACTATATCCGCTTGGCCTATGCTGACTCGTTAACAGGTCCTTGGCAAATCCATAGTCCTGGTACGCTTACTCTGGAACAGTCGTTCTTCCCTACAACTTGTCCGCCTTGTTCAGTGCCTGAGGGTAGTACCTCGCCCGCCTATGCCCATATTGCATCTCCCGATGTTCATGTACGTGAAGACCTCCAGCAAATCGTGATGTATGTGCATGGTCGCGACCCTAGAGAGCAAGTCACGCGTTATGCCACCTCACGTGATGGAGTGCATTTCGAGGGGCACCCAGAGGTCATGGGTAAACCCTATTTCCGCGTCTTTGAGTATGGCGACTTCTATTACGGTCTAGCGATGCCAGGATTTCTGTACCGCTCGCGCGATGGCGTTACTCCCTTCGAAGAGGGGCCGCGCTTCTTCAATGACGATATGCGCCATTCCGCGGTGTTGGTGCGTGACAAAGAGCTCTATGTGTTTTGGACACAAGTGGGGCATGTGCCTGAGCGCATCTTGATGTCGCGTATAAGCATGGACGGGGATTGGCAGCAGTGGCAGGAGTCCTCTGCTGTCGAAGTGCTGCGCCCGCAGCGCGAATGGGAGGGCGCTAGTCTTCCCTTAGTGGCATCGGTACGCGGAGACATTACTGTGCCTGCCAATCAATTGCGTGACCCGACTATCTTCGAAGAGAATGGCGAGGTCTATCTACTCTATTCGGTCTCCGGTGAGAGCGGCATTGCGATCGCTCGCTTAGAGTTTGAGTAGCGTGCTGCAGCGCCTTGTCTACGCGCGACTTAAATCCAAAATGATATTCGAAAAGGCATCGGCCCAACGCGCTGTAGTCGTAACGTCGACTGCATCGGGCCAGCGGTCATCGGGGTGATGAAACAAGGGATTGTTGCCGAGCAAGGATAGGAAGTTGCCCCTTGCGTCATAGATATTTCTTGCCTCGCCCAAGGGTCGGTTCTCGATGGGTGTCTCGATTCCCGGCACAAGTCTATCTTGCTCTAAAAAGCGCCGTGTCAAATTCTTAATACCTTGGCTGGAATACTGAAGACGTACCTGCGAGCCGGTAGCTGCAAAATTCGCACCTAAATGAATCCAGATAAAGGCATCGCGGGCTAGGGTAGGGTTTTCGTGCAGCATCTGGTCTAGGCCTAGATGGCTAAGTTCGTGTCCAGAATTGGCAGTGAAGATCACGTCGCGCTGTGGCGGGTTCGCGATCAGGTCCCGCATTAACTCTAGAAATAGTGCAATGCCCCCACCGCGCTCGGAGGCGCAGCGCCACCAGCCGCTGCGCGGAGTCATGATGACCATGGGCGCTAGGTCGGGATCGCTGCCGTCAATACGTGCACTTACATTGTAGGCCTTGCTAGGGCTGTGTTCACAGAAAGCGACTAGTGTGCCCTCTTGTCCTTGGGCGATCGCCTCTTGCAAAGACTGCCAGTGCTCATTGGCGATCTGCAGTGTGGGCGGACCAACGGGAGCTCGGAAGTCCTCTGCGTTTAGTGTGGCAATTCCATCGGCAGGATAGCTACTGTCACTCACGATGATGATGCCCTTGTGCCTTGTTGTGCGCCGCACCTCATCAAGCCGGGTATGGGCAGGGCTAGAGGTGGAGGGGGGCAGCATGATGACGCCGATGTCGGCATCGCTGCCAATTTCACCTAGGCGGCCAGTGATGCCGGCGACATCGCTGTAGTTACAGTCGTATAGTGGCACACCCTCTATGCTATGGCCGCCAAACTCGAAACTTGCGTACAGCACGTTGACGCGGTCGAGTTCGATGGGGTCCATGAAGGGGATAACCCCCATGTCTTGTATGCGGTCCGAAAGCCATGCGCCACTAACCGTATCGACGGCAGTACCGGTGCGGTGATAGCCCTGTGCGGAATACTCCCGAATGATGTCGGCAATTCTGTTCTCCCTGTTTGATTCAACGGCTGCGAAAGTCTTGAAGTTCGCGCTGGCCAGCGGGAGTGTTGAGAGTAGGTGCAGAAACTGTCGTCGAGAAGGGCGCATGCTTTTTCCTATTGTGCTTGGTATTGGAAATCATCGCGAAAAGCTTTGCGAAGCTTGCCTCAATTCACTGCTGCATTCTGCCGACTATTGCGCAAAAGTCCAATGCCCACACTGGCCATTGCAATTGAAATAACCGGGTTTAGATAATTTAAAAACGCATAGGGCGCATAGTCTAAAACAGGCACGCCCAAGGTGCTGGCGTAGAATGCTCCAGCCGTTGTCCAGGGAATAAGCCCCGTGCTCATGGTAGAGCCTTCCTCGACCGAGCGAGACAGCACGGCATTGTCTAAATCCTTAGCTTCATAGGCTTTGCGGAATAGCTGGCAATTGAGAATGATGCTGATATAGGCCTCCCCCATGCCCATATTGCCCACGATGCCTGCCCCGATAGTGGTTGCAATCAAACTTGCCGTGCGTTGCACGCGCGCGATGATGCCCTCTAGCAGTGACTGCAAGAAGCCTGCGTTGAATAAGATTCCACCCAATGCCAGCGCGAATAGTGACAGGAGAAGTGTCCAACTCATGCTAGTGATGCCGCCTCTGCCTAGTAATGAGTCGAGGCTCTCTATGCCGGTAGTACCGGGCGAGTTGCTCCATAGGCTATTGAGCACTTCCACCAGCGAACGGTCTTGGTACAGCACCGCGACGGCTACAGCGCTTAGTATGCTGGCCGTCATGCTAATCTCTGGCGGCAGGCGGCGCAGGCTCAAGACTAGCATCACTAACAGAGGCAGTAATGTTGCCACCAAGGATAACGAGTATTGGCCTGCCAATGCGTCCTGCATCTGCGCGATGGCGGCCTCGGGCAGAGCATTCTGCGCAAAGCGTAGGCCAAGCGCTGTAAAAATTATAAGGCTGAGCACAAACGCGGGCACGGTGGTGTAAAGCATCGAGCCGATATGACGGTATAAATTGGTGTTGGCGCTCATTGCAGCTAGATTAGTGGTATCGGAGATCGGGGATAATTTGTCGCCGAAGGTTGCGCCAGCCACGACCATTCCCGCCACCAGCGGCAGAGGAATCTCCATGGCGGAGCCAATGCCCATCAATACGACACCTAGCGTTCCAGCAGTGCCCCATGAGGTGCCCGTTGCCACGGACATCAAGCTGCATAGTATTAGCCCCGCAGCGAGGAATAGGCTAGGGCTCAGCAGATTCAAACCGTGATAGATCAGGGCGGCGACGGTGCCGCTTTGCATAAAGGCCGCGATCACCATGCCAATGAGAATGAAGATATAGATGGCGGGCAGAGCGTTGCTGATGCCGGTGTTCATCATGCCGCGAATGGCGGCAAAGTCGTAACCCAGCCACCAAGCATGCAGGGCAGTCCAGATAAGACAAAAGAACATCACGATGTGCAGGCTGATCGCGAAAACAAACAAGCCCGAAGAGATCATTAGGAAGTTGCCACCGAAGCACACAATAGCCTGCATTAAACTGGGGCTTCTTGGAGTTGATGGCATATGCGATTCTCGTGGCTAGGTCGGTAAGGCAGCAAATAGTAAGCAGCCTAGCACTAGAAACGCAGCGCGCAAACTAGCTTGGTCAATTGCCCAATAAGAGTTAGCTAGGGTAGAGGTAGAATGCGCAGATCGACCCACACTAGCCGATGATCAGAACTTGCGGCGCGGTCTTGCACGAGAACGGCCTCAGGAGCGGCTCGAGACGGCCAGAATACTCCAGCGGAGGTGCTTGCGAACCCAAGCACGGACGGCAGTACATAGTCTGCACGTAGTCCCCAAAGTGCAGTGTGTTCGCTAGCCTTTGGGTGTTCGGGACGATGCTCTCCTGCGCCAATGCTACGCGGCACTATGCTCACTTGTATCTTTGGCGAGGCGAGCAGTGCGTCGATACCGCCAGCTAGGCTGTCGCCTTCGCTTGCTGAAGCATTGAGATCGCCTACGATGACGAAACGAGCCTCTTGGCAAGTCCACCCGTTACTCCCGCGTCATCGTAGAGAGTGCTGCCATTACTGCCGTCGATGTATTCCAGCCAGAAACGAATCTCGTCGCGATTACGCAACGCATTGCGGCGCTCGGGACCATCGAAAACAGGTGGGGTTGGGTGGCTGGCGAGTACATGCACAATTTGCTCGTCGACTATGACGGGAATATCCCAGTGGGACTTCGAGGAGAGGCGTAGCGATTGCCAAACCTCGGGCGCGAAGAAAGGCTCGTCGTCACTCAGCATAGGCTGCTCCGCCCCGGGAAGGTCTGCCCACCTAAAGTGTTGAAAGGTACGCACGGAAGAGGAATCAATAGGAAAGCGCGATAGCAACACCATGCCATATTGCCCCGGATAGTGACCGAACCCCCAAGCGTCGTTGCCCTTACCACTAGCCACACCATCGCGATCGAGATCGTAGGGGCTTGGCACACCTGTGTTCACTGGTGCGAGATAGTAATAAGGATAGTCGATAGCCTCCTCGCCGTGCTGTGAACGCTTGAGGAACGAGTTGATAAATAGTTCGACTCCTAAGCTCGGGTCGGCAATATAGTCGAATTCGTTTAATAGGATGATATCGGGGCGTGTGCGTTGAATGATTGCCGCGATGTTGCGAATTTGAGGGGGGGTTCCTTCGCTCAGAAGTGAGGCTAATACATTCTCCGCGTGACTAGTTTCGCGCCCATAGTTCTCTCCCTCCATACTAACGTTGAAGGTCGCCACGCGTATCTCCGCTGCGTTCACAAAGCTTGAGGTAGCTGTGCTTAGAAACATAAGAAAATGAACTAGTTTTCGAGTGTATGTTTTTCTATCGACACCAGTATGACAAATGTGTCGCAATAATGTCTTTAAGTCGCATAGAGATCGCGACATAAAATTCTCAATAAAGTTTCCCGTCATCTCAAAATTGTAATATTGAATCATTAACATCACCTTAAATTAAATTGGATCGTCTATTTTACTATCCGTTCAATATAAGTCAGATTAATTACAATTTAGGTGGCGAAATGAAAATCAAGGCAATGGTAATCGCAGTCTCTTTGGCGCTAGGTGTCAGTACTATCGCAACGGCGCAGACTTCCTCTTCTATTCGTGGCTTGCTCACAGACCCGCAAGGCAGTCCAGCAGAGAACACCACCATAACCATTACTCATGTTCCATCCGGGTCGAGAAGTGTTGCGACGTCGAATGCGTCTGGCGTATTCAATGCAGCAGGGCTTCGCGTTGGAGGGCCTTATAGGATTGAGGTGGATTCGAATACATACCAGAATCGTGTGATAAACGATGTCTACCTGAATCTGGACGATCCTTTCTCTATAAACTTGGCTCTCGAGCCAAGGCAAACGGTTGAGAGCATTATCGTAACGGCTTCCGCTCTTAATAATACTTCTGGCGCTATTGGGCCAAGCGCTCAATTCAATCTACGTGATCTCGAAAATGCCCCTGTGTTTGATCGCAGCCTTAATGACATCGTGCGTATGGACCCTCGGGTGTACATCGACGAGACCTTTAGCGACTCCATACAGTGTGCAGGAGCTAACCCACGGTTCAATAGTCTTACACTGGATGGGGTACGGTTGAATGACAGCTTTGGCTTGAATAGCAATGGCTATCCCACAGAGCGCATGCCTTTCTCTTTTGATGCGATTGAGCAAGTGGCGGTTCAGTTTGCACCATTCGATGCGAAGTTCGGTGGATTCACAGCATGTAACATCAATGCTGTGACTAAGTCGGGCGAAAACGAGATTTATGGCGGCGTGTTCTACGACGTTACAACGGAATCAATGAAAGGGGATAGTCTCTACGGTGTCGATATCGACAATGGCGATTTCGAGGAAAAACGTTACGGTTTTAACGTAGGGGTGCCTGTGATTCAAGATACCTTATTTCTCTTTACGGCCTATGAGAAGTTCGAAGGTACCTCGCAGTTCAACTATCCCGCGCTAGGCTCCCTTGTCAGCCTAGACGATGTTGCTAAAATTCGTGAGATTACCAAACGGGTTTACGGATACGAGGCAGGGCAATTGCCAGCTAGCATGCCAGTAGAGGACGAGAAACTACTACTGCGTGGTGACTGGAACATCAACGATTCTCATCGTGCCTCGTTCGTTTATAACTACAACGATGGTTTTAATATTTCGCAGTCCGATACCTTCAGTCAGTCCCTGACCTTCGATAGCACCTACTACGAGCGTGGCGCGGAGTTAAACTCTCTCTCTGGGGCTCTATTCTCAGATTGGTCGCAGAACTTCTCTACCGAGCTGCGTGTTGGCAAGACAAAATTGGACAATCGTCAGAACTCACTGGATGCCGCTAGCGGTTTCCCAGAGATCCAGATTCGCGTGGGGTCAGGCACCGCATTCATTGGTCCAGATGACTCCCGTCAGTCTAATAAGTTGAATTGGGAAAGTCAGACCATGAAACTGGCCGGCACCTATTATATGGGTGATCACACCATCACTGGCGGTTACGAGTATGAAGAGTTGGATGTCTTCAATCTGTTCGTGCAGCACACAGTGGGTGAGTATCGCTTCAACTCCATTGCCGATTTTGAGGCGGGCAAAGTCGATCGAATTTATTACGGTAGCGGTGCTGGTACGAACAACCCGGACGACGCTGCTGCAAGTTTTGCCTATGCGACCAATACGCTTTATCTGCAAGACGAGTTCTATGCGACGGACTCGTTGACAGTGTTGCTTGGCCTGCGTTATGACTGGTATAGCAGTGACGATAAACCAACACTTAACTCAAACTTCCTCGGCCGATATGGCTATTCCAATCAGAGCACAATGGATGGTGTTGATCTCCTTCAGCCGCGCCTAGGCTTCAACTGGTCAGCCTCTGACGCTCTGGATGTGCGCGGGGGAATCGGGCTTTATTCCGGTGGCAACCCGAATGTGTGGATATCCAATAGTTACTCGAACGATGGCATCACCAATGCTCAATTTAATATTCGTGGGGTAGATCTAACTACAGAGCCGCTCTCGGGTAGCGGTCGTCCACTAGTCGATATTCCACAGCGCCTGCGCGATAGCGTGACGAACTCGAATGGCGACTCGCAGGTCAATGCGATCGATCCGAACTTTGAAGTACCCTCGGAGTGGAAATACGCACTGGGTGCCAGCTACCGTCTAGGCGCTGGCTATGATCTGACAGGCGACCTGATCTACACTCAGAAGAAAGACTCCGCTATTGTTCGTGATATTGGGCTTCGCGACTCTGGCAAAGATGCGCCAGACGGCCGTCCAATCTACGAGACCATCAATGGCCGCTCCGGCGACTTGATTCTCACCAATGTCAGTGGCGATGACGGCGACTCTTTAGCTTTATCTTTAGGAGTCAGTAAGCAGTTCGATAACGGCTTCGATGTTAACTTCGGCTATGCTTATGTTCGCTCTACAGATGTGAATCCTATGACCAGCTCTGTGGCTGGCTCTAACTACGGCAATATTGCAGTCTCCGATCCTCTCAATCCTGGTGTCGAGACATCAAATTATGAGATTCCGCACCGCCTCACGATGAATATCGCGTATGAGACAGAGTTTTTTGCTGGCTACTCTACTCGCGTTAATGTGTTTGCTAGTGCGAATGAAGGTCTACCCTATAACTATACTTTTAGCCGCTCCGACTCTGCATTTGGTGATTCCAGCTTCTTCAGCAATGGGCGTCAATTGCTTTATATACCAGCGGTCAACGATCCCAATGTAGTCTATGGGCCCAACTTCGATGTCGCCGCATTCAATCAATTCGTGCAAAGCGAAAATCTTGAAAAGTATCGCGGCAAGATAGCACCACGTAATAGTCAGAACGCAGATTGGTGGGCGAAGCTCGATCTGCGGATCGAGCAAGAGATTCCTGGCTTCTTTGGCGACGACAAGGCCAGCGCTTTCTTCGTGATTAAGAACCTTGGCAATCTACTCAATGATGAATGGGGCGTGTTGAAGCAGGGTTCCTTTGTCGGCGAGGCAGTAGTCGGTATGAGCCTGGATGCCAATAGCAAATACGTCTACGAGTCCTTTTCTGCTCCTTCGATGCAAACTATCCAGAATGGACCTTCCCTCTGGGAGGCGCGGTTTGGCGTCAAGTACAACTTCTAAAATCTTGAGATCTGGAGATAGGCGCGATGCAATATTTGGATAAGCTCAACAGGAAAGCGCTTACGCTAACACGGCGTGGCTTGTTGCAACGTGCCTCTCTTCTCGCTGGTGCTGCGTTGTTACCCGGGGCTATGAGCACAGTGGTGCGGGCACAGGGCACGCTACCCGAGAATCCATTTAAGCTTGGGGTCGCTTCGGGTGATCCACTCTCCGATGGTTTCGTAATTTGGACGCGGCTAGCTCTCTATCCGACAGAGGTCGATTACGGCATGCGCCCTGAGGCAATGCTGGTGTACTGGGAAGTGTCCGAAACTGAGAACATGAATCGCATAGTGCAAGAAGGTAGTGCTATCGCCCATCCCGAGCTCGGACATAGCGTGCATGTCGAGTTGCGAGGGCTTCGCGCAGGTCGGCAGTACTGGTATCGCTTTCGTTTCGGCGACTACGTCAGTCGAATAGGGCGTGGCATCACTACGCCAACGATCGCCAACTCTCTTCAGGAATTTAAATTTGCCTATGTCTCATGCCAACACTATGAGCGTGGTTATTATCCGGCCTACCGAGATCTGGTAGAGCAGGACCCGCAGTTCATCGTGCATCTGGGCGACTATATTTATGAGAACGACCCGAACCGTTTTACGGTGCGACGTCACGAGGGGCCGGAGCCTGTTACGCTAGAGCAATACCGGGCGCGCTATTCACTGTACCGCATGGACGCGGATTTACAGAGTGCGCATGCACACACTAGCTGGGCCTTCACCTGGGATGATCACGAGGTCGACAATAATTACGCGAACGACCAATCGCAGGATTTCGATGATCCGCGCGCCTTCCTCAAGCGCAGGGCGGCCGCTTACCAAGCTTATTACGAGATGATGCCGCTACGGGCAAGCGCTAGGCCGCAGGGTGCGAGCTTACGCCTTTATCAGCGCATTGTCTTCGGAGACTTAGTGGCCTTTAATATCCTCGACGATCGGCAGTATCGAAGTGATCACCCCTGCGACTGGGAGGGTGGCGGGCCGAATGTCGTTGCAGAATTGTGTAGTGAGTTGACCGATCCGAATCGCACGATGTTAGGGCGCGCGCAAGAGAACTGGCTCGCCCAAAATCTTGCCAATCGCGAAGCACGCTGGAATGTCCTAGCACAACAGACGCTTTTCTCGGAGTTCAATCGCGGCATTGGGGGCAACACGGTTTACTCCACCGATGGCTGGGGTGGCTATCCCGTTTCCCGTGATCGTATTGTGGAACAACTGGTGCGTGCGCAAACATCTAACCCCGTGTTCATCGGCGGCGATGTGCACTCATACTGGGTAACGGATGTGAAGGAAGATTGGCACAACCCAAACTCTCGCACGGTTGCGAGCGAGTTTGTCGGAACCTCGATTACTTCCAGTGGAGGCTTGAACGCGCAATATGCGGAATTAATCAAACAGAACCCTCACGTTAAACTCATTGAGACCGAACAGCGCGGCTATGTTATGTGTACTGTCACCCCAGAGACATGGCGTGTTGATCATCGCTGTGTTGAGGATGCCGGAATACTCAACCCCGATTCTCGACTCGCCACTGCGCGTAGTTTTATAGTCGAGCATGGGCGCCCTGGTGCTGTATTAGTCTAAAATGGATCAACGCAATGAAAGCCTAAGCTAAAAGACACGGTGCGCTTAGCCTGCTAAGATAGGTCACCATGGATATAATGAGCGCGCTCGAATCTGCCCTTGGTCAATTGGCAGGCTTTCTATGGGGACCTCCATTGGTCACGCTGCTGGTGGGCGGTGGCTTGTTTTTCCTGATCTATTCCCGTTTTGTTCCTTACCGCCATCTGCCAGAGAGCCTTCGACTCTTAAAGGAGGCGCCTGACAATGATGACCCTGGCCAACTTTCGCATTTCCAAGCATTGTGTACCGCTTTGTCCGGTACGCTCGGCATGGGGAATGTCTCAGGTGTAGCATTGGCCATCTCAATGGGTGGTC
>CAXBOY010000056.1:0-19636 GCA_963977405.1 uncultured Gammaproteobacteria bacterium
ATAACCGAACAGACGCTTGCGAGCGAAGGTAGGGATAATCGCAGAGATAATGCCGAAAGCCGGCAGAATCATGATGTATACCTCGGGGTGACCGAAGAACCAGAATACGTGCTGGAACAGTACTGGATCGCCGCCGCCAGCAGCATTGAAGAAGCTGGTGCCGAAATGGATGTCGAACAGCATCATCGTGACCACGCCCGCCAATACTGGCATTACCGCGATAAGCAGGTAAGCCGTAATCAACCATGTCCAGACGAATAGTGGCATCTTCATCAGTGTCATGCCTGGCGCACGCATGTTCAATATCGTCGCAATGATATTAATGGAGCCCATAATCGAGGAGGCGCCCATTATGTGAATCGCGAAAATCAAGAAGGTTACCGAAGGCGGCGCATAGGTCGTCGACAGTGGCGCATAGAAGGTCCAACCGAAGTTCGGAGCTCCTCCCTCGAGAAATAGAGTTGAGGCCAGCATCGCGAAAGCGAATGGCAGGATCCAGAAACTCCAGTTATTCATGCGTGGCAGGGCCATATCTGGCGCCCCAATCATCATGGGGATCATCCAGTTTGCGAGACCCACGAATGCTGGCATGACAGCACCAAACACCATGATTAAACCGTGCATGGTGGTCATTTGGTTGAAGAAGTTTGGTTCTACCAGTTGCAAACCGGGCTGAAACAACTCAGCACGGATAACCATGGCGAATGTACCGCCAAGCAAGAACATGGCAAAGCTGAACCACAGGTAAAGGGAACCGATATCTTTATGGTTGGTAGTAAACAACCATCGCGATATTCCCTTTGCTGGACCGTGATGATGATCGTCGTGTGCTGCGCTCATTGTGTCTACTGTCCTCTACTGTGCTTCTAAAATTGCATTTACGTCGGCTGGCTGGACAAGATCGCCAGTACTATTGCCGAACGAGTTTCTGATATACGTCAGGGTCGATGCTAGCTCTACCGGGCTCAGCTGACGGGCATAAGCCGCCATTGCCGTTCCAGGAACACCGTTGAGTAGCAACTCAATATTTGCCGTCAGGTCGCCGTTCACTACGCTGCTGCCAGCTAGAGCTGGGAATGCAGGAGCAAGGCCAACTCCACCGGCTTGGTGACAGGCTACACACGTGCGATTGTAGACTGCTTCACCTTGAGCCAAGGCGTCATCTCTAGTAATTGTGCTATTGGACATTGCTTGCGCCGCAACGGCTTGTTCTTGACGGCCTGCATACCAAGCATCGTATTCGTCCTGTGGCACGGCATGGACTACGATCGGCATGAAGCCATGCTCGATACCGCATAGTTCCGCACACTGACCACGGTATACACCAGGCTCTTCTACGATTGCCCAGATCTCATTGATAAAGCCAGGGATCGCGTCTTTCTTAACTGCGAAATCGGGTACCCACCATGAGTGGATTACGTCATTTGAGGTCACTAAGAAGCGAACCTTCTTGTTGATTGGGATCACTAGGGGATTATCGACTTCGAGAAGATAAGTCTCGTCTTTTGGCAGCTCATTGCTGATCTGCTCGCGCGGGGTGCTCAGGCTGCTGAAGAAGCTAACTTCCTCTTCCATAGAGTCTTGACGCAGATAGCGATACTCCCAGCGCCATTGATATCCTATTACTTGGATATCGAGGTCAGACTCGGAGGCATCGTAAGCCTCAGTGAGAACACGTGTCGCTGGAATCGCCATCAAAATGAGAATGATGAAGGGAATAATTGTCCAGACGATCTCAACCTTAGTGCTCTCATGAAAGGTCGCAGAGACTGCACCCTTAGATTTGCGATGATTGATGATCGACCACAGCATAACGCCGAATACAACGACCCCGATGGCAACACACCACCAGAGAATTTGCATATGTAGATCATAGGTCTCGCGACTGATTTGGGTTACGCCCTGGGGCATATTTAGATCCCAGGCGGCCTGAAGGTTAGTGCTGAACATCGAAACTGCCGCAACGGTCAGGGCTAACCACAGCTTTGCTTTAGGCAACATTCGCCGTGTCTCCATTGATTAGAAAAAGGCTGAGTTAATATTAATTCTTTGTTATTGGTTCGGGCCTCGCTCTCCTGAGGCCTACGGCTTAAATTACAGCGACGATCTGATTAGAGCCTGAATCGGGTCAAAACTATACGACCCTAGCCCACCCATGTGGATTCGCTAGACAGGAATAAACAATCGAACCCGCATACTACTAAAAGGTCCTACCTCGGAAATGACCAAGGAAAATAGAAAACCCCTTCAAAATCATGTGGGCGCAATAGAAGCGCGGCGATTATAGCAAAAACTCTTTTTGAAATACCATCCTACAATGCCGGAATTGACGCCTATTTCGGCCAACTATGGTAACAAGTTGTCATTTCTTGGCGTCAAATTGATCTATCGCAACAGTCCGTCTTGTTTTAACAATGCTTCAAGCTGGGGCTCGCGCCCCATAAAAGCTTCGAATAATACCGATGCATCGTCCGATCCGCCTCGCGAGAGCACCTTATTGAGGAAGGCTTCACCCGTTTCTTGGTTGAACACCCCATTTTCCTCGAAAACCGAGAAGACGTCGGCAGAGAGAACCTCGGCCCATTTATAGCTGTAATACCCTGCCGCATACCCCCCGGCGAAGATATGAGAGAAGCCATTTGCAAAGCGATTGCTGCTGGGCACAGCATATACCGAAGTTAGCGCTCGCACATCTCCCATCACTTGCGAAACAAGGGCCGAGTTAAATGGTCCCGCCAACTGATGCAGCTTGAAATCGAACATCGCAAACTCGAGCTGCCGGACTGTTCGCATGCCTGCTTGGAAATTTTTAGCCTGCAATAACTTATTCAATAGTGCCTCTGGCAAGGGTTTCTTGGTTTCGAAATGAGAGGAAATCAAGGCGATCGCCTGCTCATCCCAGCACCAGTTCTCCATTAGTTGGCTTGGCAGTTCGACGGCATCCCAAGCAACACCGCTGATACCCGAACAGCGCAGGTGCGTTTCGGCGGTAAGCATATGGTGCAGCCCATGACCAAACTCATGGAATAACGTAGTCACCTCACTGTGGGATAGTAAAGCTGGCGTTTTCTCACTCCCTTTAGAGAAATTGCATACGAGATACGCCACTGGTGTCTGTATGCTTCCATCAGCGAGCTGCCTGCGCGACCGACATTCGGCCATCCACGCGCCCGAGCGCTTGCCTTCGCGCGTAAACACATCGAAATAGAAACGCGCGATCACTTTATTGTTACGACTCACATCAAATGCCTGAACAAGTGGGTTCCACTTACTCATCTGCGTGTTCGCTTTTATCTCTATGCCGTAGATTCGGCTAGCAATGGCGAACAAGCCTTCCTGCACTTGAGCTAAAGGAAAATATGGGCGCAGCTCTTCTTGGGAAATATCGAAGGCTCGTTTACGCAGCTTCTCGCTGTAGTAGGCGATGTCCCAGGCTTTCAGATCGACAATGCCGTGCTCTTTCGAGGCGAACTCGCTCAACTCTTCGAATTCGGCCTGCGCTGCCGGCACCGCTAGAGTGGCAAGGTCGGCGAGAAAGTCATTAACGCGATCTACCGACTTAGCCATTTTACGAGCTACCGACACCTCGGCATAGTTGTGATAACCCAACAACTGGGCAAGCTGAGCGCGACACGCCAGGATCTCGGAAATTATGCCCGTGTTATCAAACTGTAGGTCGTGTCCGCCTTGGTCTGAGGCACGAGTCGTGAATGCTGTATACATCTCTTCACGCAATTGACGATTATCGGCGTGAGTACTGATGGCGATGTAGCAGGGGGCATCCAGCGTTAAAAGATAACCCTCCTGGTCTTTGCTTTGCGCCAAATCTGCGGCCGTCTGCAAGCTTGCCTCCGGCACACCTGCTAACTCTGCTTCATCACTGATAAGCTTACTCCACGCCATTGTGGAGTCGAGCACGTTATTACTAAACTTCGTTGATAACTTGCTTAATTTGGCCTCTAATGCTGCGAATATCTCTTTTTTGTCGTCATCAAGATCAACGCCCGCGAGTTTGAAGTCCAGCAAATAATCTCGCAGCACCTTGCACTGCGTATTGCTAAGCTTAAGCTTCTGGGCGCGCGCGTCTAATGCCTCAACAATTTCGAAAAGCGCGCGATTCTGACCTAGCTCGGTGTAGTACTGCGTAATGAGAGGCTGACATTTATTGTAGGCTTCGCGAATTGCTGCTGTATTGTTCACAGCATTCAAGTGGCTTGCCGTTGACCAGACTTTGTTTAAGTTGTCCTCCATCTCCTCCAATGGTGTCATAAGACTTTCCCAATCAGGCTCGGCTTCATTCTTATCGCTAGCCAACAACGCAATAAGCGCCTCATTGTTTTGACTTAACACGCCGGTAACGGCGAGCTCTATATGCTCGGCGCTTATCTCGGGAAAATCGGGCAGTTGGTCAAATTGAAGGAGTGGGTTGTGGCTCATGGCTACCTCTAATAGTCGGTGTTGTAATCTGTATACTACTGCAACGCAGTGCTACATTACCAAACAAGCCCAAAACCCTTCAGAGAATTAGCATGAGTATTCGCGCTTTCGACAAACAAATTCCTAAAGTGGATCGAACTGCCTTCATCGATCCCGCCGCGCTCGTCATCGGCAAAGTCAGCATCGGCCAAGACAGTTCAGTGTGGCCGTTCGCTGTAATTCGTGGCGACGTAAACAATATTTCCATCGGTGATCGTTGTAGCATCCAAGATGGCACCGTTGTTCACGTGACACACGATGGCGCAATGAATCCAGGCGGGTTTCCCACACAAATCGGCAATGACGTTACCGTCGGTCATAAGGTGATGTTGCATGGCTGCACTATTGGAGACAGGGTGCTAGTAGGTATGGGGGCCATCGTCATGGACGGCGTAAAGATCGAGTCAGATGTAGTGGTTGGCGGTGGTAGTCTAGTTCCGCCAGGCAAGACACTTGAGAGTGGTCACCTCTACGTTGGTTCGCCGGTGAAGAAGATTCGCAAACTGAGCGAAGATGAATTGAACTATTTTCAATATACCGCTGGGAAGTACGTGGAACTAAAAGAGCAGCACAAACAATCTTTGGCCGCGGCAGAATCCGACTACGGTTGAATAAAGTTAGGATTGCGCGAGTAGATGGCGCAGTTGTCGAATCACGGGCGCTGTTTGTGGGCTATACCCGCGCCAGATTCGAAAGGACTCCGCTGCTTGCTCTACTAACATTCCTAGCCCATCGAAGGCATGGGCTGCCAGCAGCGATTTTGACCAAGCCTGAAACTTAGTATCCCCCGCTCCGTAGATCATGTCATAGCAACAGGTGTGAGTACTCACTGCGCTGGGATGAACCTTTGGAAGCTCGCCTTGCAAGCCGGCGGAGGTACCGTTAATGATAAAATCGAAGGCTTCGGTAGGAATATCGTCATAGTGGACTGCGTGTATCTTCACCTCTGACTGCACTGCGTCAACAAGCGCCTGTGCGTTCGCCACAGTTCGGTTCGCTATATAGATCGTGCTCGGAGATTCAGCGATAAGATTTGCAAGAACTCCTTTAACGGCACCACCAGCCCCCAACAAAAGTATGCGTTTTTCGGCAAGTACAGCACCATGATTCTGCTTTAGGTCACGCAATAATCCAGTGCCATCGGTATTCTCGCCGGTCAACGCCCCATCAGAGTCGCGATAAAGCGTATTTACCGCACCAGCTTTGCGCGCGGCCTCGCTATGACGGTCAGCCATAGCCCACGCCCGCGCCTTAAAGGGCACGGTAATGTTAAGGCCTTTTCCTCCATTGTCGAAAAATTCGGTAACGCTGCGCTCAAAGACATCGAGCTCTACCAGAATTGCCCTGTACTCTAAACTCTGCTGTGTCTGTTCGGCGAAACGGGCATGTATCCACGGGGATTTGCTGTGCTCAATAGGGTTGCCAATGACTGCGTAACGGTCCAAATCCTAACCCCTGCGAAAATGTTATGCCCAATCTCGGAAACGTAGATAGTCGGTGTATAAACGAGCCTCTTCCGTGCCAGGCTCTGGTTGCCAGTTATAGTCCCAACGCACTACAGGGGGCAAGGACATCAAAATAGACTCGATGCGGCCAACCCCAGACTGCAGACCAAATAATGTGCCGCGATCGTACACTAGGTTAAATTCAACATAGCGACCACGCCGGTAACATTGGAAGTACTTATTCTGCTCGGTGTAACTGAGATTTTTGCGACGCTCCACAATTGGGCAGTAAGCCTCCAAATAGCTGTCGCCTAAGGCCTTCACCATAGCGAAGCAATCTTCGAAAGGCATCTCGTTGAAATCGTCGAAAAACAGGCCACCGACGCCGCGGGGTTCATCTCGATGCTTTAAATAAAAATACTCGTCACACTGCTTCTTAAAGCGGGGATATAACGACGCATCGAATTGCTCGCAAGCGCGCTTCGCAGTGCTATGCCAATGTTGGCAATCTTCGTCGAAACCATAATAGGGCGTCAGGTCGTAGCCACCACCAAACCACCAGACGGGTTCCTCGCCAGGCTTCTCCGCTATAAAAAAACGGAAATTGGCGTGGGAGGTAGGCACCATCGGGTTATTAGGGTGAATCACTAATGAGACACCCATCGCCTGGAACGAGCGGCCGGCGAGCTCAGGGCGTGTAGCAGAGGCAGAGGGTGGCAGCTTTTCTCCAAAAACGTGTGAGAAGTTCACTCCGCCTTTTTCGAAAACCGCACCGTCACTAATCACTCGACTACGGCCAGTGCCGCCATCATCTCTATCCCATACATCAGTATGGAATTTGCCGGTCTGGTCGATCGCCTCTAAACCGCTACAAATGCTCTCCTGAAGGCCCAGCAAGTAGTCCCTTACCATAGCGATCTGGGCAGCAGTAATTAACCCCTCGTTTCCGCTCATGACTTACGAGACTCTTGCAGCGCGCGATCTTGCGCCTGTACGTTATCGGCTTTCTGTTCGCGCTCTGCCTTTACTCTTTTAGCGAGCTCAGGGTCCTGAAGTGCGAGGATCTGAGCGGCGAGATAGCCTGCGTTTTTCGCGCCGGTCTTGCCTATCGCTACAGTACCCACTGGGATTCCTGCTGGCATCTGCACGGTAGAAAGAAGAGAGTCCATCCCTTGCATAGGGCCGGAATCGATTGGGACCCCTATTACTGGCTTCAGGGTATGAGCCGCAACAGCGCCAGCGAGGTGAGCGGCTAGTCCGGCACCTGCTATGAACACGGCGCAGCCGCGCGATTCGGCGTCTGCTAAATACTGTTGAGTGGCAGCGGGCGTGCGGTGCGCGGAGGTGATTTTCATCTCACTGCGAACACCTAGACTAGTCAATACGTCGTTAGCGCCTTGCATAACAGGTAAATCTGACTCGGAACCCATCAGTATTGCGACGAATGCGTTATCCATTTCTGGTCCTCATTTTGGGGGAAAAAATAGAGCGGTGAAATTACAGCAGTCTGTTTCGCCTTGCAAGCGCGACACCTAGCTCGAAACACTAACTCAAAATCTTAGCTGAGAACATAGTGTCCTGCGTCTAACCTCACCACCCCCTGAAGCTCTAAGCTCAGCAGCGCGGTTTGCACAGTGCTCAAAGGCAAGTCTGTGCGCTCTACCAGAGTCTCCACGCTAACGGGATCGAAACCCATGGCCTCCAACAGTTTCGTCTGCTCCGGAGGCAAACCGGGAGCTACCCTCGGCATAGAAGCACTTGGAGTCATTGATGCCGCACTCTCTTTTAGGAGTGCAAGTTGAGAGCCAAGCAGGCTTTGCAAATGCTCAACGATTTGTTCCGGCGCATCGACGAGGTGTGCTCCTTGCTGAATGAGTCGGTGTGGTCCATGGGAGAGTGGATTACGGATGGAGCCCGGAACCGCAAATAACTCCCTGTTTTGCTCCATTGCTAGGCGAGCACTGATTAAAGTGCCACTCCTAGGCGCAGCCTCCACTACTATGAGACCTAGGCTCATGCCGCTTATAATCCGGTTCCGTTTCGGGAAGTGGGTGGCATTGGCCCCACTCCCTAGTGGTAGTTCGGAAACGAGAGCACCCTTGGACACAATAGCGGAGGCAAGTTTACGGTGTGTACTTGGGTAGACCTGATCAGCACCAGTACCCATTACCGCCACCGTGACCCCCGAGGCATCGAGCGCGCCCTCATGTGCGGCGCCATCGATACCGCGCGCTAAGCCACTACAAATTGAGAAGCCCTGCTGTGCAAGCGCGCGGGCGAAGCTCTGTGTACTGTGCCGCCCATCTATAGAGCAGCGACGACTGCCAACAATTGCGACCTGTGGTTGCAGCAATGCCTCCGCCTTTCCTACTACAAAGAGCAATAGAGGCGGGTCGTGGATCTCTCTGAGTAGCGGGGGAAACCGAGGATCTGCTCGCACTATGATGTGATGCTCCAAATCTCGACTCCAGGCCAAGGACTGCTCCGCACTCTCGCGCAACGACTCTTTATCTACACTCTCGCGAAACGCGTCGATTTGGGTGGCGGCCATACCGAGCGAACGAAGCTCTGTTCGAGACGCCGAAACCACAGCCTTCGCAGACCCTAAGTGCAGCATCAAGCCTTCGAGCACGCGAGGGGAAAGAGCATCTTGGAAATATAACTGTAGCCACTGATAGAGGCTTGGTTCCGTCATCACAGAGATCGTCCTTGATCAATGGTGCAGAAGCTTCGAGGCTAGGGTGCGCTGACTACATCTCCCTTAGCGGAAGGTTGAGTCAACGATAGGATCACGCCATAGCTAAGTTTTTCAAAGGTTCGGTAGGTTAATACCAAGCCAATTTCCGTTGCAGGCAATGCAACGGACTTATTGCTAATAGGGTCGCGTACTGGTGGGACAGCTCGGGAAATGCTAAGTATATCGCCGACTTGCAGACCATCCCGCGCGCCGATGTCGATCACGATAGACTCGAATTGGGCCGCTTTACTCTTATTATCCAAAAGCCCCACTATCTGACCCTGCATAGCGCCCGATGGGATGCTGGGGAAGAAACTGGGGTCGAGAGGACTAGTCTCGCGCGGCAGCAGGCGGTCTCCTGCCTTCAACTCTTCCTTACTGCTGACAATCAAAGCTCTCTTAAGGCCATCGCCTTCTTCGGCGACGATAGTGATTTCACCTAGATTGATTGCCTCCTGCCCTAGAAACTCGTCGGACTCTTCATCGACATAAGCCGCCCCTAAGCGGAACACCTCATAATTATTAACGTTGCTGACCCAATCTCCGCGCACATAGGCTTCGTGACCAGCACCCATTATTAGATTATCTGTGGCACTTGCGAGAATATAAGGTGCATTGTCGTAATCCACCTTCTCGATAATGCGATTCTCAGCAAGAAAGCCGCGCAGCGCTTGTCGTGCTATTACTGGTATGGGGCTTAGAAGGGGAGACTCACGAACCTGAGGACTTAGGCGAACCACCTGTCGGCTACCGCGCTCCATCACTATACGTGGGCTTCCATCGACATAGACGAGATTGAGAACATCCCCAGGATAGATTAAATCCGGGTCTTGAACCGCAGGGTTCTTTTGCCAGATTTCAGGCCAGCGCCAAGGTTCGTCCAAGAAGAGCGAGGCAATGTCCCATAAGGTATCGCCTTCCTTTACTACATAGGCCTCAGGTGAGTCGGAGAACACTGTAAGGTTCTGCCCGTGAGCACCGGCCAGCGGCGAACATAGCAGTACGCCAATAGCGCAAATTTGGAGCAGGCCCTTTAGTCTTGGCGCGATCATCATTACAATTCAATCTCTTGGCGAGGTTCGTTATCTTAGCAATAAGGTATACTGAGCACTAGAAGCAGTTCACAGTCCAGAAATTAATTCTTCAAATCACAGATCTTTGGCTTCACACGATATGGCAATATTAGACATTTTAGAGTTTCCTGACCTGCGGTTACGCAAAAAAGCGTCGCCGGTGACAGAGTTCAATGAAGCGCTGAGCAAAACTATCGACGATATGTTCGAGACTATGTACGAGGCGCCAGGCATCGGTTTGGCCGCCACGCAGATCAATTTGCACAAGCAGTTGATCGTTATTGATATCTCGGACAATAAAGACGAGCCATTAGTGTTCATCAACCCTCAGATTGAGATTATAGACCAGACTCCAGAAGAGTATGACGAGGGTTGCCTGTCAGTGCCTGGCTACTATGAGACTGTGACGCGACCGCGCTTGGTGCGCGTAAAGGCACTGGACCGACATGGCCAACCCTTCGAGATCGAGACTGACGGACTACTCGCTACTTGCATTCAACACGAGAACGACCATCTCAACGGTAAGCTCTTCGTAGACTACTTGAGCACACTCAAGCGCGAGCGCATCCGCTCTAAGCTGGTCAAAGCCCAGAAAGAATCCGCCTAAGCGGCAATCAAACACTACGACGATCCGTTTGCTTTAGAGTGAACGGCTTGTTGCTCTTGGATACTCCATGCACGCCTACGACATCGTTTTCGCTGGTACTCCCGAGTTTGCGGCAGAACATTTACGCGCCTTGCTAGACTCGCCGCATCGCATCAAAGGCGTCTATACCCAACCTGATCGAGCTGCGGGCCGAGGCAAGCAACTACAGGCCAGCGCAGTCAAAAAACTCGCGCTTGAAAATGACTTGCCGGTCTTTCAGCCTCATAGTTTACGAGGGACAGAGGATCAGCAAGTACTCGCTTCGCTAAAAGCTGATCTCATCATCGTTGTCGCCTACGGACTCATTCTTCCACAGGCAGTCCTCGATATTCCGCCCCTTGGCTGCCTCAATGTACATGCCTCGCTCTTGCCACGTTGGCGTGGTGCAGCACCTATCGAGCGGGCCTTGCTTGCAGGGGACGAGCAGACCGGTGTCACCATCATGCAGATGGACAAGGGCTTGGATACCGGAGCGATGTTATCGAAAGCCACGATCGACATTAGCGACGAAGACGACCGCCAGAGCCTTGAGTCGCGCTTGGCGCAGGTCGGCACGCAGTCACTAATCGAGAGCCTTGCGCACCTGCCACTGCTGCAGGCCAATGCGCAGACCCAAGACGACAGCCTCAGCACTTACGCGGCTAAATTGGAGAAAGACGAGGCCCTAATCGACTGGAACCAGTCCGCTATCCTCATAAATCGCACTATTCGCGGCGGAATAGGTAGAAACCCAGCCTATTGTTTCCTGAACGGGGAAAGAGTTCGCATTGTGAAAGCCACACCATTGGGCGAAACCCATAATAGTCCCGTAGGAATGATCCTGGCTCACGGTCAAGAAAGCCTGCGCGTGGCATGTAAGGACTCTGTGCTAGAGATACACACGATGCAGTTTCCTGGCAAGACTGTGCAAGACGTCTCGGTATTGCTCAATTCCCGACGCGAGATTCTAGCCCCGGGTAATTACTTTCGCTCGCACACCGAAGACCAGCCATGAACCCTGGTAAGCTACGCGCAAAAGCGGCTGTCACTCTGAGCAAACTCCTCGCCCAGGAAGGCTCTCTCGCCAGCCTCTTAAAGCGTAGCGATTTCCCCGCCGATGACTCCAGCTTTCCGCTCTTGCAAGAAATAGTCTTTGGCACCTGCCGCTGGTATTTCCAACTAGACGCGATACTTGTCCAATTGCTCAGCAAGCCCCTCAAAATCAAAGATAACGACGTGCGCTGCCTGTTGCTGATTGGCCTCTATCAACTGCACCATCTTCGGGTTCCCGATTATGCAGTGGTGAACGAGACGGTCGCCGCAACCAAAGCCCTCAAGAAGGACTGGGCGAAGGGCTTAGTCAACGCTATCTTACGAGGCTTCCTGCGTGACAGCGAGGCTTTAGTGAACAAGAGCCTAGCGAGTCCACAAGGCGAGTTTGCGCACCCAAAATGGCTTATCGAGAATTTACGCAGCGCCTGGCCCGAGCATTGGTCGCAAATACTGCAGAACAATAATATTCGCCCCCCAATGACACTGCGGGTGAATACGCAACGCATCAACATGAACGATTTTTTTGCCAACTTACAGCACGCTGGTATAGAAGCAGTTCGGGGCACTCTGGCTACCACAAGCGTGTATCTCGCCACTCCATGCCCCGTTGAGAGCATTCCAGGTTTTGAGCAAGGGCTGTGTAGTGTGCAAGACGAGGCATCACAGCTGATACCAGGTTTGATGGACTTGCAAGATGGTTTGCGCATACTCGACGCCTGCGCCGCGCCGGGGGGAAAGACCTGCCATATTCTAGAGAGTGGCTATGAGTTCAAGGAAATAGTCGCCCTAGACAACGATTCGCGTCGCTTGGAGCGACTAAAAGAGAACCTAGAGCGCCTGCAGTTATCTGCGACCGTGTGTGTTGGCGATGCCGGCGACACGCAACAGTGGTGGGACGGCAAGACTTTCGACCGCATCCTCCTCGATGCACCATGCTCCGCAACCGGCATCATCCGCCGACATCCGGACATCAAACTGTTGCGCCGCGCCAGTGACATTCCCAAACTATGTGAGCTTCAGGCGCAGCTATTAGAGTCACTCTGGGCTTGTCTCGAACCCGGTGGCCTCCTGCTCTATTCCACGTGCTCGGTTCTGCCCGAAGAGAACAGCGCTATCCTAGGTCAATTCCTTGCAACCCATACCGATGCGAAACTCGAGACAATTGACGCGCAATGGGGGGTAGAATGCAGTATTGGGAAACAGCTGCTTCCTGGGGCCGGGGGCAATGATGGTTTTTTCTTTGCTCGCTTAAGAAAACTGAATACTAAAGGCACGGTGCTAACAGCGGTGGAGAGTCAGCGGTAAATGAAAATAATTATTCTTGGCGCAAATCACGTTTCTATCTCACTTGCAGAGAATCTAGCCAGCGAGGCGAATGACATCACACTGGTCGACCCCGACGCCGACTTATTGCGCGAAGTTAAAGATCGCATCGATGTCGGCACCGCCGTAGGCATGCCCTCTTATCCAGATGTGCTACGAGCGGCCGGCGCCGAGGACGCCGATATGTTACTCGCCGTGACCGAGAACGACGAGGTCAATCTTGTTGCCTGCCAGATCGCTCACGTCCTGTTTAAGACTCCCAAGAAAATTTGTCGCCTTCGCTCTGCCTCCTACATGAGCTCAGAGGGCTTGTTCAATCCAGGTGCAATCGCGGCAGACGTTGTGATCAGCCCCGAGCAATTAGTTTCGCACTATATCGAACGCCTTATCGATCTTCCTGGCTCGCTACAGGTGCTGGACTTTGCCGAAGGCAAGGCTCAACTAGTGGCAGTAAAAGCTTATTATGGCGGTCCGCTAGTAGGGCAGGAGATTCGTTTCTTGCGCGAGCACATGCCCTCAGTAGACACTCGGGTAGCCGCGATTTTCCGACGCGACACTGCGATCATGCCGGAAGGCTCGACGGTGATCGAAGCGGACGATGAAGTGTTCTTTATCGCTGCGCAGAAGAATATTCGCGCAGTAATGGGGGAGCTACGCAGGCTGGACAAACCCTACAAACGCATCATTATTGCCGGCGGCGGCAACATAGGTTCACGCTTAGCAGAGGCGGTCGAAAATCGGTATCAAACTAAAATAATCGAACGCAATACCGAGCGCTGCGAATATCTTTCCGAACGCCTTAATCGCGCCATTATTCTCAACGGCGAAGCCTCGGACAAGGAATTACTGCTAGAGGAAAGCATCGAAGATACCGACGTTTTCCTCGCTCTAACCAACGACGATGAAGCCAATATCATGTCGTCGATGCTCGCCAAACGACTGGGTGCGAGAAAGGTCATGACCCTCATTAATAATCCCGCCTATGTTGACCTAGTACAGGGCGGCGAGATTGACATTGCAATCTCGCCCCAGCAGGCCACCATCGGCAGTTTGTTGACTCATGTAAGGCGCGGCGACATCGTGAATGTTCACTCGCTGCGTCGCGGTGCTGCAGAGGCGCTCGAGGCTATCGCCCATGGCGACAAGCATTCCTCTAAGGTAGTGGGCAAGGCGATCGAAGATATCGAATTACCTCAAGGTACTACTATCGGCGCGATCGTTCGCGATGAGGAAGTATTAATAGCCCACGATAATATCGTGGTGCAATCTGGCGACCACGTCATCATGTTCCTCGTGGATAAGAAGCGCATTCCTGAAGTAGAACGCCTATTCCAGGTCGGCCTTACTTTCTTCTGAGAGATCTATGCATTTTTCCATCGTTTGTCGAATTCTAGGTTTGCTTTTGATGCTCTTCAGCATCCTCGCGAACCTTCCGTCAATTCTCGTCTCGCTTATCTACAACGATGGCGAGATTCGCTCATTTACAATGGCCCTTCTAGTTACCTTCGTCACCGGTTTGACCCTCTGGTTTCTCACCATTGGTGCAAAGAAAGAGCTTCGTACACGTGACGGTTTCCTAGTAGTTACTCTCTTCTGGACCGTACTCGGCACCTTCGGTGCGCTGCCATTTTTCTTCTCCGCGGATCTACCGCTGTCAATCACCGACGCCGTTTTCGAGTCGATCTCGGGGCTAAGTACAACGGGTGCGACAGTGATCGTAGGTCTCGACTCACTGCCTAAATCGATTCTGTTTTACCGCCAACAATTGCAGTGGTTAGGGGGCATGGGCATCATCGCTCTAGCCGTGGCTGTCTTACCAATGCTGGGCATCGGCGGCATGCAGTTGTATCGGGCTGAAAGTCCTGGCCCGGTCAAGAACGACAACTTAGTGCCACGACTCGCCGAAACGGCGAAAGCGCTCTGGTATATTTATTTGGCGTTAACGTTAGCCTGTACGCTGTGTTTCTGGGCAGCGGGGATGACATTATTTGACGCAATCTGCCACAGTTTTACGACCATTGCGGTCGGTGGGTTCTCCACTCATGACGCCAGCCTTGGGTTTTTCGACAGCCCACTTATTAACATGATTGCAACAGTATTCATGTTTCTTGCCGGCATAAATTTCGCTTTGCACTTTACCGCTTGGCGGTCCAAAAGTGTTACTCAATATTTGCGAGACCCCGAACTGCAATTCTATTCTGTGATGATGATAGTGCTCGTTATAGTAACCGTGAGCGTATTGTATTTCACGCAGACCTATTCGTTATTTGATTCTGTGATACACGGCGCTTTCCAGAGTGTTTCTATTGCAACAACCACCGGCTTTACCACCGACGACTTTAGCGTATGGCCTTCGGTGCTGCCCTATATGTTGATCTATGCTTCCATCATCGGAGCCTGTGCTGGCTCGACCGGGGGCGGAATGAAAGTGATCCGAATACTCCTCATTCTTAAGCAGGGACTGCGGGAGATTCAACGCCTCATTCACCCCAGCGCGGTCATCCCAATTAAACTAGGCAGCACGCTAGTACCAGACAAAGTGATCGACTCGGTTTGGGGCTTCTTCGCAATGTATGTGATGGTGTTTCTAGCACTACTGCTCGCGATGCTCGCCACCGGCATGGATGTAGTTACTGCGTTCAGCTCTGTGGGGGCGGCAATCAATAACTTAGGCCCAGGTCTCGAAGGAGTAGCGAAGAACTACAGCATGGTTACCGACACCGGGAAGTGGATTCTGTGTTTCGCAATGCTACTTGGGCGCTTGGAAATTTTCACACTGCTGGTGCTATTCCTGCCGATGTTCTGGCGCCGCTAACGATACAGTGCGTTCTTAGTTCCATCGGCTTGACGCTTGAACCGCCGGTATTCCCATTGGTATTGACTAGGAGCCTGCCGAACACAATCTTCAACCGTTGTGTTTAGAGCGTGTGCCGCTAAATCTAAATCAACACTGTCGACCTCCGGCCTAGCTCTGGCGACCACTATCTCGAAACCCTCACCTTTTGCTAAACGCTTAGCAAAAATACTGAGCACCGTGGCATCTGTGCGTTTAGCTAACTTCGCCACCAATGTCATGGTGAGAGCGTCCACGCCGAAGAAAGGCGCAAAAACTCCGCTATCAAAATTCGGCTCTTGGTCTGGCAAGATGCCCACGATCTCGCCACGCCCCAAGGCTTTGACTAACATCGCCACACCTTTAGCCGTGGTAGGGGCGAGCTTCGCTCCTAGCCGACCTCGATATTTCAGCATGCGCTCTTCGAACGCCGCTAACTTCGGCGGCTTATAGAGATAGGTCGATTGACGCTGGCTGTCGAGAAATAGGCCGCATAGCTCCCAGTTGCCGAGGTGGGGCGCCAACATAATCACGCCTTTGTTCGTGCTAATCGCCTGATCGAGAATTTCCTGTCCGCTAACCCTTACGATGTGTTCGAGTGCCTGTGGCGCGGGACGAACCCAGATTCTGCCCAACTCGCACGCAGTCTTCGCGGTCTCTATTAGACTATCCTTAGCTAAACCGTCTAGTTCATGCGGCGTTAGCTCGGGAAAACAGAGCTCTAAATTTTTGCGGGTGACGCGAGCCGACTCAGACTTGCGCATCCACGCGAGCTTACCGATTGCCGAACCCAAGCCATGGGCGATACGCAGTGGCAGCAGGCTACACAAGCGTAGCACTGTAATAAGCGAATAGACTTTTACGTTCTGAATAGCGAAATCCTCTTTGCACCGGCTTCTCAACTAGGGATCTAGCGCCTCAAGCATGGCTCTGAGTGGCCGAATTCTATAGTAGCTTAGCGCTCCCAGCAAAAGCGACTGACCGATACGGGAGGTATCGGCCACTAGTATGGATATTGACTATGGAATCGAGGATAATCGGCCTCTTCTAATTATTGACCCCCCGGAGAGTTTCTTGTCCGCCACAGCACCCCAGCCCGACCTTGGGACCTTTCAAGGTTTAATTCTGGCGCTTCAACAATTTTGGGCGAATAAAGGCTGCGTGCTTATGCAGCCACTGGATATGGAAGTGGGCGCAGGCACCTTCCATCCCGCCACCTTCCTCAAGGCCATCGGCCCGGAGAGCTGGAATACTGCCTATGTGCAGCCCAGCCGTCGACCAACAGATGGTCGTTATGGCGAGAACCCCAATAGGCTCCAGCATTATTACCAGTTCCAAGTCATTCTTAAGCCTTCGCCACCCGATATTCAGGAGCTCTACTTAGAGTCCTTAGTTAGCCTCGGTATCGATACGAAGATACATGATATTCGCTTCGTCGAAGACAATTGGGAGTCTCCGACTCTAGGCGCTTGGGGCTTGGGCTGGGAAGTCTGGCTAAATGGGATGGAGGTGACTCAGTTTACCTATTTTCAGCAAGTTGGTGGCCTAGAGTGCTTCCCCGTTAGTGGTGAGATTACCTACGGTATCGAGCGTATCGCGATGTATTTGCAGGGTGTCGATAGCATCTATGACATCGTCTGGACCAATGGCCCCAATGGGGTGGTCACCTATGGTGACGTGTTCCGTCAGAATGAAGTCGAGATGTCAGCCTATAATTTTGAGCATGCGAACGTGCCAAATCTGTTTCGCTATTTCGACGACTGCGAGGCGCAGTGTGAGTTATTGATTGAGAAGGGTTTAGCCCTGCCAGCTTACGAGCAGGTGCTCAAAGCCTCTCATTATTTCAATCTTCTCGATGCACGTCATGCCATCTCCGTGACTGAGCGACAGCGTTTTATCTTGCGAGTGCGGGCTCTTTCTCGAAAGGTCGCCGAGACTTATTTCGAGAGCCGCAAGGCTCTGGGTTTTCCCTTGGCGCCGCAAGCCTTACGAGATCAATACCTGGACACATAGCCGCAGAGTACGCGATGGCGACCAGACATCGTGCTGCTCCTTTTGAATAGATATTGCAGGAAACCATGGCAACTAGAGACTTTTTTGTAGAAATAGGTACGGGCGAACTGCCACCTAAGGCGCTGCGTCAGCTATCTCACGCTTTTACCGCCGGAATTCGTACCGCTGTCGAAGCTGCAGCACTTGGCTTCGCCTCCATCGATAGTTTCGCGACCCCACGTCGACTTGCAGTAAGAATATCAGGGCTAGATGAAAAGCAGGCAGACAAGGCCATTGAACGAACAGGCCCAGCAGTGGCTGCCGCCTATGATAAAGAAGGCAAGCCAACTCCTGCCGCGGCAGGTTTCGCTCGCTCCTGTGGCGTTGAGCTCGAGGCTCTCGAACAAGTCGAGAAAGACGGCGTCCTCAAGCTGACCTTCCGCTCCACCAGTAAGGGCAGTGAAACCAAAGCGCTTCTAGCCGACATCGTGGTAAAAGCCCTAGCAACTCTGCCCATCCCTAAGAAGATGCGTTGGGGTAGCAGCAGGGAGGAGTTCGTTCGGCCCGTGCATTGGATCGTAATGTTGTTCGGCGATGAAGTACTGCCAGCGAACATTCTCGGCATCGACTCGGGCAAGCACTCCCGTGGTCACCGCTTCATGCATGATCAGACGATAGAGATTAGCTCACCCGCACAGTACGAGGCACTGCTAGAGAAGGCCTTCGTCGTGGTCGATTACGACGCCCGCAAAGAGATTATTCGCCGCTTGGTTACAGAGCAGGGCGAGCAACTCGGCGCTACTGTGATCATAGAGGAAGACCTTCTCGACGAGGTCACCGCTCTAGTTGAGTGGCCGGTCGCGCTGACGGGCCGCTTCGATGAGCACTTCCTTTCAGTGCCACGCGAGGCCCTAGTGTCCTCCTTGAAGTCACACCAGAAGTGCTTCTATCTGCTGGATGAGAAAGAGCAATTGCTGCCCAACTTCATTACCGTTAGCAATATCATCAGCCAAGACCCCGCTCAGGTAATCGCCGGCAACGAGAGGGTAATCCGCCCTAGGCTTTCGGACGCTAAGTTCTTCTTCGATACCGATCGCAAGCAGACTCTGGCCTCTCGGCAAGAGCAACTCAAGACCATCGTTTTCCAACAGGAATTGGGCACGGTGTTCGAGAAGTCCGCGCGTGTCTCACAGTTGAGCCTCTTCATCGCTGCCCAGCTATCGGCCTCGGGGCCATGGTGCGAGCGAGCGGCATTACTCTCCAAGTGCGACCTAGTTACCGATCTCGTCTCGGAGTTCGCCGAGTTACAGGGTGTCGCCGGCTATCACTATGCACTACACGATGAAGAACCCGAAGAAGTAGCGCTGGCTCTAAACGAGCAATATATGCCCCGTTTCTCCGGTGATCAGTTGCCGAGCACTACTACCGGCTGTGTCTTAGCCATTGCCGACAAGCTCGACACGATCGTCGGCCTTTTCGCTATAGGGCAACCCCCCACTGGCTCTAAGGACCCGTTCGCGCTGCGCCGTGCGGCGCTTGGTATCTTACGTATCATCGTGGAGAAAGAGCTAGACCTCGATATTTTGCTCTGCATCCGCAATGCTTGCGAGCAGTACAGTGCCCTTAAGTTGCCAGAAGGCTTAGACGCGCAAGTCTTCGATTTCCTCCTAGACCGTTTCCGCGCCTGGTACCAAGCCGAGGGAATTAGCGCCGAAGTTTTCCAGTCCGTATTCCAGCTCAAGCCGACTAAACCTTGGGATTTCAATCTTCGTATTCGCGCAGTGCATCGTTTCAGTCAACTAGCCGAGGCGCAATCTCTGGCCTCTGCGAATAAGCGCGTCTCAAATATCCTGCAAAAGCAGGGCGACACCGCGAATACAGATGACAGCGTAGACCCTAGTCTGTTTAAAGATGACGCCGAACAACAACTAGCGGACAAATTAGAGCAATGTCGGCTTGTCGCAGAGCCCCTGTTCCTGAAGCGTGAGTACACTGCAGGCCTAGAAGCGCTAGCTGGCAGCAAACAGGCTATCGATAACTTCTTTGAGAAAGTATTGGTAATGGATGAGGATCTCGCAC
>CAXBOY010000057.1:0-19536 GCA_963977405.1 uncultured Gammaproteobacteria bacterium
GGGGTGCTTCGATGCAGGACCATGAGCCGCCCGGACGGCGGCGACTGAGCCCCCAGGGATGGGTTCACGGCGTGTCCAGCAGCGAAGTACGCCGCAGTGCCACTCGTGCTACGGAGCACTAGAGAGTAAAACTCTTTATCCAGTAATTCTTCAATCTTACCCATTCGCTTGCAGGGCAATCTCCTACAGTCAGTGGGTTCTTTACAGATTCTGGGGTATTTCGTTGATTGCAGACGCTATCCAACCTTAAGGATAAACAACCGCATCAGCCACTAGGGCTTTCTGTAGCTGCAGCTCGTGCATGTGGCGGTATAGGCCATCTTGGGCTAGTAGGGCCTGGTGCGAGCCTTGCTGCATTATTCGCCCCTGATGCAGGACCACTATCTGATCCGCGTGAGTGATCGTGCTCAGCCGATGCGCTATTGCCAAAATCGTTGTGCTTCCACGCAGCTTGTTCAACGCCTTCGTGATTACCGCCTCTGTATGGCTATCAACGTTCGCAGTCGCCTCGTCCAGAATCAGGATACGCGGCTCTCTCGCTAACGTTCTTGCCAAAGACAGTAGTTGTCGCTGCCCAGTCGATAAATTGCCGCCACGCTCTCCTAGGAGCGTGTCATAGCCTTCCGGAAGGCTCATCACGAACTCATGGAGCTGCGCCTGTTGTGCTGCCGCAATCACCTTCTCTTCCGGTATAGCTAATCCTAGCGTGATATTGTCGCGCACCGAACCCGCGCTGATGAACGGATCCTGTAGCACTACTCCCATCTGCTCGCGAAGATTGTCTTGATCGATCTGGTCCAACGGCGTTCCATCAATCAAAATGCGTCCTTTCTGTGGCGTATAGAAGCGCAGCAGCAGGCTCATCAGCGTGCTCTTACCGCTGCCGGTGTGCCCCACTATCGCGTAGAACTGCCCCGGCTCAACCGTGAAGTCGATACCCTCGAGCACTGGATGCTCTCCATCATAGCTAAAGCCCAGATCCTCCACCTGTACCCGCCCTGCGCTGATCAGGCTCGCGGACGCCAGCTGTGACTCACTCGCCTCGTCCATGATGCCGAAGACTCGCTCTCCCGCCACTACCGCCTGCTGCAATAAACTCAGACGCTGGGTCATCTCCACCACCGGCTGTGTGATGCGCGAGAGATAGTTGATAAACGCGTAGATAACCCCTACTTCCACCACACTGTCGAAAGACTGAGTGCCGAAATAGAACAGAAGGCCTGCTAGAGTCAGCGTGCGTATCAGGTCCGGAAGAGGGCGCAGCATGAGTGCGTCCAAGCGTAGATTGCTCATTCGCGCGTTGAATAGATCTTGGCTGACATTGCGAAAATCAGCATTGAAGCGTTTGTGCTGGTTTAACATCTGCACGATCCGCATGCCCTGGATCGACTCGCTGAGGTTCGCATTGATACGACTGAGCACGCTGCGCGCACGGTGGTAACGTGGCGCGCTTAGGCGTTGATAGTAGTACATCACGATGATGACCGTCGGCAGAATAATACTGCACAACAACATCAGGCGAACGTCTAAATAGGCCATCGCGATGAACACCGCGATAATAAGCGTAACGTTCTGCACGAATGTGGACATCACCTGCACGAATAGCTCTTTGATGGCCTCGGTGTCATTAGTAATCCTCGACACCAATGCGCCTGTAGGCCGGTGATCGAAATAGGATAACGGCTTGCGCATCACTGCGGCGAAGACCTGCGAACGAATCGTACGCACGACGTTGAAAGCCACCTCATTGAAGCGCATTGCATTCTGATAGCCCGCCCATGCCGACAAGGCATAGAGCATGGCATAGGCGAGCGCTAGCCCACCCAGCTCCAACACTGGATAATGACCTTGTGTTACATAATCATCGAGGAATACTTTAACGAGCACAGGCCCTAACACTTGACCAGCCGTAGCCAGCAAGAGCAAACCGCCCGCCTGTTTAAGCAGGCGCGGATAGGCTAATGCGTAACGCAGTAGCCGCCAGAGTGCCGACAGGTCTAAACCCTCGGAATGTTTATCGTCCAGATTCAACGGTTCGCTCCAATCTCTGATAATCCACCATCTGTGCATACCAACCCTTATGGGCGAGTAGTTGCGAATGGGTGCCACGCTCCACTATCTCGCCATGATTAAGCACGACGATCTGCTGAGCGTCTTCCACCGCAGAGAGGCGGTGACAAAGTACAATACTTGTGCGCTGCGCGCGCACCTCGCGAAGATGTTTAAGAATGCTCCGCTCTGTTTCCACATCAACAGCAGACAAAGCATCGTCGAGAATCAAAATTGGCGCATCCAATAGCAATGCACGCGCGATCGCGATGCGCTGCTTCTGCCCACCCGAAAGCGTGATACCGCGCTCACCCACGAGGGTTTCGTAAGCTTGCGGGAAACGCATAATGTCCTGATCGATGGCGGCCAAATCGGCAACGGCGCGAATCTCCTCACGAGTTGCATTGGGTTTACCGAGCGCTATATTCTCTGCAATCGATGCTGTGAACAAAAATGGGTCTTGTGGCACCATTGCTATCTGAGCGCGAAGAGTCTCCAATGTAAGATCCTGGATCGAAACCCCGCCAATACTTAGATCGCAGTCGGGGTGGTCGAAGTAGCGCAGCAACAAATTGACTAAACTGGTTTTCCCAGAACCAGTTGGGCCGACAATACCGAGCGTATGCCCCGCTTTAACATCGATCTGTATATTGTGCAAAACCGGCATAGCACTCCCGATATGCGTGAAACTCTTGATACCGAAGTGAACATCGGCCTCTGTTACCTCCGTCACGACTCCAGTGTCCTGAACAGAGGACTCAGTCTCTAGCAATTGTTGGATGCGCTCATAGGCGGCCGAACCACGCTCCAAAATATTGAGAAGCCAACCATAGGCAAACATCGGCCAGACTAAAAATCCTAAGTACATTGTGAAACTAGTGAGCTCTCCCAAGGTGATGCGCTCCTGCTCAATCTGCCATGCCCCCATGCTGATACATAGCAAGAAGGAAGACCCCACAGTTATGAATATCGCGGGGTCATAGAGTGAGTCAGTAGCTGCTACACGCATATTGGCCTCGGCGGTGCGATCGGCGATACGCAGGAAGTTCTCATCCTCAATTTGCTCACGGCCGAAGGCACGCACCATGCGAATTCCAGAGACACTCTCTTGCACTCGATCGTTCAGATCCGAGAAGCGTTCCTGCGCATCCCTGAAGCTGACATGCAGGCGCTCACCAAGAATCGTGAAATACCACGCCATGAATGGGAAAGGCAGAAGTGCTACTAAGGTCAATTGCCAGTCGATAAGAAACATCATGATGGCGATCACTAGCACGCCAGTAACCAAACCATCGATACCGGACAGAACGCCCTCGCCTGCCGTCATCTCTAACGCGGAGATGTCATTAGTGGCACGAGCCATGAGATCTCCTGTTCTGTGCTGCGCAAAGAATTGCGGCGCCATCTTCGTCATATGGGCGTAGAGACGCTGCCGCATGGTCTCGGCCAACTGGAATGAGGAGTAAAACAGGAATACCCGCCAGAGATAGCGCATGACATACACGACGAAACCTATAGCCACTACGATGCCCACATAGCGCATCAACAACTCGCGACTCAATGTGTTTGCGACTACTTGATCAATAAGCAGGCCGGTGATCCATGGCACGGTCATCTCTAGCACGTCGGTGCCCAACAGCATCAAAATCGCCGCCGTGTACCGGCGCCACTGCGCCTTGAAGTACCACCCTAGTTTAAAAAACAGTTCCATCGTCGTTCCGCAACGGGCTTTGCCCTTGTCATCCACCTAGAAAGCTGCGCAGTCTAGCAGGCTTTTTTAGCCTTGGAGTGCGCCGGGTCACATTTGCTTTTTGTCTGTTAAATCAGTCTACTATCGCTTTGCGACACGGCGACTTCGAAGAGCGCGCCGGGCTGTCACAAAAGTATATTGAGGGTTTATGTAATTGCGCATTTACCTGTGGAATCTCTTTGTTACAATAGCGCACCTAATCGAATACCCACCCGTTAAGGCTATGCCGCGGAGGAGACTAAACCGTCAATGAATACAGAAAACACTCGAGTGGAAGACTTTTACGCACCGGAAACATTCAAGCGTATCAAAGAGTTAGCTGATACCAAAGAGACACCGTTCGTTGTCATAGACATTGCAACGATCGAAACTGCGTTTGACACTCTAAAAGAGCTCTTCCCCTACGCGAGCGTGTATTACGCGGTTAAAGCGAATCCAGCACCCGAAGTACTCACCTGCCTGCGCGATCGCGGTTCGAATTTCGACGTGGCCTCCATCTATGAATTAGACAAACTGCTCTCCCTCGGCGTAGAGCCAGAGCGTTGCAGTTATGGCAACACCATCAAGAAGGCACGGGACATTCGCTACTTCTACGAGAAGGGTGTGCGCATGTACGCCACCGACTCCGAGGCTGATGTCCGCAATATCGCGAAGGCAGCACCAGGCTCTCGCGTATACGTGCGCATCCTCACAGAGGGCAGTGGCACGGCCGATTGGCCACTTTCCCGTAAGTTCGGTTGCCAAAGCGACATGGCCATGGACATCCTAGTATTGGCCCGCGATCTCGGCCTAGAACCCTATGGCGTATCCTTCCACGTTGGCTCGCAGCAGCGCGATATTGGTGCTTGGGATGCGGCGATCGGCAAGGTTAAGGTAATCTTCGAGCGTCTCAAAGAAGAAGACAACATCACCCTGAAGATGGTTAATCTAGGCGGCGGTTTCCCAGCCAACTACATCAATAAGGCCAACACTCTCGACGTCTACGCCGATGAAATTACACGTTTTATTGAAGAAGACTTCGGCGACGACTTCCCCGAGATCATTCTCGAGCCAGGTCGTTCTTTGATCTCCAACTCTGGAATCTTGGTTTCAGAGGTCGTACTGATTTCGCGTAAATCCCATACCTCTTTGCAGCGTTGGATATTTACCGATGTCGGCAAATTCTCCGGTCTTATCGAGACTCTAGACGAGTGCATTAAGTACCCGATCTATGTCGAGAAACAGGGGGAGTTGGAAGAGGTGGTAATCGCGGGACCTACTTGCGATAGCGCCGACATCATGTACGAGCACTATAAATACGGTTTGCCACTAAACCTAGCTATCGGCGATAGAATGTATTGGATCTCTACCGGTGCCTACACTACGAGCTATAGCTCTGTTGAGTTTAATGGCTTCCCGCCGCTTAAGTCTTACTTCGTTTAAAACCAACGGGCCGCAACCCGTTGGCGTCTAAACCCCGCGGCTACGCGAAGGTACTAAGCCTTCGCGGCGCCCTGCGCGGCGAGCACATCCTCCTCGGATTGCTGCATCGATAATAACTTCGTAGTAACTACACCACTGGTAATCGCCCCATTCACATTGAGTGCGGTGCGCGCCATGTCGATTAGTGGCTCGATGGAGATCAATAGCGCTACAACGGTCACTGGCAGCCCCATCGCAGGCAATACGATCAAAGCTGCGAAGGTGGCACCGCCGCCAACCCCTGCCACCCCGAAGGAGCTGATGGCGATAATGGCCACGAGGCTCAAGATGAACATGAAGTCAGTTGGGTCAACGCCTACAGTCGGTGCAACCATCACAGCTAGCATCGCTGGGTAGATTCCGGCACAGCCATTCTGCCCAATGGTCGCCCCGAAGCTAGCAGCGAGATTCGCGATTGGCGAAGGCACTTTAAGCTCTTCGATCTGCGTCTTCACCGTCAAGGGGATAGTGGCGGCAGAACTGCGCGTTGCGAACGCGAAACTCAGTACTGGCCAGATCTTCTGGAAATAGCTGCGGATATTCATGCCACTGCCAATAATGAAGAGCGCGTGTACACCGAACATCAACAAGATAGCGGTGTAGGAGGTTAGAACGAAGCTGATGAGATTGAGAATGTCCTCGCCATCAGAGCTCGCCACGACGTAAGTCATCAGCGCTAGGATGCCGTAAGGAGTCAGCCCCATGACCATACGCACCAACTTCATGACAATAGCTTGCACAGCCGTCACGAAAGACTTGATTGACTCGCCTTGGGCAGGATTTTCCTTACCAACCAGTAGTGCCGCAATGCCAGTGAGAATGCCGAAGATCACGACGGAGATGATAGAGTTATCTCGCGCCTCGGTCAGGTCTGCAAATATGTTAGTGGGAATAAACCCTGCGATAACATCTGGCAGACTCAGTCCGCTGACGGTGCCACGACGCAGTTCCAGCACGTCCGCGCGAGCAAGTTCACGCGCACCGGCTACCATGCCCTCTGCACTCAAGCCTGTTAATAGAGTAAGGCCAATGCCTATCAAGGCGGCAATTGCCGTGGTCAGTACGAGCATGCCCACGATAGATACACCGATCTTGCCAACGGACGCAATGGCGTCCATGCGCAGCACAGAACCGATCATGGTAATGAGGATCAGTGGCATGATGATCATGCGCAGTAGGCGCACATAACTATCGCCGACTAGATTGGTCCAGTTTAGTGTCTGGGCCATTACCTCGGAGTCAACGCCATAGAGTAATTGCAGCGCGAAGCCGAAGGCGAGGCCTAGGACCATGCCTGTGAATACTTTGCGCGAGAGACTCTCGGTTTTCTTACTGATGCTGTAGATCGCATACAACAGCCCGCAGAAGAAAATGAGATTTAGGATGGTATATAGGCTCATGGGAGGATGCTCGTCTTTTTAGTATTGCCGTGAAATTAAACTACCTTTGGCACACTTACAAGGACAAGATTCAGCCGAGCTTGTTACAAAATCAATCTGGCAAATTCGACATCATGATGGCGAGCGTGTCAGAGCGGAATTCGCGTCTATACAATACGGCCACTATGAGCGTCGAGAGAATCATGAACACCCAAAAATTCACGAACCAACCCAACACTGCCATGCTGAAATAATAAGTCCGCAGGCCATTATTGAAATTGCCCGCAGCCTTAGAAGACATAGTAGAGATACTATCGATATTGCGCTCTAGAAATTCGTCTGATGCGTTTTCATGACTCTCGGGTACGCCTCCTAACATCACTGAAACCTGGCCGAACTGGCGCAAACCCCATGTAAACTTAAAGAAGGCATAAACGAATAGGCAGATCAGCAAGAGCACTTTAAGCTCCCACGCGCCTCGGCTATTTGCATCCGAGAAAGGGATATCTCGTAGCATCAGGATCACAGTTTCGGAAGAGGTTCCGAGCACTGTCATCAAGCCCGCAAGGATGAATAGTGTGGTGGAAGCAAAGAAAGACACGCTGCGCTCGAGGTTGGCAATGATATTGGTGTCAGCAATACGATTGTCGCGACGCATCGCTTTCCGAATCCACTGCTTACGGAAGCGGTGCATGGCATAGGCGAGTGTTGGCGTGTCCATGCTGCGCAAGTCGGTGTAGTAGAAATAACCCCTAAAACACAGCAGGAACCACGCCACTGCCAGCAGATTGCCAATATTGTCTTTGAGAAATTCTACCGTCGCCATACTCAGACTATTTCCTTATAAGCTTATTTCTTTATGTGATAACCGGTTCTGAATATCCACGACACTATCAACAGACAGGCCGTCAGGAACACCAAAACCATCGCGAGTGAAACGCCGACACTAACATCCGATATTTCGTAAAAACTCCACCGGAAACCACTGATCAAATATAGCACTGGGTTGAACAAAGTGACCGTCTGCCAAAACGGCGAGAGCATACTCGCCGAATAGAAACTGCCACCCAAGAATACCAGTGGAGTCACGATAAGCAGTGGTATCAACTGCAACTTCTCGAAATTATTCGCCCAGATACCGATAATGAATCCAAATAGACTGAAGGAAATACAAGTCAACAGTAAGAATAGCAGCATCAAGAAGGGATGCGCGATCTGCAGCGGCACAAAAAAACCAGCGGTGGCCAAAATGATGGCACCGAGGATCAACGATTTGCTCGCTGCCGCTCCAACGTAGCCAAGCAGCGCCTCGAACATCGAAATCGGCGCGGAGAGCAATTCATAGATGGTGCCTGTAAACTTCGGGAAATAGATACCGAATGAGGCGTTGGAGATGCTATTGGTTAACAGCGATAACATAACCAAGCCGGGCACGATGAAGGCCCCATAGCTGATGCCGTCGACCTGTTGAATACGGCTGCCGATAGCTGCCCCGAACACTACGAAGTAGAGCGATGTAGAAATAACGGGGCCGATGATGCTCTGCATAAGTGTGCGCCTAGTGCGCTCCATCTCGAATGCGTAAATTGCCTTTACTCCCTGCCAGTTCATTACGCTTCCTCCACTAGTTTTACGAATATATCTTCCAAGGATCTTTGCGTAGTGCGCATGTCCTTGAAGCGAATGCCGGCATCGCGCAGCTCTTCCATCAAGTTGGTAATTCCAGTGTGCTCGCCCTGGGTATCATAGGTGTAGGTGAGTGTCGCGCCGTCCGCGGAAACCTCTAGATTGAGCGCTAACAGACTCTCCGGCAGGCTTGCCAGTGGCTCCACTAGATCTAGAATCAATTGCTTCTTACCTAATTTGCGCATCAATTCGTCTTTCTCTTCTACCAGGAGGATCTCGCCCTTGGTGACTATGCCGATGCGATCGGCGATCTCTTCGGCCTCTTCGATATAATGAGTAGTCAAGATAATGGTCACGCCAGAGTCGCGCAGCTTGCGCACCAGCGCCCACATATCCTTGCGTAACTCCACGTCTACCCCAGCGGTCGGCTCATCGAGAAAGAGGACTGTCGGCTCATGAGCAAGTGCCTTGCCGATCAGCACTCTGCGCTTCATGCCGCCAGATAACTCAATGATCCTATTGTTTCTCTTATCCCACAGAGATAGGTCTTTGAGGACGCTCTCGATATAGGCAGGGTCGGGCGCTTTGCCGAACAGCCCACGGCTAAATGATAGGGCCGCGAACACCGTGGAGAAGGAATCAATAGTAAGTTCCTGCGGTACCAAACCAATCATCGAACGTGTGGCGCGAAAGTCAGTGATGATATTTTTACCATCAACCAATACTTCGCCCTGGCTAGGATTTACGATTCCACAGATCACGGAAATTAACGTGGTCTTACCCGCACCGTTGGGTCCGAGTAACGCAATGATCTCGCCCTTCCTGATTTCGAGATTGATATCCTTGAGCGCTTTAAACCCATCGTCATAGGTTTTCGATAAGTGACGAACTGACACAATAGACTGCACGTTTATACCTCTGCAACTGCTTCGATAGCCTCTGCCAACCTGGCGACGCCGATAATGGTCATGCCGTCGATGCCGCCTCGAGGCACGTTTGCCTTGGGCACGATAGCACGCTTGAATCCGTGTTTGGCCGCTTCGTACAGGCGCTCTTGACCGCTAGGAACGGGGCGAATCTCCCCCGCTAGGCCCACCTCGCCAAACACGACTAAATCTTGCGGCAAGGCTTTGTCTCTAAAACTCGATACGATGGCCAGAATGAGTGCGAGATCCGCGCTTGTTTCAGTGACCTTCACTCCGCCGACAACATTGACGAAGACGTCTTGATCGGCCATGTACAGACCACCATGACGATGCAGAACTGCTAACAACATCGCCATGCGGTTTTGATCGAGGCCAACCGCAAGCCTGCGCGGATTACCCAATTGTGTGCCATCTACGAGCGCTTGTATTTCAACCAATAGGGGCCGGGTGCCTTCCCAAAGTACCATCACCACCGAGCCGGCACTCTCATCTTCTGTACGCGCTAAGAAGATTGCAGAGGGGTTCTTCACTTCCTTTAAGCCCTTCTCCGTCATCGCAAACACGCCGAGCTCGTTGACGGCACCGAAGCGGTTCTTCTGGCCACGCAGGGTACGATATTTATTGTCACTGCTCCCGTCGAGCATCAGGAAGCAATCGATCATATGCTCCAAGACCTTCGGCCCGGCCAAATTACCGTCTTTAGTGACATGCCCTACGAGAAATAGGATGGTGTTGGTCTGCTTAGCATATTGAATAAGGTATGCAGCACACTCGCGCACTTGCGACACACTGCCCGGCGCTGAGGCGATGTCAGCGCTGTGCATGACCTGAATAGAATCCACCACGAGCAATTGTGGCTGATGCTGCTGGGCCACCTGACAGATCTTCTCGACATTGGTCTCGGCCAGCATCTTCAGATTCTTCTCCGGAAGACCGAGTCGTCGAGCACGCATGCCAACCTGTTGCAGAGACTCCTCGCCGGTGACATAGAGCGCGCTGGTGTTCTGCGCTAGCAAACACATCACTTGCAACAACAAGGTACTCTTTCCAGCCCCAGGGCTGCCGCCGATGAGAATCGCGGAACCCGGTACAAGGCCACCGCCCAATACTCGGTCCAGCTCTGCGATAGTACTGGAAAGCCGAGGCACTGCCTCGAGATCGATCTCGGAGAGGTCTTGCACACCCGAAGTAGTGCCTGCATAACCCTGCTTGCGAAAGTCCGGTTTTGCAGCAGGCGAGGCGGCACTGCCAAGACTAATTTTTGACAGGGTGTTCCATTCTTTACAGGAGGCACACTGCCCCTGCCACTGCCCATGTTCGGCACCGCACTCTGTGCAGACATAGGCGTTCTTCACCTTCGCCATGCTGTTCCCTTACTTTGTGTTGCCAAGCACTGCCTCACACGTAAATATAGTGTATCCGACGTGTCACCTGACAGAATAGTTCATAGGCGATCGTATTGCAGCACTGTGCGATCTCGTCGGCTGGCAAGCCTTCTCCCCAGAGAATGACCTCGTCACCCACCCGCGCATCGGGGCAATCACTCAAATCCACAATCGTCATATCCATTGATACACGGCCGCAAAGCGGTGCTCGTTGTGGCTCAGCCCCTTTCTTCCCGCTACACTTAATCAAAACTGGCGTGCCTGCAGGCATGCGCCGTGGATAGCCATCACCATAACCGATCGATATGATACCAATTCGTTGTTCGTTCTCGCACACATAGCTTGCGCCATAGCCGATGCTCTCTCCTGCAGCGACGGTCTTGATAGCGATAAGCCTAGCTCGCAGCGTCATGACTGGCGCTATATCCCTTTCAATCGCGTTCTCGCCGGCGACGGCAGTACCGCCATAGAGCATGATGCCCGGACGCAACCATTGAAAATGTGACTCCGGCCACTGCTGAATAGCAGAGGAGGCCGCGAAGCTAATCTCTCGCTTGTCTGCTGCCACACCCGCATCTTCGAGTATTTTGTTTAATTGGGCGAGCTGGCGCTCTGTCATATCGCTCGCTTTGTCATCGGCGCAAGCGAAATGCGACATGACGACAAGTTTGTGCACGTGGACGTGCCAGTTTAAGGCTTGCCATGCCTGCTTAAACTCAGAGGCCGAGAGGCCGAGCCTGTGCATACCGGTATCGATCTTTAACCAAATTGTTAGTGGCGTGCTTAGCGACCTAGCCTCGAAAAATGCCTCCAAGAGCGCCAGCTGAAAAGGCGAATGCACCACTAGCGCAAAATTGTTCTCCACTGCTTTACGCAGATGAGCGGCGTTGAATACGCCTTCGAGAAGTAGAATGGGGGTACTGATACCTGCTTGTCGCAACTCTAATGCTTCGTCGATGCTGGCCACGCCGAAGCAGTCGTCATCGCGCAACTGTCCGCGCAGCGTTTGCGCCACGGCGATGGCGCCGTGTCCGTATGCGTTGGCCTTCACAACGGCGACGATAGCCGCCTCGGGATTGTAGGCGCGCGCCTTGGCAAAATTCGCGAGTAAAGCCCCTAAGTCGATCGTGGCCCAGGCGCGAGAATCATTCGCGTTGGGTATAGCTTTCATCATAATCCTGTCGCGCTAGATTCTCGAAGCGAGTGAACTGTCCTACGAAGCCAAGTCGCACAGTGCCAATTGGACCATTACGCTGCTTGCCAATGATGATCTCGGCCACGCCCTTATCCGGCGTGTCCTCGTTATAAACCTCGTCGCGATAGACGAAGGCGATGATATCCGCGTCTTGCTCGATCGCGCCTGATTCACGCAGGTCTGACATGACAGGCCGCTTATTGGGGCGCTGTTCCAGACCTCGGTTAAGCTGAGAAAGGGCGATCACGGGACACTGAAACTCTCGCGCCATGGTCTTGAGGGAGCGCGAGATCTCGGAGATCTCCCCCACGCGATTATCGCCGAAGCCCTTGATCTGCATGAGCTGCAAATAGTCGACTACGATCATGCCGATCTCGCCATGTTCACGCATCACCCGCCGAGCGCGCGAACGCATCTCCATAGGGCTAAGGCCAACGCTATCGTCGATCAGTAGCGGTTTGTCCTTGAGCTTGCTAACAGCCGCCGTGAGCTTGGGCCAGTCCTCGTCTTCCAATTGACCGGTTCGTAGGCGACGCTGATCGATCTTGCCGATGGAGCTGATCATCCTGAAGATAAGGCTCTCGGCTGGCATCTCTAGCGAGAACACCAACACTGGCTTATTGGCCAACATCAACGCATTCTCCGCTAAGTTCATCGCGAAAGAGGTCTTACCCATGGAGGGACGCCCGGCCACAATGATCAGATCAGACTTCTGCAAACCGGAGGTCTTCTCGTCTAAGTCTTTAAAGCCTGTTGGTAAACCTGTAAGCGCACCCTTGGATTTAAATAGCTCATCGACACGGGTTACCGCCGCTTGGAGCAGAGGATTGATCGGCTGCGGACCACCGTCTTTAGGGCGGTCGTCGGCTATCTGAAACACCTTCTGTTCGGCTACATCTAGCACATCGTCGGCGCGCTGACCTGCAGGATTGAAGCCGCTATCGGCGATCTCATAAGCCACGCGAATCAGTTTACGCAGCTTGGAGCGCTCTGCAATGATGTCTGCATAGGCCGAGATATTGGCTGAACCGCGAGCATTACTGACTAGGTCACTTAGGTATTCGATACCGCCTGCACTATCTAGCTCACCAAGACTGTCGAGTGCTTCGACCAAGGTCACTACGTCGAGAGGTTTGTCTGCCTCGGTCTGGGTGAACATCACTCGGTAAATGAGTTGGTGCTCGTGGCGGAAAAAATCCTCGTCGATAATCTTCTCGACGACTGTGTCCCAAACGGAATTGTCCAGCATCAAGCCACCCAGCACAGCCTGCTCGGCTTCCACCGAATGCGGCGGCACCTTCAGCGATGCTAGCGAGCCAGCATCGAGTGGCTTGCGGTCTTTTTTTGACAATTCGGACATGGGAGTTCACTAAAGAATATTACAAAAAAAAGCGCCATCATCCCGAGGGATAACAGCGCTCCATTGTCACCTATTGTCCGCTCAGCAACAACCGCATATTGCGAATGCTGTGACCGAATTCAATAGCGAATTATGCTGGCACGATAGCCAGTGTAATGATTTCTTCTACTTCGTAGCCGAGGTCGATGCTGATCTCGTACTCGCCGACATCGCGCAGTGCGCCGTTTGGCAGACGCACTTCAGCCTTGCTCAGCTCTTCGCCTGATGCAGCAGAGACTGCTTCAGCGATGTCACGAGTGCCGATAGAGCCGAACAGCTTGCCTTCTTCACCAGCGTTAACTGCCATAGTAACGCGAAGACCTTTCAGCTTCTCAGCGCGTACCTGCGCAACGGCTACCTTCTCGTTGTGCGCTGCGAGCAGCTGTGCACGACGAGTCTCGAAGTTATCCAAGTTAGTCTTAGTGGCAGGGATCGCCTTACCAGTCGGGAATAGGAAGTTACGAGCGTAACCAGCCTTTACCGAAGCAGTATCGCCCACTGCGCCAAGCTTGCCCACTTTCTCCAATAGAATGACGTTCATCTTTGCTTCCTCATTAAAATCTGCGTGTATTCTTAAATTCGTTTAAGCGCTGAGCGCCTGCTTTGACTCGCTTTGCGTTTGCCTTAATCCATTGCGCCCTATTCGCGAGGACGTACCCTCGACCGAAAGTCATACCAGCTGTCTGCTAAAGCGGCGAGTGCCAGAAGCTGGAACATCACCGGGCTAATCAGGGCTGAGTAAAAAATCACCAACACCGCAGTGGGCAACTTCCTTCGGCCTACCAGGCCATGCACTAAGGCAACGCCTGCAACCAGCAGCGGCATCAAGAAGAACAGAGCGAGCTGCTGTAATACTGGCGGACCGTAATCTGCCAATATGAACATCAAAAACATTACTGCACTGGCCTTCCAGCCGAGCCGCAGTTGGTGAAATTCCTCGCGGAAGCCACCGGGATTGAACAAGCCTGCTTGCCAACTGCGCGCCAACATCAGCAGCGCAATCGAGAAGAACACCACCATAGTGCCGAACACCATCAGTAACCACTGATGCAATTGTTCCGGCGCGGCGAATATCACCTGACCCTGTAGCTCTGGGTTATTCGCCAGTTGCTCCATGAGCGTAGTGACTTGTTCTTCCATCAGAGCAAGAAACGCCGGCTGCAAAGACAGGCCCAATTGCGCGCCGAAACCGACGCCAATAGAGGCAATTAGCGTTGCCTCCCAAGAACCTGTGCTGCGCAAGACTAATGCCAGCACCGCAATCCCTAACATTAACAATAGGGGAATCATCTCCCCTAGGATCGCCCAACCCAGCGCCGGTAATAAGGCCCAAGCTAAAACGATCATGGCCTCTGACTTGCCGTGACGCAGGGCTACTAGAGCAACTACCGGTGGGCTCAAGAAATTGACCACCGGTAAAAACCCGAGAAGTACTGCCGCCAGGATTGCCTGACGACGCCCTGACATCGCGAACTGGGCCAGCGCCCTCATACTTTTCTCCGCACTACTGCGAACGCGGCTAGCCGCTTCGCATGATTCTCAACGGAATTAAGCAGTATGGCTGTCTGTATACGGAATCAGAGCCAAATGACGTGCGCGCTTAACCGCAGTCGCCAATTGACGCTGGTAACGCGCCTTAGTACCAGTGATACGACTTGGTACAATCTTGCCAGTTTCAGACACATACGCCTTCAGTGTTTCGATATCTTTGTAATCAATCTCAATGGTGCCTTCTGCGGTGAATTTGCAGAACTTGCGTCTACGGAAAAAACGAGACATGTTGGTTTCCTTTCAGTAAGTTTGGTGTGCTTTTCAGCTGCCCTTTGCCTTTTGCCGCGCAACGAGTGCGCGAAGGCTCAAAATCAATCCTTGGAATCGTCAGAATCCTGATCGTCGTCTTGATCGTCGCCCGAATCATCAGAATCATCTAAGTCTTCTACTTCATCTTCGTCGCTCTCAGCGGCTTCGGCATCCGCTTTCGCTTCTGCATTAGCGGCATCACGAACAGCGGCATCTTCTTCAAGCTTGCGCTTCTGCTCTGCACGCGCACGACGCTCACGGCTTTCGCGCTCGCCCTTCAGAATCAAAGACTCTTCAGTGACAGGACCGGACATCTTCATGACGAGGTTACGGATGATCGCATCGTTGTAGCGGAACAAAGTGGTGATTTCTTCCAACACTTCGCTGCCACACTCAACATTCATAAGAATGTAATGCGCTTTGTGGATTTTATTGATTGGGTAAGCTAGCTGGCGACGGCCCCAGTCTTCAAGACGGTGAACTGTGCCACCACTATCTTTTACCATCTGGGTGTAGCGCTCTACCATGCCCGGGGTTTGGTCGGACTGGTCTGGGTGTACCAAAAATACAACTTCATAATGTCTCATAGAGACTCCTTACGGGTTGAAGTCTTCTGTCGAACACCGGTTTGAGAGGCCGCTGCGCAGGAAGACAAGGAGTTAAGGGGGTTTGCCTAAAGACAGCTCCCCGAAATTAAAGAGCGGGCATTCTAGAGAACCGCTGCTCAACATGCAAACTGTTTTTGGGTGAGGGCTTGTAGCGTGGAGGGCCAGATTCTTTGTAGATCTGTTTCAATTGCACCTAATCGCTTGCAGGGCAAGCTCCTACAGTCAGAGGTTTCTATCCAAACCGGGCCAGCGCTCTGAGTGTAGGAGCCTGCCCTGCAGGCGATTAGGTATGCTTAACTCAGACTTGGTCAACCAGGAACCCGTCGCTGCCTCACCGCCTCGAACAGGCACAGGCCCGTGGCGACCGAGACATTGAGGCTGCTGAGCTCACCGGCCATAGGGATAGAGAGAAGATAGTCGCAGTTCTCGCGCGTCAGGCGACGCAAGCCCTTACCCTCAGAGCCCATTACAATTGCGATTGGCTGCTTGAAATCCATGGCATACAGGCTATCTTGGGCCTCTCCAGCTGCTCCCGCAATCCAGATGCCGCGTTTTTTCAACGACTCTAGAGTGCGACTTAGATTGGTAACAGCGACAAAGGCTATCGTATCTGCCGCCCCGCAAGCCACTTTACGGGCGGTCATGTTAAGAGGTGCGGCGCGATCCTTGGGAACGATTACGGCATCCACTCCTGCCGCATCAGCTGTGCGCAGACAAGCGCCAAGATTATGGGGATCGGTAACTTCGTCGAGGACTAATAGTAGTGGCGAATGGTTAAGTCCATCGAGCAAGGCATCCAGACCACGCTCGTCGAGAATGCTGCCGCCTAATTTACACAGAGCGACAACCCCCTGATGAACGGCCCCAGCTCCCAAGTTGCGCAGGCGTTTATCTAGATCCTTGCGGTCCTGACCCTGCCAGCTCACGCCTGCGGCAGCGGCTAAACTCTTTACTTCATTGATACGCTTGTCTTCGCGGTCTTGCTGAATCAGCAGCTCAAGCACATCCTCTGGATGCTGCTTGAGTAGCTCGCTCACGGTGTGTATGCCGTAGACCCATTCTTTCTGGCTCAATTCGAAATCCTTCGTTTGTGCTTTCTTTGGTGGCTTTCTATTGGGGTTAGAAGATTATTTTAGTTGTAGGAGCGCTTGCCCTATTTATGGGGGGCTTGCCCGCGATAAACCTCGTGCGGCATTGACCCAATTCGCGGGCGAGCCCGCTCCTACAAGCAATGGTTTCTTTAGATTTATTTGGATCCAGCTAGCTCTTCTTTGCTGCAGGGACTCGACGCTTGCCCTTATTTTTAGAGGCGGGTTTCGGCCCACCAGCGGGCTTTTTAGATCGCGCTGGCTTCTTGCCAGCAGCAGATGCACGGCCTTGCTCGCCTTGCTTCTTGCCACCACCGCCCTTTTTGCCGGACTTGTCTTTGCCTGCGCGCTTGGCCGGACGGTTCGGTGGGTTACCGCCATCGGGCACATTGCCCGCGCTGTCGAGCATCGCTAGATCGATCTTGCGATCGTCTAGATCAACCCGCACCACCTTTACCCTCACCACGTCACCGAGGTGATAGACCATGCCATTGCGCTCGCCGCGCAGCTGGTGCCGCACTGGATCGAACTGATAGTAGTCATTCTTTAGAGCGGTGATATGCACCAAACCCTCTACGTAGATGTCGCTTAACTCTACGAACAGACCGAACGCAGTAACACTGCTTACAGTGCCGGAGAACTCGTCGCCCACTCTGTCTTTGACATATTCGCACTTGAGCCAGTCCACTACATCGTAACCCGCCGCATCGGCACGCCGTTCGGACATAGAACATGTCTCGCCGAAGCTCTGCATGTCTTTCAAGTCATAGGGATAAATGGTCTTGCGCGCCAACGGCGCCACGCCCTGCACTTTCTTCACGTGAGTCGTCTGCTTCGCACTTCTAATGAGGTAGCGCAGCGCACGATGCACCAACAAGTCTGGATAGCGACGAATCGGGGAAGTGAAGTGGGTATAGGCTGCAAAGCCTAGGCCGAAGTGGCCGAGGTTCTCTGGTTGATAAACCGCCTGCAGCAGGGAACGGATCATTACCGTCTGAATCAGATGCGCATCGGGGCGATCGGCGATCTTGAGCAGCACACGCTGATAGTCCTTGGGCTCCGGCTTCGCATTGCGCGTTAGCACAAGGCCTATCTCCTTCAGGAAGGCCTTCAGATTTTCCATCTTGTCCATATTGGGGCCGTCGTGTACGCGGTACAGAACCGGCAGAGAAGACTCCGCCAAGAACTTCGCCGTGCACACGTTCGCCGCTAACATGCACTCTTCGATCAAGCGGTGCGCACTGTTACGCAGTACCGGTACGATCGAGCTGATCTTGCGAGTCTCGCCGAATACGATTCGAGTCTCGGTGCTGATGAAATCTAGCGCGCCTGCCACCTGACGCAGCTTGGCGAGTTTGTGATACACCGTATAGAGGGATTCCAAAGCCGGTAGCACCGCGGCGTACTTCATACGCAAACGTTCCTTCGTCTTGGCCCGCATTGGCGTTTCTGGCTCTTCTAGGATGTCCGCCACTTCCGTATAGGTCATGCGCGCGTGAGAGTAGATAACCCCCTCGTAGAAACTGTAGTCCTGCACCCGGCCCTGCTTATCGAGCTGCATCTCACAGACCATGACGAGACGGTCGACCTGCGGCTTTAGGGAACACAAGCCATTGGACAAGGCCTCTGGCAGCATCGGGATCACGTGGCCCGGGAAGTACACCGAATTACCACGGTTCTGTGCCTCTACATCCAGTGCAGATTCTACCGACACATAGTGAGACACATCGGCAATAGCCACGAATAAGCTACACGCGCCACCAGCCTCTTGCCGACAATAAACTGCGTCATCGAAGTCTTTGGCATCCTCACCATCGATAGTGACGAATGGCAGCTGGCGCAAATCTATACGTTGCGCGGAATCCGACTCTGGCACTACGGTTGGGAACTGTTTAAGGCTCTCCAGTACCTCTTTCGGCCACTTATAGGGAATATTGTGGCTGCGTACGGCAACGTCGATCTCCATACCCGGTTTCATATGATCGCCCAGTATCTCGACTACCGTGCCCACCGCCTTGCGACGCTGCGTAGGGTAGGAGGTGATCTCGGCGACGACGAACTGACCGTCTTGTGCGCCGCGATTCTCTTTCTCAGGGATCATGATCTCGTGACTATTGCGACGATTGTCTGGCACCACTACACCGAAGCCTTGCTCCCAGTAATAACGCCCTACCACCTGCTTGCTGCGGCGCTCTAACACCTCGAAGATCATGCCTTCTTTGCGGCCACGGCGATCGACGCCTGAGACCCGCGCGAGCACGATGTCACCATCAAAGACCTTTTGCATCTCGGAGTTAGGCAAAACGAGGTCCCCAGACCCATCGACAGGGATAAAGAAGCCATAGCCGTCTTTAACGCCCTGTACGCGCCCCTTAATGAGCTCCATCCGATTGACCAAGCCATACACGCCTCGACGGTTGCTGATCAATTGCCCATCGCGAGCCATCGCAATTAAGCGGCGGCGCAGGGCTTCAGTTTGCTCATAGGAGGTAAGGCTCAAGTGCTCACAGAGCGCCTGATAGGTCACCGGCTCGCCGGTTTGTTCCATGTATTCGAGGATGTACTCACGACTAGGGATCGGATTTTCGTAATTTTCCGCTTCCCGACTTGCGAAGGGGTCAATGATGTTTTCAGTGTCTTTAGATTTCTTAGCCATATCCTGCCAAATTGAGTGGGTTTCTGGCCACCAGTATACACATTGGGGCCTGCAATTACCCAAACTATTGAATGTGGACAATTGACAGGAGGATTGCGCGGCGATAAAGTGCGCGCTTCGAAATACCCCCCTTTTGCCCAGGTGGTGGAATTGGTAGACACGCTAGCTTCAGGTGCTAGTGCTCGAAAGGGCGTGGAGGTTCAAGTCCTCTTCT
>CAXBOY010000058.1:0-19520 GCA_963977405.1 uncultured Gammaproteobacteria bacterium
CAGGCTATCGATAACTTCTTTGAGAAAGTATTGGTAATGGATGAGGATCTCGCACTACGAGCCAATCGCATCAAGCTACTGGCCGCACTGCGTACCTTGTTCTTACAGGTCGCGGATATTTCTTACCTCCATCAAAACTAGCATTAAGACAGCGAGGCCAAGAAGTGAAATTAATCATTCTGGATAGAGACGGGGTCATCAACAAAGACTCTGATGACTACGTCAAATCCGTGGATGAATGGGAGGCGATTCCTGGCAGTATCGAAGCAATCGCCAAGCTCAGCAAAGCCGGTTATACGGTTGCCGTTGCGACCAATCAATCCGGCATCTCCCGCGGTTTCTTCGATGAATTTGAACTCGCGGCAATGCACCAGAAGATGTGCAGTCTAGTCGAGGAGGAGGGTGGTCAGATCAGTGGCGTATTCTTCTGCCCCCATGGCCCCGAAGACGACTGTGAATGTCGTAAGCCAAAAATCGGCTTAATAGAACAGATCGAATGCGAATTCGGCACCAACGCAGAGCGATTGCCTTTCGTTGGCGATAGCGCGAAGGATTTAATGTGCGCCAAGCTCGCAGGTTGCACTCCTGTATTGGTGCGTACTGGCAAAGGGGAGATTACCCTAGCAGAATCGAGCGAGAACGAACTCGACGGCGTCTCCGTCTTTAACAACCTCAAGGAGTATGTGGATTCGCTTCTGCAGGCAAACCAGCCCAATGATGAGTTCCCATTTTGAGTAACGCACTAAACCTTCTTCGCTCATTGCTTTTCTACACCGGGTATTTCATCGCGACCATCATCATCTCTGTCACCTGTATGACAGTGTTCTGGTTTATTCCTTTGAAACGCCGTTTCTTTATTTATTCTCTCTGGTGCCGTTTCGTACTTTTTTGGCTGCGAGTCACGTGTGGCGTGCGCTATGACATTCAGGGGGAAGAGAATATTCCCGACCACCCCGTCGTAGTATTGAGTACTCACCAGAGTTCATGGGAAACAATATATCTTTATTATGCGATTTCACCAGTTTGCCCAATCCTCAAGAAAGAACTGCTCAAGATCCCATTCTGGGGATGGGCGATGCGCCTGCAGAAACCTATCGCTATAGATCGCAGCAAGCCGAGAGAAGCGGGGAGGTCCCTACTAGTACAAGGAAAACAGCGTTTACTCGATGGGCTCTCGGTGGTGATCTTCCCGGAGGGCAGCCGCAGCCCGGCGGGCACCGTTAAAAACTTGTCCCGCGGCGGCGCGAAATTAGCAGTCTCGGCAAATGCCATGGCATTACCAGTAATTCATAACGCAGGGGATTGTTGGCCAGCCCATACGATTATGAAGAAACCAGGCATTATTCGCGTGCGCATCGGTGCGCCAATATCGAGCGAAGGGAAGAGTGCAACAGAAGTGACAGAGGCTTACTCGCAGTGGCTAGCCGCTAATATGGATGTTATTAGCGGCAAGCCAACATAAGTGTCTGTTATATATCGAGATTTTGCGCTGCTAGAGCATTATTCTCGATGAACTCACGGCGCGGATCAACTTGATCACCCATCAATGTGGTGAATAATTGATCAGCTCCAATCGCGTCTTCGATCGTAACCTGAAGCATGCGGCGATTCTCTGGGTCCATCGTGGTCTCCCACAACTGGCTCGGGTTCATCTCTCCAAGGCCCTTATAGCGCTGTAGATAATGCCCCTTCATCGCATCTGCGGTTAGCCACGCTAAGGCCTCTGCGAAAGATTTAACTTCCTGCTTACGCTCGCCACGTTGTACAAACGCTCCTTCCTCAATCAAGCCTTCCAAGGTTGCGCCTAGTTTGACGATAGCCTTGTACTCACCCGAATTAAAGAAATCCATATTGAACTGGTAGTCTTTGGTTAAACCATGGAAAGACTGCAGCACGTGGGGTAAGTAAGCGTTACGCTCCTTATCTTTTACTGCTGTTATTTCGTAGCCTACTGCTGTCTTAGGGTGTAGGCGAGACATGCTTTCCCATAGCTCCTTACCCCAGGCACTAACGGCCTCTTCGGTAAGGTTCGCGGGGCTCAATTCACTCGTGAATATCATCGCCTCCAATACCTCAGAAGGGTAGAGTCTGTTCAATCGCTTCACGATTGAATAGGTACTGTTGTACTGCTTAACCATCATATCCAGGGCATCACCGGAGATCGCGGGGGCCTCAGGGTTCACAAACAAACTTGCGCCATCTAGCGCCGTTTGGGTCTCATATTTCGCTAACTCGTCGTCATCTTTCAGGTACTGCTCATTTTTGCCTTTACGGATTTTGTACAAGGGTGGCTGTGCAATGAAGATATGACCACGTTCCACTAGTTCGCGCATCTGTCTAAAGAAGAAGGTCAGTAGAAGAGTACGAATATGAGAGCCGTCGACGTCCGCATCGGTCATGATGATGATGCTGTGATAGCGAAGATTCGCAGGTGTAAATTCCTCATTACCGATACCACAGCCCAATGCCTTGATCAGCGTACCGATCTCGGCTGAGCTCAACATCTTGTCGAACCGAGCTTTCTCCACATTAAGAATCTTACCTTTAAGTGGCAGAATAGCCTGATTCTTACGGTTTCTGCCCTGTTTTGCCGAACCTCCCGCAGAATCACCCTCCACTATGTAGATCTCTGATAGTGCTGGGTCTTTTTCCTGACAGTCCGCTAACTTACCAGGCAGGCCGGCGATATCGAGTGCTCCTTTCCTGCGGGTCATCTCTCTGGCCTTTCGCGCAGCTTCGCGAGCCCGCGCGGCATCGAGCATCTTATTAACGATGGCTTTTGCCTCTAGCGGGTTCTCCATCAGATAGTCACTGAAATGGCTCGACATCTCCTGCTCTACAACTGTTTTGACCTCAGAAGACACAAGCTTATCTTTAGTCTGCGAAGAGAACTTCGGATCCGGGACCTTCACGGAGATAATGGCGGTTAAACCTTCTCGGGCATCATCACCGGTAGTCGCTACTTCTTTACCCTTTTTAGACGCTAATTCCTTGTCGATATAGGAGTTAAGCACACGAGTTAGTGCCGCACGGAACCCAGCCAAGTGGGTGCCGCCATCCTTTTGTGGGATATTATTGGTATAGGGGAAGATATTTTCTTGATATGTATCATTCCATTGCAGCGCCACTTCCACAGAGATTCCGTCTTCTTCGCGCTCTGCGGCGAAGTGGAATATCTTATTTACTGGTGCCTTATTGGTGTTCAAATAATTTACGAACGCATGTAGACCGCCTTCGTACTTAAACAAATCGGTCTTGCCCGATCGCTCATCCTTCAGATTAATAGCGACACCGGCATTGAGGAACGCCAACTCACGGAGCTTTTTAGCAAGGATATCGTAATGAAACTCGATGTTCGAGAATGTGGCTGCGGAGGGCTTGAAGTGACACTCGGTGCCCGAAACATCGGTCTCGCCAACTACTGCAAGTGGTGCCTGGGGCACGCCATGAACATAAGTTTGCTCATGGACTTTGCCATCCCTACGTATGGTCAGCTTCAGCTCTTCGGAAAGAGCATTAACAACTGAAACACCAACACCATGCAAGCCGCCAGATACCTTGTAACTATTATCATCAAACTTACCGCCTGCGTGTAGAACGGTCATGATTACTTCCGCAGCGGAGACCCCCTCGGCATGCATCTCGGTAGGAATTCCGCGACCATTATCGGAAACGGAGACTGTTTCTCCTGGGTGAATAGTGACTCGTATGTCATCGCAATGACCTGCCAAAGCCTCATCTATAGAGTTATCGACTAGTTCGAACACCATGTGATGCAGGCCTGTGCCATCATCGGTATCGCCGATATACATCCCAGGTCTTTTTCTCACCGCATCGAGACCTTTCAAAACCTTAATGCTCGATGAGTTATATGTAGAGTCCTGAGCCATGCGTTTTCTCCTATTAGAGCGTTTTGTCTGCAAATACTTGGTTTGTCCCGTCACGCTTACTGTGCGCGCGAGAAATGCTAGATTACTAGCTGCTTCCGAGTCCCACTATTTTACCATGTTCCACGTGGAACTTCCCCGAACTAACGTCCCCGGACCAACATTTTTCGAGTTCTGCTGAGTCAACACAGGTGATAAAAATCTGACAATTCAGTTCCTCGAGCAGACGGCAGATCAATACGCGATTGGCAGCATCGAGCTCCGAAGGGAGATCGTCAATTAGGTAGAGCCCTTTTTCATCTGTAAGCGAGAAGAGGAGCTGACTCTGCGCAATCTTCATCGCGCTAACTAACAGTTTTTGCTGGCCTCGCGACAATACCTCGCTGGCTCCATGCCGCCCAATCTTAATAGAGAGGTCGGCCCTATGGGGACCAACTTGTGTTGCTCCGTATTTTATGTCCCGCTCTAAACTCGAGACCAGTGACTCTTTTAGACCAAGCCCATTATCCCAACCGCGTTCGTATTGAATGCTTAACCCCGGCAGATCTATAAGCCGGGGCAGGGCGATGTTCAGAATGGGCAAAAACTGACTAAGGTATTGCTTACGAAAGCCATCTATTAGCTCGCCCTGGGTCGCAAACTCTTCATCCCAAGCGCCTAGCTGCATCCGATCTAGCTTGCGCTGCTTCAGCAATAAGTTGCGCTGGGTAAGACATTTGGTCGCTTTTCGCCAAGCTAAGGCGAACTCATGTTCCACGTGGAACACTCCCCAGTCCAAGAAGCGTCTTCGAATCTTAGGACTACCCTCCAACAACAAGAAGCTGTCAGAGTTAATAATCTGCATTGGTAACTGCCGCGCAGTCTCGACCCAGCTCTTCTGGCGCTCACCGAGAAGCTTCAATATATGTCCTTTCTTGCGAGACTTATTGAGCCCTATGCTTATGCCGTCTTGTAGTTCTGCAAAGATAACGCAGTCATCAGAGTCTGTCGAAATGACAGGCTCTAGTTTTTGGCTGCGAAAAGAGCGCCCGAGACCGAGCATATAGATAGCTTCTAGCAGACTAGTCTTGCCGCTGCCGTTATTGCCGGAGATGATGTTAACCGTATTCGCAGGCCGAATTTGGACTTCGAAAAGATTCCGAATTCGTAAAATATCCAGCCTGCGTATTGTGGCCATATTTAGAAGGATTGCGCTTTTGCGTCTAGCGAGGTCAAGCTCTCGCCTATAGCCGCATCGGCATAACTACATAAAGTGCTTCTGAGTTCCCACCTGCAGCCTCAAGAAGGGCGCTAGAGTTGGAGTCTAACAGAGTGATCTGCACTTTATCCGAAGACAATACCGTCAATACATCCACTAGATAGCTAACATTAAAGCCCACTTCGAGCGAATCGCCGGCATAGTCCACCGAAACAACTTCTTCTGCTTCTTCCTGGTCAGGGTTGTTAGCGAGAATGCGCATCTCAGCATTACTCAACAAGACGCGGATTCCACGGTATTTTTCGTTCGAGAGAATGGAAGTGCGGGCGAAGGCTTGCTTAAGCTCGAGACGATCGCCAATCACAATCTTATCACCACCCTTTGGCAACACACGGTTGTAATCTGGGAACTTGCCATCAACTAACTTAGACGTAAACGTCACATCAGCCGTCTTTGCACGCACATGATTGCGGCCAAAAACGATCGAAATATCGGCCTCTTCGCCAGTTAACAGGCGACCTAACTCGATTACACCTTTGCGCGGCAGTATTAACTGCACTGGTGCCGTGACATCGTTTTCCATAGTTAGAGTTTGCATAGCAAGACGATGACCATCGGTCGCAACAACGCGCAAATAGTCCGCAGCCAACTCGAACAACATACCGTTTAGGTAGTATCGAACATCTTGTTGAGCCATCGCGAAGGAGGTGCCATCTAGCAGAGATTTGAGCGCTTGCTGAGGAACAGTCAGCTCTATAGTACCTGGCTCTTCCTCTGTATTCGGGAACTCGCTCGCCGCTAGGGTAGCAAGGCTAAAGCGGCTACGGCCTGACTTGATCACCATTTTTCCGTCATCGACGGTGAACTCTAGCGTTGCATCATCGGAGAGCGATTTACAAATATCGACAAGCTTGCGAGCAGGGACCGTAATCTCACCTGGTTTAGTAGTACCGGCGACCCTAACTCTACCGATCAGCTCTACCTCTAGATCTGTACCGGTGATAGAGAGCTCACCACTCTCATCAAGCGACAGTAAGACGTTTGAAAGCACTGGCAGGGTCTGTCGGCGTTCCACAACACCCGATACCAATTGCAAAGGTTTTAAAATGGCTTCCCTTGAGATTACAAAATACATAGCTATGTCACTCAGTTAGTTTTTATGTGGTGTCGGTCATCGAGCGTCGCGACAGACGCCTTAGGTCGCTAACGCTCTCAGTAAATTATTGTAATCTTCAGAAAAATCCAAAGAAATACTTCTGAGGTTCTTTACTTGCTTACATGCGTGAAGCACCGTCGTATGGTCTCGGCCACCGAAGGCATCGCCAATTTCCGGAAGGCTATGATTAGTAAGCTCCTTGGAAAGACTCATCGCCATCTGCCTAGGCCTCGCAACTGAGCGATTCCGGCGCTTAGACAACATGTCGGACATCTTAATCTTATAATACTCGGCGACCAGTCGTTGTATATTATCGATGGTCACCATTTTATCGTGTAATGCGAACAGGTCTTTCAACGCTTCTTTTACTAGCTCCAAATCGATAGGTCTGCCGACGAAATTGGCATGCACTATGACTTTCTTGAGGGCGCCTTCCAACTCTCTTACGTGTGAACGCAGTCTCTGGGCGATAAACATCGCAGCATCGCTAGGTAGGTCAATATTACTCTGTTCTGCCTTATTAATCAGAATGGCGGCCCTTGTCTCCAATTCCGGTGGTTCTACGCCAACAGACAAGCCCCAACCAAAGCGCGACTTTAACCTTTCTTCTAAGCCATTGATTTCCTTATGATATCTGTCGCTTGTAAGGATAATCTGCTGCCCACCTTCGAGCAGTGCATTGAAGGTATGGAAGAACTCCTCTTGGGAACGCTCTTTACCAGCGAAGAATTGTATATCATCAATGAGCAAGGCATCTACGGAGCGGTAATAGCGTTTGAACTCGTTGATCGCATTGAGCTGCAATGCGGTCACCATCGTTGCAACAAAGGTTTCTGAATGCAGATATACCACTTTGGCGTCCGGCTTACGTGCGACCAGATAGTTGCCGATTGCATGCATTAAGTGAGTCTTACCTAGACCAACGCCACCATATATAAATAGTGGGTTATAGGCGCCACCTGGATTCTCGGCCACCTGCATAGCAGCAGCTCTAGCTAATTGGTTAGATTTCCCTTCGATGAAGTTGTCGAAAGTATTCTCAGGATTCAAGCTACCCTTATGGCGCAACTTGCCATCGATGATCACTTCCATATTTCGTGAACTGCGACGAACGATAGGAGCATTACGAGAGGACGCAGGGATAATAACTCCGCGCTTAGCCTCTTCTGCTACAGTTTCGTGAACACCATTTCGATCGAGGGTATTTTCCAGCTTGGTCGCTGATTGAAGATTATTAGCTCCGGGCACTTGTTCGGGGGTCGCTTGCCGCGCAGAGCCTATCTCGAAGACGAGATCTACATTGCTCCCACTAGAGTGCTCTGAAAGCAGCTCGCGAATACGCTCGAGAAACTTCTCTTTCACCCAGTCGAGTACAAATCGATTAGGAGCATAGAGTCGCACTTCATTTGGGGAAGTTTCTGCGTATAGGGGCCTTATCCAAGTATTAAATTGCTGGGAGGGCAATTCATTTTTCAAACAACTTACACAACTTTGCCAATTCACCGAATCCACTCTTCTTATTACCTTTCATAATGCGCTTGGAGTTTTAATAGGAAAGGATTTTAGCGTGCCTACCAATAGTTATCCACACCCTGCAAGCGCAAATAGCATATTTTCTCTTTATTATTTATGCTTATTTTTCAACAGCTTAAATAGTTCTGCTCTTTAAAACACGATGTTTTAGCGGTTTACAGCAGACTACTAGCAAGACAAAATAAGCTGTGGATAAGTTGTTATTAACAACGTATAAAACGTAAGTTGCTGTATTTTTTGAAATATATTAAAAACCGAGCTTTTGCGCGTTTTTCTCCTCTAAGCAATTGCAATAAGCGATTGAAACCTCTAGAATTCGCGCTCGGTTAAAATCCGTCAAATACACTTTACAGCAACGTTTCGGACATCATCATGAAAAGAACCTTTCAGCCAAGCTTAATCAAACGAGCTCGTACCCACGGTTTCAGAGCGCGTATGGCGACTCGTGGCGGCCGTCTAGTCATCAAGCGTCGTCGCGCATGCGGTCGAGCAAAGTTGTCAGCGTAAGTAGGCTCTCTTCCATCTGCGGTACTCATGAAAAGAAGAACCTGTGTCTGACTTTGGCTTTAGCAAGAAGCTGCGTCTACTGGGTGCCGCGGATTTTCAACCTGTATTCAAGAACGCCCGCTTCAAAGTCTCTTGTCAGCAACTCCTCCTATTGGCTTACGACAGCGATACTCCGTTTCCCCGTCTAGGCCTTGTTATCGCCAAAAAGAATATTGCCAAAGCCGTGCAACGTAATCGTGTAAAACGAATACTTCGCGAGTCTTTCAGGCATAATCAGAGTTTGCTCCCTACGCTGGACATCGTTATTCTAGCGCGCAGTGGTTTAGGCGCACTGACAAGCGAACAGGTAAGGAAGAAAATCGAGAGACACTGGGTTGATCTAATCCACAAGGCTGGCAAGACATCCGAAACACGGGATAACGAGAATGCTGGATAAATTTGCAATCAAGCTGATCACCCTCTACCAGCACACCCTCAGTCTGTTGATCGGCAATCAATGCCGTTTCTATCCAAGTTGCTCACATTACACTCAAGAAGCGATACAGAAACACGGTCTAGTCCGTGGTATCGGCCTAGGCTCTCGGCGCATCTTACGCTGTCATCCTTGGCACCCAGGTGGAATCGATCTTGTTCCCGACGCCAATTCCCCAATCGAACCCTCAAAGTCATCAACTCTGTAGTAGCTAAACATGGACTCAATTAAATATATTATTTTTGGTGGCTTAGCCGTCGTTTCATATTTGCTACTGCTAGCGTGGCAAGAAGACTATCCTCGAGTACCAGCCGCACCGGTAAGCCAGGCTCCGCAGATTGAGTCGAGCGTTCAAACTAGTAGCGATGTACCAAGTTTACCTGTCAGTAGTAGTACTGGAGGCGCAACTCTTGATGTTCCAGTGGTACAACCGCTAGTGGCAGCGCCTGTGCCAGAACAAACCAATACATATGTACAAGTCACGACAGATGTCTTGAACGTTACGCTGGATCGCAATGGCGGTGATATCGTGTCGGTCTCTCTTCCGGAATTTAAGAAAGCGATCGATGTGGAAGACGATCCCTTCGTACTTCTCCAACGTGACGCTTTGGGGCTATATGTTGCTAAGAGTGGTTTGGTCGGACGCAATGGTATTGACTCTACAAGCCGAGCTTTGTATCAGACCAGCGCGAACAGCTATTCACTGGAACAGAACGCTAACTCTGTCGTCGTTTCGATGACCTATAGCCAAGACGATGGTGTTGTTGTGATCAAACGTTTTAGCTTCGATCGCGGCAGCTACCTAATAGAGGTAAGTTACGAAGTACAGAACAATAGTACTTCCGCATGGAGTGCTAATCTGTTTGGACAGATCAATCGCACCAATTTTCCAGACCCAAGTGCTGCCGGTGGAATAGGGGCTTCATCGTTCATCGGTTTCGCGGGAACATCTGCGGACGATCCCTATTTTAAAGTGCCTTTTGAAGACGTCGCAGATGGCATGGAACCTTATCAAATTCAAGGCGGCTGGATCGCCATGAGTCAACATTATTTTTTATCGGCATGGGTACCTCCTGCTGATGCGCTTAATACTTTTTCGATGCGCACTAGTCCACAGAATTCAAATGAGTATATTGGTGGTTTCACTAGTACAGAGTTCACCGTAGCTCCTGGTAGTACTTCTACCCAGTCGTTAGAGTTTTACGCAGGACCTAAAGATCAGTACACGCTAAGAGATATATCGCCTAATTTAGATCTGACTATCGATTACGGATGGCTCTGGTTTGCAGCATCGCCTATTTATTGGCTACTTCGTCAGATCGACTCAATCGTTGGCAATTATGGTTGGTCAATTTTATTGCTTACTCTCACAGTAAAAGCAATCTTCTACAAACTGTCAGCCACCAGTTATCGTTCTATGGCAAACATGCGTCGCGTTATGCCTAAGATGGCACAGTTGAAAGAACGCTATGGCGACGACCGTATGAAACTCCAGAAAGCAACGATGGAGCTTTATCAGAAAGAGAAGATAAATCCCTTCGGCGGCTGTTTACCCATGCTGGTACAAATGCCGGTGTTTATCGCCTTGTATTGGGTATTGATGGAGAGTGTAGAATTACGTCAGGCGCCTTTTATTCTATGGATAAACGATTTATCGGTAATGGATCCCTTCTTCATTCTTCCATTATTAATGGGTGCGTCGATGTTCGCACAACAACTGTTAAGCCCTGCTCCTGCGGATCCAATGCAAGCAAAGGTGATGCGTTTCATGCCGGTAGTAATGACTATTTTCTTCCTCTGGTTCCCAGCTGGACTAGTACTGTACTGGCTAGCTAACAGCGTGCTTGGTATTGCTCAGCAATACTATATAACTAAGAAGATAGAAAAAGAGTACGAGGCAAAGAGCGCCTGATTTTTCCAATACCGCTAACTGCGGAACCGCTATGTCCTTAGCTACTGACAGCGACACTATCTGCGCGATCGCCACACCTCCTGGAAGGGGAGGTGTTGGTGTCGTCAGAGTATCTGGCCCGCTAGCCAAATCGATTGCTAAAACCCTTCTTCACTTCGATCCCAATCCGCGTCACGCACACTACTCCAGTATCTATGACAGTAGTAATGATCTGATCGACCAAGGTATCGTTATTTTCTTCCCGGGCCCCAACTCCTTTACGGGCGAAGATGTTCTCGAACTACAGGGGCACGGCGGTTCTTTCGTACTGGATCGTCTTTTAAAAGAAACTGTTAATTGCGGAGCTCGCCTAGCAAGACCGGGTGAGTTCTCTGAGCGCGCCTTCATAAACGACAAGATGGATCTGACGCAAGCAGAGGCCATTGCGGACCTTATCGAGTCTAGCAGTGAAGAGGCCGCTAGAAGTGCAATGCGCACCCTACAAGGCGAATTCTCTTCTCTAATAAATATGTTAGGCACCTCTATAACAGAGCTTCGAGTCTATATAGAAGCCTCCATTGACTTCTCAGAAGAGGAAATCGACTTTCTAACAGAGGGTAAAACCACTGAGACTTTGCAGGGAATAATTGAGCAGACCGATGCAATCCTCGCACAGGCTAAACAAGGCACCATCCTTAGAGAAGGCATGTCAGTGGTAATCGCCGGCAAACCCAATGCGGGTAAGTCTAGTCTGTTGAACGCTCTTGCGGGCAGAGACGCGGCCATCGTCACAGATATTGCTGGCACCACACGCGACACCTTGATTGAACAAATTAATATAGACGGTATGCCCGTACATATTACGGATACGGCAGGGCTACGCCATAGTGAAGATGTAGTAGAGCGCGAGGGTATTAAGAGAGCGATGAAGGCCATCGCTAGTGCCGATAGAATCTTGCTGCTAGTCGATGCCACTAAGGATGCAGTCACACTTGAGACCCTAACTACTTTCCTTACAGAGATCGGTTTAGAGACGCTCCTAGAGGAGCGGCAATTAGAACGCCTGAGTATTATCTACAACAAGATCGATATTCTTGAGCAGACCCCGTGCATCGTTCGTCTTGAAGATAAACAACACAGTGTTGTTAACATTAAACTCTCTGCAAAATTACAAGACGGCTTAGACCTATTGCGAGAACATCTCAAAGATTGCATGGGCTTCTCTCCCAGTGGTGAAGGGGGCTTTATTGCGCGCCGTCGACACCTTGATGCCATGCTCCGAGCGAGGTCCCATTTAGTCGATGCTCAGAACCAATTGCTGGGTAGCAGGGAAGGCGAACTCGTTGCGGAAGACCTCAAACATGCTCATCGCTGCCTAGGTGAAATCACCGGAGAATTCACCACCGACGATTTACTTGGCAAAATCTTCTCTAGTTTCTGTGTGGGCAAATAAATTTTTGCTCTGTATAAGCTCATAATAAACTGTGAATAAACTGTCTTTTCGAGATGAATAAGAAGTGGATGGAATTGGAGCTGTTTTTTGCGTATGTATAAGTCGCTATCTTGTCCACATGCTATGAAGTGCTTCCCAAGAGCTTAAACATAAAGCGCCCACCGGCTTATCATTCTTGTAACTTATTGTATTTAATAGTTTTAAAAGACTTCTCCACATAAAAGTGCTTTACCATCATTAACATCAGTATTTATATCTTTAAGTATTTATTAACTATAAATACTAAATAACTAATAATTTTTAAAACTCGTGTTAGTCATTTTTCTTAAGAAAATTAAATACTTCAAATTTAGATTCTAAGCCTTATACTTATCGACCCTTTGCAATAGCCCACATCAGGTGCTCCATGGAATTCTCAAAAAAGTACGATGTAATCGTCGTTGGTGGCGGCCACGCCGGCACTGAGGCCGCTCTGGCAGCGGCCCGCATGGGCGTGCGTACTTTGCTGATTACCCATAACATCGAGACCCTAGGGCAAATGTCCTGCAATCCGGCTATCGGCGGCATTGGCAAGACTCACTTGGTTAAGGAAATCGATGCTTTGGGCGGCGCAATGGCCAGAGCCACTGATCTCGCGGGCATTCAGTTTCGAGTACTCAACAGCAGTAAAGGGCCTGCGGTTCGTGCCACAAGAGCACAGGCTGACCGCGTGTTATACAAAGCCGCTGTGCGTAATATTTTAGAAAATCAAGAAAATCTCGATATCTTTCAACAAGCTGTGGATGATCTGATAGTCGATGCAGAGCGCGTGACTGGTGTTATCACACAGATGGGTCTGCGTTTTTACGCACCTCATGTGGTATTAACTACAGGCACTTTTCTGGGCGGTAAGATCCATATTGGCCTGGAAAATAGCGCTGGCGGCAGAGCGGGGGACCCACCCTCCATCGCATTAGCGCAGCGTTTACGAGAGCTGCCATTCCATGTGGCTCGACTAAAGACAGGCACGCCTCCTAGGATTGATGCGCGATCCGTTGATTTCTCTGTAATGCAGGCACAAGCAGGTGACACGCCTATCCCGGTGATGTCTTATCTCGGAAGTGCAGCTGACCACCCGGAGCAGGTGAATTGTTATATCACCTCGACCAATGAGCGTTGTCACGAGATTATTCGTAAGGGTCTGGACCGTTCGCCCATGTACACAGGGGTTATCGAAGGCTTGGGGCCACGCTATTGCCCATCGATTGAAGACAAGGTAATGCGCTTCGCCGACAAAACCTCTCATCAGATATTTGTCGAACCAGAAGGCCTGAATACTCACGAACTATACCCCAATGGAATCTCGACGAGCCTGCCATTCGATGTGCAGATCGAGTTAGTACGCCAGATAAAAGGCTTCGAGAATGCTCATATAACTCGACCCGGTTATGCGATTGAATATGACTTCTTTGACCCTCGTGACCTGAATTACTCCTTGGAGACTAAGTTCATCAAGGGCCTGTATTTCGCTGGGCAGATCAATGGCACCACAGGTTATGAAGAGGCCGCGGCTCAGGGCTTGTTAGCGGGTTTGAACGCTGCCCTCTCTGCTCAGGGCAAGCCGAGTTGGTGTCCGAGACGCGACCAAGCCTATATCGGCGTATTGGTTGATGACCTGATAACTCTTGGCACAAACGAGCCTTACCGCATGTTTACCAGCCGTGCGGAATACCGATTATTGCTCCGTGAAGACAACGCAGATTTGCGACTTACCGCCATTGGCAGAGAGCTTGGTCTAGTTGACGACCACCGTTGGCAGCAATTCAACATCAAGAGCGAAGGCATAGACATAGAACTAGCGCGCTTGAAGAAAGTCTGGATACATCCCAATACTCCAGAGGCGCTGAATATTAACGCCTTGCTGGAGAAACCGATGTCTCGCGAATATAGTCTCGCTGACTTATTGGCACGACCAGAGCTAAATTACGATGCACTGCAAACCGCGGTTGCCGATTCCACAGGCCTTACCGTGCCAGCGCAGATGACGAATCAGGTGAAAGAACAGGTCGAAATACAGATTAAGTACAAGGGCTATATTGATCGTCAAGAAGAGGATATCCAGAAGCTTCGTCGGCAGGAGAACACCGCGTTACCAGCTGATTTCGACTATCAACAGATGCAGGGTCTCTCAAACGAGTTAAAGCAGAAATTACAGAACGTGCGCCCCGAGAATATCGCGCGCGCATCTCGTATACCGGGAATGACCCCCGCTGCTATATCGCTGCTGCTCATCTACCTGAAAAAATATCAGGCTGTGCGCGCAAGGTCCGCGTGACAACATGACTAGCGACGCTATAAAAGCGCAGTTAGATGCGGGTTTAGAGGAGTTAGGTCTTCCGCTAGAGCAAGCACAGAAAGACAAGCTTCTTGAGTATTTGGCACTGCTTCTCAAGTGGAACACTGCTTTCAATCTTTCAGGCGTAAAAGATGCCAGCGAGATGTTATCGCGTCACATACTCGATAGTCTGACTTTGCAGCCGTATATGCAGGGAAATCGCATCTTAGATGTTGGTACCGGCCCTGGTCTTCCGGGTGTGCCTTTGGCAATTTGTTTTCCCGATAAGCGTTTTGATTTACTCGACAGTAATGGCAAAAAGTCACGCTTTGTCTTTCAAGCCAAGCTACAACTAGGTTTGAACAATGTTACTGCCCAGAACGTGCGCATCGAGCAATACCGATCAGACACAGCAATCGATGTCATAGTAAGCAGAGCTTTCTCGTCGCTTCGTGACTTCGTAGATTTGACTAAGCATCTGGTGCAACCAGGCCGGACGCGACTAGTTGCGATGAAAGGTCTGTATCCAGAAGAGGAATTAACCTTATTACCAGAGGGTTTCGTGGTGAACAAGGCGCAGAAAGTTACCGTGCCGGGTTACACTGGCGAGCGCCACATTATCGAGTTGAGTGCAAAAACAGCGGAGTAGTATCCAATTGGCTAGAGTATTAGCGATCGCAAACCAGAAAGGCGGGGTAGGGAAGACCACTACTTCCGTCAACTTAGCGGCATCGCTTCAAGCCACAAAGCGCCGTGTACTTCTTATCGACCTAGACCCTCAGGGCAATGCCACGATGGGCAGTGGTATTAATAAGTCTGACTTAGAGCGTTCCATATACGAGGTGCTCCTGCTTGAGTGCAGCGCAGCGGAGGCTATTCTGGAAACCCCGGGGGGCTTTAATATTCTCCCTGCCAATGGCGACCTTACCGCTGCCGAAATAGCCCTTCTTAACGCGGATAATCGAGAATTGCGCTTAAGGGAGATTATTCAGACGATCGATGCCGATTACGATTACGTAGTAATTGACTGTCCTCCGTCTTTAAACATGTTGACCATCAACGCCATGGTTGCGGCTCATGGTGTCATCATCCCGATGCAATGCGAGTACTACGCGCTTGAGGGATTATCGGCTCTGGTCGAGACGATCTCGGCAATTAGCTCTACGCTAAATCCGCAATTGCAGATAGAAGGCATTCTGCGCACTATGTACGACCCACGCAGTAAGCTCACTCTCGAAGTGTCGGGACAATTGTTCACCCATTTCGGAGATAAGGTCTATCGCACGGTTGTGCCGCGCAATATTCGCTTAGCCGAGGCACCAAGTTACGGCGTGCCTGTACTGCAATACGACAGACAATCCAGAGGGGCAGTAGCCTATCTAGCTCTTGCGGGCGAGATGCTGCGCCGCAACGAACAGCGACAGCAAGCTCAATAAGCACCGCGAATGCATATACAAACGGAAAAAACATGACGTCTAAGAAGAAACTGGGTAGAGGACTGGATGCGCTACTCGGCGGCAACAAGCCTAAAGTACCGACTACACTTGCAGATCTCCCTGCTTTGTCCTCGCGACGCCAAGACAAAGATGGCGAGTTGCGAAACATCCCTATAGAACTAATCCAGCGTGGCAAGTATCAACCGCGCACGGACATGCATGAAGAGGCCTTGCAGAATCTCGCCGCCTCGATAAAGGCGCAAGGGGTTATGCAACCGATCGTGCTGCGGCCAATCTCTGACACGCATTACGAGATTATTGCCGGCGAGCGGCGCTGGCGTGCTACTCAGATCGCTGGTCTTGACACTATTCCCGCCATCATTAAGCCGGTGTCAGACGAATCTGCAATAGCGATGGCGCTGATCGAGAATATTCAACGAGAAAACCTTAATCCTATTGAAGAGGCGATGGCACTCAAGCGCCTGCAAGAGGAGTTCGAGCTAACTCAGCAAGAAGTTGCCGATGCAGTTGGCCGTTCTCGAGCCTCTGTCACTAACTTGATGCGGCTAATTGCGTTGAACCCCGATGTCCGGCTTATGCTAGAACATGGCGATCTCGAGATGGGTCACGCACGGGCACTATTGTCTTTGTCAGAGGCGCAGCAGAGTGAAGCGGCCCAGATTGTGGTGGGTAAAGGCTTATCAGTCCGTCAGACAGAGTCTCTATCGCGCAAGATGTTAAGCGATGCGGGTAAGAGTAAAAAACCCAGTGTTGTAAGCGACCCTGATATTCGCAAATTAGAGGAAAGTCTGTCTGAGAAGCTCGGCGCCAATGTGCAAATTCAGCATGGTGACAAGGGCGCGGGCAAATTGACATTAAAATACAATAGCCTGGATGAACTAGAAGGCATACTTGCGCACATCAAATGAGCGCTCTGTGCAGTTGATAAGGCTCTTTAAACTCCCTATAATGCGACCCTTTGGATGGCAGCGAAGGCGCCGTGTAGAGCGCGTTAAGGGAACTGAAAGAAGAACTTAACAACATCGTGTCAACCATTAAAGCTCCTCCCATCTATAAGATAATAGCCAGCCAGTTCATTGCTGTTGGTTTCATAACAACAGTCGGATACACGACGCTGGGCTGGATATGTGCTTATTCTTTGCTGTTAGGTGGCATGATTTGCGCGGTACCGAATGCTTACTTTACGGTTAAAGCCTTCCGGTATAGGGGCGCAAGAGCAGCTCAGAAAATTGTCAGAGCGTTTTACCAAGGCGAGGCGATCAAGATACTTTTGATGTGTGCCGGTTTTGCTTTGACCTTTGTTTACGTTGAGCCTTTAAGCTCCGGAGCGCTGTTCGCAGGCTTCATATTAGTATACTTAACTGGTTTGCTGGCAACGTCTCAGCTGATCGACAAACGATAACTAACACAGTGAATTCAAAAGACTAATTCATGGCAACTTCACACGAAACAGTTGAAACAGCACAAACCGCAGCAGATTACGTGGGTCATCACCTTGGTTTTCTGACTTTTGGCCAGCATGCAGATGGTAGCTGGGGCTTTGCTCACTCTATTGATGAAGCGCGTGAAATGGGCTTTTGGGCCATCAACGTAGACTCAATGCTGATCTCCGTGCTTTTGGGCATCATATTCATCGGCGTATTCCGCTTCGGCATCAAGAATGCGACTAGCGGCAAGCCAAGCGGTTTCCAAAATTTCCTAGAAATTATTGTCGAGTTCGTCCAAAGCAACGTGAAGAACAGCTTCTATGCGAAAAATGAGCTCATCGGTCCTCTTGCTCTCACTATTTTCTGCTGGATTTTCCTGATGAACACCATGGACTTGGTCCCGGTAGATTGGATTCCATGGTTAGCACAGACTGTTGCCGGTGACTCACATCTGTTCTTTAGGGCCGTTCCTACTGCAGACCTTAATATCACCCTAGGATTCGCGATTAGTGTTTTCTTCCTGATCATTTTTTATAGCGTCAAGATCAAAGGTCTTGGCGGCTTCCTCGGTGAGTTCGCATTCCACCCATTCGGCAAATGGGCATTACCTTTAAACCTAATCCTTGAGCTGCCAGGCTTCCTTGCTAAGCCTGTTTCACTTGCACTGCGACTATACGGAAACTTCTTCGCAGGTGAGCTCATATTCCTGGTAATTGCCTTGGTTGGTTATTGGCAGTTGCCACTGCATTTTGGTTGGTCAGTGTTCCATATACTTGTTATTACCCTACAAGCGTATTTGTTCATGATGCTTACCATTGTGTACCTAAACCAGGCACACACGACTCACTAAACCCTTTAATCACAACTGTAAAATCCTTAGTAAAACTTGGAGATATAAATGGAAACTGTACAGGCTTTTTCTTTGATCGCTGCTGCAATCATCTTCGGCATCTGTGGTGCTGGTACCGCTGTAGCGTTCGGTAATCTAGGTGGCAAACTGATTGAGAGCTCCGCTCGTCAGCCAGAGCTTGCTCCTAAACTACAAACTCAGTTCTTCTTGGTTGCTGCATTCGTGGACGTAATCTCCATCATTGGTGTGGGCATGGCGTTCCTGTTCATTTTCTCGAACCCATTCGTATAAAAACGAACGGATAGTCGGAGCCGTTAACACTTTAAAGTTAACGACAAACTAATTTTGAGGTACCTACATGATTCTCAACGCAACCATAATCGGACAATCGATAGCGTTTTTCGTATTCGTCTGGTTTTGCATGAAATATGTCTGGCCTCCGATCACTTCCATTCTTGAAGAGCGTCAAACAAAGATCGCAGAAGGGCTCGAAGCAGCTGATCGTGCCCAACGTGATCTTAACCTTGCGCAGAACAAAGCAGCGGAAGAGTTACGTGATGCTAAACAGCAAGGTGCGCAGCTGATCGAGCAAGCCAATAAGCGAGCTAATCAAATCGTCGATGAGGCGAAAGAAAAGGCACGCGAAGAAGGCCAGCGTTTGATCGCCGGCGCTCAAGCTGAGATAGAAATGGAGCTGCAAAGAGCGAAGGAAGATCTTCGCGCACAAGTGGCTGCAATTGCGGTGGCTGGTGCTGAGAAGATCTTGGAAAACACGATCGATCAGGCGGCTAACGAAGAGCTTATGAAGAAGCTCGCATCCGAGCTATAAGGCGATAAGTAATGGCAGAGTCAATTACATTAGCCAGACCGTATGCCAAAGCAGCATTTGAAGTTGCTCTGGCTGCCAATGAGCTTAGCGCCTGGTCTCAGGCATTAAGCTTACTGGCCAACGTGGCAGCGAGTGAACAAGTGCGTAGACATTTACTGTCGCCAGCACTCACTGCAGCGCAGCAGTCAGAAACGCTGATTACTCTTTGCGGCGAAGAGCTATCACCTAAGGTGAACAAGCTCATAAACTTGCTTGCAGAGAATAAGCGCCTGACATTGCTAGGTGAAATATCCGAGCTATTTGAAGCGCTAAAAGCGGCACAAGAGTCGACAGTAGATGTAGAACTGTCGACCGCGTTTGAACTGAACCAAGAAGTTGTGAACAAAATTACCCAGGCACTCAAGACTCGTTTGAACAGAGATATCAAGTTGCAGACTCGAGTTGATAAGCATTTGATCGGTGGCGCAGTTATACGCGCAGGCGATACCGTAATCGATAGCTCTGTCCGGGGAAAATTGACCAAATTAGCCGAAGCAATGAATTCCT
>CAXBOY010000059.1:0-19467 GCA_963977405.1 uncultured Gammaproteobacteria bacterium
GCGTACGTACACATCCTTGTCACCGGTGTGATTGCTGATCATGAGCTCTACTGTCATGCGGCCTAGCAAGCGCACTCCGTCCAACTCGCCACCATTGGAGATCATCTGCGCAAAGCGAATATAGTCGGACGCCGTGCTGTTCAAGCCAGCGACGCCCGGGAAATAAGTGCTTGGCTCTCTATACGCCGCGGCCTGCTGTAACTCCGACTCACCGTTCGCTGTTGGTCGATAGACAGCGGCAACACGGCTCACCTTGTCGCGGGGAATATTGTAGAAAGTGTCGTTCATGCCTAGGGGCTCAAAGATGCGCTCACGTAGGAACTGATCGATAGACAACCCTGAAATTTTCTCGACTAGTATCGCCACATAGTCGGTGGAGCTTCCATACTGCCATTGCTCTCCTGGATGGAATGCGGCGGGTATTATCGCCGCGCGCGCGATACGTTCGCCGAGCGTTGCGAACGCTTCGCCATTATTGGTCACCCAGCGCTGCTCTTCCTCCGTCAAGCCCATGCCGTCGGGATTAAGAGATAGGCCCGAAGTGTGAGTTAACACATGGCGTATAGTGACTGGCCGCGCTTCGGCCACATTGCTTGCGCGAGCCCCGTCGCTAACTCGCACCTGATGATCTGCGTACTCTGGTATCCAGTCGGAGATAGGGTCGTCCAAACGAAAGCGCCCCTCTTCGAAAAGCATCATTAATGCCGTGGACACAATAGGCTTGGTCATAGACGCGAGATAGAAAATCGAGTCCGTCGTCATCGGCATATTCTGCTCGCGATTATTCCAACCTACTGCAGAAAGATGCACTACCTTGCCATGTCGCGCGACTAGACTAACTGCACCCGCGATTTGATTATCATCAACGAAGCGCTGGAAGTAGTCATCGATACGCTGCAAACGCTCCGATGACATGCCCACCGACTCGGGTACTGCCATAGCCAATTCTTCTGCAGCCATGATCCTCGGTGCTTGCAGTGTAAGTGCAGAAACGATAAATGCCGCTCCTACAGTTGCCCGTATAAGGCCTCGCAAAGCTAGTTTGCTAGTGTTTTTATTGTTGTTCATGAAGCAGGCTCCTTATCGAGAAAAGCGGACAAATCGGCGACAGATCACGTTTTAACTAGATGGAATAAAAGGTATCTCGCAAGCGAGGGAATGTCGAGCGTCAAGAATTCGGGTCCCGTTCAGCATTAATCACGCAGATCCCTGATATACAGCCCTACCCTTTGGGCCTGGGCATAACCGTGTTTCATGTAGAAACTCTCTGCATCACTGTTTTTACGAGTTACTAAGTTCACTGTCTCTATTTTGTTGTCCTGCAAGATCGCGTGCAGCTTGCCTAACATCTGCGCACCAACCCCCTTTCTTTGCACCTGCGTTGCCACACACATCTCTTTGAGCACATAAACCTGTCCCGACTGATAGGGTTCAAAATTGCCTATGATGAAGCCAAGCAAGGCTTCCCCCTCTTGGGCCTCTATGCCAATGAAGTTTGGGGTGCTTCGATAGCAGTTGAGCCTTTGGCTGGCATTGGCAACGCTCCAGTTCTCATTCCACGGATGGCCATTGAACACCGTGGTATACAGCCGCGCGTGAGGATCTAGGTCTAATGTCTTCAATGCTACTACTCTCATGCCTGTGCTCGCCTATTGCCTTATCCAAGTCGTGAACATTACCTACTTGCGCCCAACTTGTCAGCAGTATACGATTCGTATACACATCATATACTAAGGCGCAGACATGGGTATTGTTAAAATCAGTGAAGAACTACACGAAGACATTCGCAAAGCTAGCTCGGTAATGGTGCGCTCTATTAATGCCCAGGCCGAATACTGGATCAAGATAGGCATGCTTGCCGAGGCAAACCCCACCATGCCCTTCTCGCAGATCATGAGCGATCAGATGAAGCATGCCGAAGTCGAGACAAGGAAGATCGCCTGTGGATGATGTAAAGCTGAAAACCCCCGCAGAGCTTTCCGTGATGCGCGAAGCTGGGCGCTTGCTCGCCTTGGTTTTTCGCTACCTCGACACACAGATGAAAGCCGGCATGTCCACCATGGACGTCAACGACCTAGCCGAGCGCTATATCGTCGACGAACTGAACTCTCGCCCTGCAAGTAAAGGGCAGTACGGCTATCAGTACACGCTGAACACTTCCGTAAATCATGTCGTATGTCATGGGGTTCCTGCAGAGAACCAGATTCTGCGCTCGGGCGACATTGTCAACGTCGATATCACACTAGAGAAAGGTGGCTTCATCGCCGACTCCAGCAAGATGTACATGATTGGTGAAGTAGCACCCCTTGCCAGGCGCTTGGTGGACAAAACCTATGAGGCGATGTGGGAAGGCATTCGCATGGTTAAACCTGGCGCCACACTTGGCGACATCGGCCATGCTATACAACGCCACGCGCAGAGCAACGGCTACTCCATAGTACGCGAGTACTGTGGCCACGGTATTGGTCGAGAAATGCATGAAGACCCGCAGGTGCTACACTTCGGGCAGCCCGGCAAAGGCCTAGTGTTGCAAGAGGGTATGACCTTCACTATTGAGCCAATGGTCAACCAAGGCCGGGCGAAAGTGAAAACAAAGAAAGATGGCTGGACCGTGGTCACTAGCGATAAAAAACTCTCCGCACAATGGGAACACACCATCGCGGTTACCTCGAACGGTTATGAGGTGCTGACACTTAGAGAAGAGGAGCGTTTGTAATACGCGAGCTAGGCGCCCCGCCTAAAGCAATAAGGAGAAGCGCGTTAAAAAATTATTTGTTTGCTTGTTGTTATATTCTCCCTTCAAGTAAACGCTGCACCCGCGGACTTACAAGAGAACGTGCAGAACCAATTCTACAACAGCGTCTACTTGGAACTCTCCGAGGATCAAGATCTAAAGACATACGCATGAGTTCCAGACAGCTTCCCAGATTTCGAGATGCCAACTAGTTTTACAGTCATGGATGGCACTTCCCAATACGGCTCACTACATAGGAGTAGTGTCAACTGCTCGCGCATCTTCCACCCTCTGAAGCGCTAGAACACATACTTACGCCGTTAAGACATATCACGTAGAATCGAAGCACAGCCATTTCGAGATAGTACCCCTACCACCTATGCAAACTCTACAGAGCTGGACAGCTAGTTTAGATTCCGCCCAACGCTTATTGCTTTTACTTGCCGTCGCTGTTGCAGCCCACGCACTAGTTAGTGTAATTAGAAAGGTATCCTCCTACGCGGATCAAAGGGGTCAGAGTAATTTGAAATTTCAAATTACTCTGACCCCTTTGATCCACCCCTTTGGTTTCTAAGACCTTATAGCGCCTCGTCGAACGCTCGGAACACTGCATCTCTGTGCGCGGCATACTCGACACCCTGTGCAGTTCTCCAGGCGCTCAGTGCCACCACCACTAGGTTGTTCGCAGGGTTGATATAGATGCCTTGCCCGAAGATTCCACTGGCGCGATATATACCATTCGCTTCAAGCCACCAGAGATAGCCATATTGTGAGCTGCCCTTGGAGGGCTGAGTAGACTCTTGCATCCAGTTTGCTGGCAACACCTCCGTGCCATCGGCCAGGACGCCCCTACCCATTGCGAAGAGGCCTAGTCTTCCGAAATCGCGTAGTGTCGCGTTGATGCAACAACCACCTAGTTCGCCATTACCTAAGCCATGAGTCTGCCACGTGGCATCAGCCTCCATGCCGAATGGCTGCCAAATCTTGTGAGTAAGATAGGTAGACAGGTTATTTCCAATGGCCGCTCGCAAAATGGCGCCAGCTAGGTTGGTTTCGCCTGTGTTGTAGTTGAACTTCTCACCCGGCTCAGCAACTCGTTCCTTAGCACCTAAAAATTGAAAGAGATCGACCAAGTTACCAGGTGAGCTAGCTACATCCGAGTTCGGATCGGTGTAGTCCTCGTTCCACTGCACCCCAGAAGCCATTTGCAAGACATTGCGGATAGACACCTGGTCGTAGGCAGAACCCTTCATCTGCGGCAAATAGTCAGTGACCATGTCATCTACACTGCCAATATAGCCGTCCTTGATGGCTGCGCCGGTTAGCATCGACACCACTGATTTCGCCATAGAAAACGACACCCACAAACTTTCTTCGTCGTTACCAAGTCCGTATCGTTCCAACACATTCTCACCGTCCTTAAGGACAAGCAGTCCGGCGATATCGTTATGAATCATAAATTGATCAAGACTGTACTGCATGCCATCCACTTCGTAGTGCAAGCCTGCAAAATCGACAGGGCGAGACGGAAGATCCAACGTGTAATCGCCCGCTTCGATTGTGCGCGTAGCGGCCATGGCAGCGACATTACGGAAACTTATTATTTGCGCGTCGCCAGTTCTAGTTAGCAAGCCTCCAGTGGTGGGCAGATTTGCAAGATCATCAGCGGGATCAACCCATCGTGCTTGTTGCGCGTAAGCACCTAAAGGCGCAGCTAAGAACATAAGGCCAATCGTCAATCGGGATGTAATTGTTATTGTATTTTTCGACATAGAATCCTCCGTCTTTAGCATCTATTGGACTCCAATTCTCGGGCAGACTCAATCACAAACATCCGTTGCAAGACACAAACATACTTGTTTGATGCATATCAACATTCCTGCCTAGTGCGACAACATGCCGCATTGGAAAGCCACACTGGCGCACCAATTGAGAGGATAATGATCTCGTAGATAGACAATTTAGGTAAGATTGTTACTACACCACAACGAGACTATGGGAGTGTATATGTTCGATATAAACAGCGCGTCTCAACACATTCGAGTTAGGCTTACAAGCGCCCTACTCTCAATCAGCATAATCGGCAGCATCAACGCCGTCGCTGAGCCTTTGGATGCAGACTACGCAGCCTTCTTGCAGGCAAGAGGCGAGGCTCCTTGGATCAATGCAAATGCAGAGCATCCATTAGCGAGCGAGGCCTATAGGCCAATTCCTTCACTAACCCAATATCCCGCTAGCACCGCTAAGCGAGATCTGGGTTTCGCCTTGTTTCACGACACCTCCCTCTCACGGGATGGCACGGTGGCTTGCAATACCTGCCATATGGGCATGATGGGTGGCACAGATGGAATGAGTATGGCGAGGGGCATCGACGGAGAGCGTGGTCCACGCAACACCCCCACCGTGTTCAATGCAGCGTTCAATTTTAGACAATTCTGGGATGGCCGCGCGTTCGATCTCGACTCTCAGTCGCTAGAACCAATCAGCAATCCACTCGAGATGGGACATGATCTCAATGCTGTCGTCGCTCAACTCCAGGAAGACCCACGCTACATAAACTTGTTCGAAGCGGCATATACCGATGGGGTAACTGCCGCGAATCTAGGCAATGCTCTGTCTCAGCACACCAAAGACATGACGCGCTCAGACTCGGCCTTCAACGACTATCTAAACGACGAGAATAAAGCATTGCCGGAACAGGCAATGCGTGGCAAAGCTCGCTTCAACGCCCTTGGATGCGTCGCCTGCCATAACGGAATCAATATCGGCGGCAACTCTTATCAGCCCATCGCTAGCTCCTTCACCACTGCGCTGCAATACGCTCTACCTGGGGAGGAAGGCTTAGCGGCACGAAGCGGGCGCGAGGAGGATCGCTTAGTATTTAAAGTGCCTCAACTTCACAATGTCGCGATGACCGCGCCTTACTACCACGATGGCAGTGTCGCAACCCTTAAGGACGCGATTCGTAGAATGGGAGCTCAACAGAATGGACGTATTATCAGCGATCAAGATGTAGAGGACATTAACGCTTTTCTGCTTAGCTTAAGCAGTGCCTTTTTCAGCGGCAGAAACATGCACAACATGACGAACGATGAGTTGCAGAGCGCCGTGCGCGGACAGATGCCAGATGCGATGGGGCAAGGCCACATGATGCAGGGGCAAGACCACGCGCAGCATATGCAGCATATGCAAAACATGAGTAATTCCGATGGGCACGGCATGCAACATGCACCAACACCAGATTCGCCAACACCTACGGGCACCGAAGTAAGACCTGAGCCAGCCCATCAACATGGAGGACACTAAGAGATGAACAAGCAATTAGTTAAGAAAGATTATAATCGTCCCGTGTTAACTGGATTGTTGCTATTAGGCTTGGCATTTCCAGTTATCGGCAACGCACAAGTTAACGACGCACATCATAACGATTACCTAGCAGCACTGAATGTCGTAGCCCAGGGCGAGTCGCGCATCGCACAGGCCATTATGCAAGTGCAATCGGGTCAGGTGGCGCATTATGATTTTTTGCAGAACGAGCACATCGAGCTGATACGTCACGCGCGTGCTCTTGCATGGCCTCCCGGTAGTATCGCGGCTAGCGACAAAGATGCGTTACGCAAGGATGCGGCTGCGCTGCTAGACTCTGCCGAGTCTCTAGAGTGGGTAATAGCGGACTATTTACGGGCCGTCGCACAAGTGCGCAGCGCCACGAGCAATACTTTGGATATTGCACAACAAGCTGCACAGCAGGCTGCAGGTTCACTTAAGGAGAATTTGAACTCTCTGCAAGTGGCGACAATGATGTTTATGGCCTCTGCCTACGAAGGGGGCTGGACAGACCTTACACAGGCTTACGATGCCGTGTTCGAGTCAGACATTTCCGAACAAACTCGAAGGGAGCTGCAGTTCCAACAAGAGCGACTTTCTCGCTTCACTCCGCAACTCCAGATACACATCAATGCATTGCTGGATTCGGATGTGGACCAACGCGCAGTCCAGCTTAAAGCACGCTACGACGCAGCGACCTAGAAGGTCGACTTGATCTTGAACAAGACCTGCGCACCGGTGTTTGTGCAGCTGTATTCGATCTCGCGGAGATCGCGATTTCGAATATGGCCATTGTAGCGCTTCCTCTCGAAACAGCGTTCAGAGTCGATCGCGTTATTCACCTCTAGACGATAGGTAAGATTGCGATAGCCAACCTTCTCGACAAACGCCGTTAGGTCCGTTCTGACCTTGCCGACACCATAGAACAAGACATTGTCTATGTCATAGCGCACGCGGTTACCACCAGTACCACCCACACCACCAATACCGTCCTGGTAACTCATACCATAGCTGAGATTGTATGCAGAAATATCGTGTCGGAAGCCGATGCGAAAGCTACCCCTATCGATCGGAATGATAGTGCGTTTCTTGGCGATGAGCGGATCGTAAATATAGGCGTCTTCCAAGTTCAAGCCCGCAGTGACGACCGCGTTGGGGAGATTGAGAAAGCCCAAGCGAATACTCGCATTGAGATAGAGCCCGAAAATCTTACCATCGCCAACATTGCCGTTGGTGCTTAACAGGGTCTGGGGTCTCGGAGAGATATCGATACGCCCTATGGAGTTACGGACGTCGTAGTAGAACAGACGTGAGTTGAGCACGCCGCTATCGTTAGGTAAACGATAATCGAGGTTCAAGTTGTAGCGCCAGGTTTGTTCTTGTTCCAAACTTGGGTTGCCAACCTGAGTGTCTTGATCCTCGTCTTGAGCATTCACACTGGCAGAGAAGTCTGCGAAACTCAGCTGCGAAACGTCCTTCTCTGCCGACATGCGCAGCTGAAAGCTGCGGCTTATGTCGAAGCGAAAATCCAACTTAGGTTTGACGAAATCGAAATCGCGCTTCTTATTCACATCGCCGGACTGCGCGATCTCAGAGACCTCATAAAGAAGACTGCTCTCCAGTGACATACGCGGGTTGATTTGCCAGTTGTGCACGGCGAAGCCTTCATAGCGAACCTCTTCTACTTGCGACACAGCATTGGGCACGAACACTGGCGATAATCCACCATACTCTGGCGATACAGGAGCTCCTGTTCTGGCCCCTAGCTTCAATGCGGAATTCTGTATGGTTTGCGAACCCTCCAGCCCTAACTCCAAAGCCTGATTCCCATACAGATTCCAAGCATAGGAAGTCCGTACAATGCGCTCTCTATAACGACTGTTTGATGCTAGGAAGAGATTCTTGGTCTCGGGCTGCCCGAGCCCAGATGACACATAGCGCTCACGCACATTATCGTTATTCTTCTCATTCACAATAAAAAGGACTTTGTATTTGGCTCCGCCCTCGAAGCTGTGCTCGTAGTCCCCGCCCAGCTCCCAGTTTGAGGCTGTTGCCGGCAGGTCTTCTCGCTCAATAAGGAGTGTATTCGGAGTGATCTTGAGGTCGGTGATTTTGCGCAGCAAGGTCGCGGGCGGGTCATTCTCCCCATAGAGCGCATTTAATGACACGCGGTCCTTGTCGCTCATCTGGTAAACGAGATTCGAATTGAAGGTATAGTTTTTTTGTTCACGCTGTCGATCGAATACTCGAGTCTCATTGAGCCTGCCATCGGCCAATACACTCAACTCCATACTCTCTTGCAGTTCGTAGCCAGACCCGAGAGTGGCATTGACTAGATAATTCAAAGAACCGCGCTGCCCGCTATAAGATAGCGAACCAGTTGGGTCCAGGGTGCCATCATGGTAGTAAACTGCACCCGCCTCTGCGGAGACGCTGGAGCTCGCCTGCACTTCCAGCAACACGATATTAACGAGCTGACCACTGTTGCGCACATCTAAGTCACCAGATGTACCTCGGATAATCTCGATATAGCTCACTTGGCTCGCAGGAATACGATCCAGTTGAGCGCTTGTCTCATTCGCTTTTCCCGCTAGGCGTTTACCATTGATTAGTATCTGGCTCTCACTACCTAAGCCTCTATTATTGTTATTGCCGACACTGGGCACCTGATTGCCATCTAGGGCAAGTGCGATTCCGGGTATTCGATTGAGCATGTCGTTCACAGACACAGCGCCGAATTCCGCAAAATAACTCGCGGGATAGCGCACCGAAGCACTCTCATCAACAGAGTCTTGCGCAAAACTGGTCGTAACGGGAAGGCAGAGAATAAGATAGGCAACGAACGTGGCAGGGTGTCTAATCAAAATTGGGCTCACTTTAATTGTTTTTATTGTTATGTGGCAGTTCGCGCATTAAACGTGAGCGAGGGGGTTCCGTCTACCGTATTGCTGAATAAGTCTGGTGAGTATTGAAAAAGTGTAAATCAGAATCACTCGAATTGTTTTGCTGTCACCCAAATGATGGTACTTTACCCAAACATGCTATTTTTACTGCGTGCTACCCCTAGACTTTAGTTTCTTTGTTGATATCACTCCGAAATCACATCCCATAGAGCCATACTGCTAAAGGTGAAGTTTTCATTATGCAAAAAGCGTGGCATGCGTCAATCCGCGTTTACAGGTGACCGATTAATGCTCGACTCAACTCTGCAAAGCTTCCGGTCAAAGCCGCTATTGCCTTATGAGCCAAGGATCATCAACGCGGCATTCCAACAGCTTTTAACCGATCGCCACCTAGCACCTAATTTGCATGATCTTGAGTCTTATTTCCTCGTAGTCCGGGAGGCTTTGGATATTGAGCTAAGCAAGCTACAGCCTGTAAAGCTGGGCAAAGCGTATCCACTTGGTCAATGTTTAGAGATAGCCGAAGCGGTGTATAAGCGTTTACGCGGGACGAGGCAGTTTGCACTTCCACCCCATGCCATAAAGGGATATAACGCGATGCGCGCGTTTCTCAGAGATGGAGGGAGCTTTAGACAAGTATGGGGCGATTTACGCGGTCAGTATTTCCAAAATGCCTTTCAACTAGGTACTCTCTATCTCGATGTCGCCAATGATACTGTCGTGGCCACTAAGCCGAAGATAGAGATACTCCCATTCGATCAGGCCAATATTGTGCCTGTTCGAGACTTTGAGCATTTTATCGTCGTAGCGCAACGATACTGGAAGGACGAGATTTTCCCAAATCATGTTCTGCCAGCGCTTGCCCCGTACTGTCCACTACTGCATTTGAGCAAAGATGGAGTTGTTAGAATCCATGACGCGTCACAATATATGATTAGAATGACACTTGATAAGGCATTCGAGCCCAGCGAGACAGTACTGCGCGCAGCCCCTATGCCCCAAGACCTTTTCGAAGCCGTTCGCGAAGCGCTCAATGGGACTTCCTCACGAATCGCAAGTCATCCAGAACAAGGCCGGCGCGAAGCGCTACGACAATGCCAACTGTATCGAGCTAAACGCTGGCATCGGAACGATAAACCCTTCGATAAAACCTTATTGGAAGCTCTGCAGTCCAATCACCGCTTCTCACAATTTCAGTTCACTAGAAAATCCAAGGAAATAAACATGGCAACAGTCAAAATAGACGACAAAGAATATGACGTAGACAGTCTCTCAGAGGAGGCTAACACGCAACTACAAAACCTACGCTTCGTCGATCAAGAGCTAGCGCGCCTGCAAGGTCAAGCAGCGGTTCTGCAAACGGCGCGTACTTCTTACGCTAACGCGTTGAAGGCGGCGCTACCAGACGGCAAGTAAGCAAAGTCCAAGGAGTTACTATGTAGCCAGCCTGCCCTACGGGGCAGGAGCTTGTGCCTCCTCCACCATCAGCTATATCCTCTCTATTAAATTGCGATTCTCAATCGCTCGCATCCTGTCACTCATCGCCACGAAAAAAGAGCCTTGCTATGAAATTCACACTACCCCTGCTGAGTTTGGTATTAATAAGTGCCTGCTCCGAACCCACAACGCAACAAACAAGCGAACCGGCCCCACTGTCAACAGTAGCTGTTGAAGCTACCGAAGCTAACGACGGCTGGAACTTGGGCTATATGGCAGCGGTCGCAAACCCCTATGCCACTGACGCAGCGGCATTGATGCTAGCGCAAGGCGGGCATGCCGTGGACGCAGCGATTGCAGCTCACCTAGTACTGGGCCTAGTAGAGCCGGAGAGCTCTGGCATAGGCGGCGGTGGTTTCATGGTGGTATATGAACGTGAAGAGAAACAGGTGCACTTCCTCGACGGCAGAGAGACAGCCCCAGCGGGTGCCACGGCCGATATGTTCATGCGTGAAAATGAACAAATGGGTTTTCTCGATGCCTGGCAGAGCGGTAAGTCAATTGGGGTACCTGGCGCCATTGCCTTGTACAAACTCGCCCACGATGAATACGGCAAGCTGCCTTGGGCCACTCTGTTCGAGCCTGCGATTCAGCTTGCCAGCGAAGGCTTCGAGGTGACCGCAAAGATGGCAGGCTATCTGCCCCAATTGGCGCAGATATCCCGTTTAGACGAGAACCCCGGCTCTGCTGAATACTTCTACCCAAATGGTCAGCCTCTACAGGCCGGTAGTTTACTGCGCAACCCCGAATATGCGCATACGCTGCAACGCGTAGCTCAAGAAGGACCCTCTGCGTTCTATAGTGGCGAGATCGCTGAGGCGATGGCAGAAGCTGCTCAGGCTGGGCCAGAGGCGGGCAGCATGACGGTAGAGGACATCGCGGCTTATAATGCTGTGTCGCGCCCTGCTGTTTGTGGCGCTTGGCGCACTTTGAATATTTGTTCCGCCACCCCCCCTTCTTCGGGTGCCATGCAAATTATGATGGCAAACCTGTACGACGGAATGGTGTCCGAGAATGCCACACAAGAGCAGCAGATTGCGGCATTCGTCGATGCCCAGCGCCTTGCCTACGCAGATCGTGATTACTATTTCGGCGATCCTGATCGTATATCAGTACCGGTTGAGCAGCTTTTAGACCCACGCTATATCGAGTTTCGTGCTAGTAATCCAACCGCACCTGGCGATACGCCGGTCGCTGGTGATCCAGGTGAAGTTGTAAGTAATGACAGCGCCGCTATCTGGGCCGCCGATAATACTGACGAGGTTGCCGGTACCACCCATTTCTCCATCGTCGATAACGAAGGCAATGCAGTCTCGATTACGATGACTGTCGAGTCACCATTCGGTTCTGGTCGCTGGGCTGCTGGTTTTCTTCTTAACAACGAGATGACCGACTTCGACCGTGGCTTCGACGCCAACGCGGCAGAGCCAGCCAATATGATTCGCCCTAGTGCACGCCCGCGCTCGTCCATGTCTCCCACTATTATTCTAGATGCCGATATGGACCTGTATATGGTCACTGGCTCGCCGGGCGGCAACTCTATCCCTGCATATACGGCTAAGACGGTTCTGGGAATTGTTGACTGGGGAATGACTGTACAAGAGGCGGTGAACTTCCCCAATATCATCGCTCGTGGCGACACCGTGCGCGTAGAGATTGGCCGCGAGCCAGGCCAAGAGCTGTCGAACTCTCTAACCGCCGCTGGCTACAAGGTTGAGGAAGTGGACGGAGAGAACTCAGGCCTGCACGTAATTCTAGTAACCGAAGACGGTCTAATCGGCGCAGCAGACCCGCGCCGTGAAGGCACGGTAAAGAGCGGTAAACTATAGCTGGCGATCAAAGGGGCCAGAGTCGATCAAAGGGGTCAGAGTAAATTGATCCGGCAATTCCGGACCAAGTTACTCTGCCCCCTTTGATCGCCCCTTTGATCGGACGGGCTAGGGCAGCATGCGCTTGAGCGTGTTGTCCTTAACCAAATAGTGGTGGTATAGCGCAGCGAACGCGTGAATCGCGATAAAGAAGTAGCCGGAGATTCCAAGCACTTCATGTGCTTCCGAGGCTAAGCCCGCAAGGCTTTCGGACTCTGATACCAACGAAGGTAGCGCTAGCCCCCACAAACTTACTACATGCCCTTCGGCGTTGACCATGATCCAACCAATCAAAGGCGCCCCAATCATCAGCACATAGAGATAAACCTTCATCAATTTAGTGATACCCATCTGCCACGAGGGCGGTTGCGGCACTATGGCCGGAATCTTCGTACGTAGAATAGTCACCGCTCGGAACAGAGCAATCGGCAATAGGCACACACCAAGATAGATGTGCCAGTCTTCCATCGGGCGCCGCAAGGCATGCCCTCTAGGTAAAGATTCATGCAATTCGATGCTGATGTATATTGCCGCCATAAGCACCAAGGTCAACCAATGCAACGTAATAGAAAGCGTCGAATAGCGGTCATGTCTGACACTGTTGTTCATAGGAAACTCCCTTTTAGAATAGTGTATGGAACATTATCCTCCTTATACTTAAGGCTTCCTTATGTAGAGATCGATGATCTGCTAGTAACTCGATCCAAATCATGTTGTTCGGATCAAAGGGGTCAGAGTAACTTTATCAACAATTAGTAAAGTCGAAGCCACCGGAGCATGCCAAATGAATAAGAATATTATCGCCGCTTCAATCTTGAGCATTTCCGTCTGTGCCCCAAACGTTCTAGCACAGGCGCCTCAAACCCTGCCCGAGGGGCCCGGCAAAGCCTTAGTTGAAAACCTATGCAGCAGCTGCCACAGCATCGCCACCATCACGCGCGCCGCCGGGTTTAGTGATGCACAGCAGTGGCAAGACTTGTTCTCAACTATGATCAAACTCCCAACTGCGCAAGCCAATACCATAGCGGAGTACTTAGCAGAGCATTACCCTGAGGACCCTGCCAACCGCCCTAACTTGGTAGCAGGCGATACGCAGATCGAAATCATCGAATGGACCGTCCCAACGCTTGGTCAAAGAGCCCGTGACCCTGTCGAAGCGCCTGATGGCTCGATCTGGTGGACGGGAATGTGGGCGAGCCTTACTGGACGCCTAGATCCCAGCACAGGTGTGATGGAGGAGTTTCGCCTTCCCCCTTCCTCTCGACCCCATACGGTGGTTCCCGACGCCGAGGGGAATATCTGGTATACCGGCAATAGCAACGCCACTATAGGCAAACTCGACCCAATGAGCGGTACAGTTACCGAATATAAGACCGAGGCGCGCGATCCCCACTCTGCCCTACGGCATTAAAGTCGCTGGGGACGGCATGTTGTGGATTGCCTTCAATGGCACCAACAAGATTGGCAGCATGCACCCCGATACCATGGCTGTGAAATACTACGAGGTTCCAAACACGAGCACACGCATTCGCCGACTCGACCTGGATAGCCAAGGCATTGTGTGGTTCGTAAACTCAACTCAAGGCAAGATTGGCCGCCTCAACCCCGCCAACGGCGAAATTATGCAATGGGACTCGCCGAGCGGCCCTAACTCCCATCCCTATGCAATAGCTGTTATCGATGATGTGATTTGGTATAACGAATCCGGCATGCGCCCCGACGCACTAGTGCGATTCAACCCACGTACTGAAGCGTTCCAAAGTTGGGCGATCCCCTCGGGCGCCGGCATCGTGCGTAATATGTGGAAAACTGAGGCGGGAGACTTACTGATCCATCAGAGTAGTTCAAATCGAATTGGGCTCGTAAAGATCAATTGAAGCTCTAAATTTCGTAGGAGCGGGCTCGCCCGCGAAAAATATTTAGCGTGACTTTGAACTTCTTCGCGGGCAAGCCTGCTCCTTCCTGTCAATGGTTTCAATCTACAAGTTCGAGTATGGATTGCCATTGACTTGCGCTCACGGGCATAACAGAAAGTCTATTGCCTTTCTTCACCAATGCTAGGCCCGCAAGTGCGGGACTCGCTTTGATCGAATCAAGGGAAAGAAGCTGGCTAAACTTCTGCACGAACTTTACATCTACAGCGTCCCAGCGAGGCGAATCGCGCGAGCTCTTTGAATCGAAATAGGGTGATTCCGGATCAAACTGAGCTGGGTCTGGATAGACACTTCGAGATATTCGCGCAGTGCCGGCCACACCAATCAGCTTGCAACTGGAATGATAGACAAGCACCTCATCGCCCTCGTGCATCTGGCGAAGGAAATTTCTAGCCTGATAATTACGTACCCCTTCCCAAACCACAGGCTTAGTGGTCTGCGCAGCGAGATCATCGATGCTGCACTCGGCTGGCTCTGTCTTAAGTAACCAATAGTTCACGGCACTCTCCTTTTCCAATATTTAGCTAATACGCCACGATAATAGCATTCGCTAAAGACGCAAGCAGATAGCAAAGAGCGCTTCGTTTGCGGGTATCGTGGCTATTGCGAAGTGAATGCGAAACGTTCGATACTCCCAGCCCAAGTCCTTTTATAGGTAAGCATAATGAGAATAATAACGAACGTGCTTAGTTTGATCCTATCGGTCTTCGTTTTGGGCAATCCGCTCAGTGCATTTGCGCAAACCAAAATCCCCTATGGTGCAGACCCAATGCAGTATGGCGAGCTCTCCATACCCGCGGGTGCGGGCCCATTCCCGGTCGTGACGTTTCTGCATGCAGGCTGCTGGAACTCCAGCGAAGGCATGATTAACGCCTATCGAGCGATGGCCAAAGTGATGACTGAACATGGCATCGCCGCATGGAATATGCAGTACAGAGGCGCGTCAAGCCTCGGCGGCGGCTGGCCCGGCACTTGGCTGGACATCGCAAACGGTTTTGACGCTCTCGCTTCGATTGCGAAGGACTATCCAATCGACACGTCACGCGCGGTCGTAGTGGGGCATTCCTCTGGCGGCCACTATGGCGCTTGGTTAGCAACTCGGCCGCAACTACCCCCTACTAGCGAAATCTATGTCAAACCCCTAGTAAACCCAATGGCATTAGTCATGGCAGACGCCTACATTAATCCTCTGGTCATCGATTCTATTGGCACTTCGGGTGAGGTCTATTGCGGAGAACCACTCTTGGAAAAATTGATAGGTGGACCCGTGGAGCAGAATATTCAGAACTTCTTAGAAATCTCTCCACTGGAATGGCTGCCTTGGGGAATCCCGCAGGAGTTTATCGTTAGCACCTATCGCTATCCAGTATCCCTCCCCCGCGAACTCGCCCAAGGAAAGACCGCGCTTAAAAGCCTGCCGGACTACCCCGCACTAGCGGTGCTTGCCGGCGACGAATTCAATATGCGACTCATCGACAAAGAAGGTCATGGCGATTTCGTGAAAGAAGGCGCACGAGGCTATCTCGCCACAATCTCCGCTGTACTCCGCCTACTCGACAAACAGACTGAATAAACCAAACGAATAGGATCGAAGGGTTACAGATCAAAGGGGTCAGAGTAACTTGAATTTTCAAATTACTCTGACCCCTTTGATCGAGACGAAGGCTATAGACGATGTTCCTTAGGTCACTATATCTGTAGAATAGCCACAGGCTCTGACGGATACAGACATTCCACCTTGTATCTGTACTTGCGGCAAAGCCAACTGCAAACGGGTATATTCTGCGACAATGCGACGCATTTTTCATCGCAATCAATTTTTATAGGGTGAAGGCATGAATTCTTCGCAAACAAGTGAGTCAGGGTGCTCGGCCATGAAAGGTTTCAGGCTCTCAATTTTTCTGCTGGCCCTGTTTTCCCTATCAGCAATGGCGGACGAAAACACTGCGCTGGCGAAGGAGTATCCTGAGCTGCAACAACTGCTGCTAGCCCACGATATTGTGCAGGCGCGCGTCTATGAAGAAATTAGCCTTGCTAATGCATCTGATATTGCAGCCATAGGCCAGAGAGTCTTGCTGGATGCACTTGCAGAGCTCAAGGAATCGAAAAACTCACACTATCACTCGGCCGGTGATCATTCGGCAATGCTTGGACCACATCGCGTATTTGAAAGTCGAGCAATTCCTGGCCTGTTGGGAGTTGTCAGAGGAAACTATAACGCCGACGAGGTAAGTACTGCCCTAGCGGATGTCGGCAACCTACCTCCCATAGCGGTAGAGACCCTGCAAAAGGGCCGCCAATTTATTGAGTTACTTATTGAGATTTACATCAACCCCGCCTTCGAGGATAAGAAGGCAGCGGTGGCACTTGCGGTAGAGAGCTATTTGCAGAATGACCTGCACGCAATCGCCCCCAAGCCGAAATCCGATGAGTTGTTATCGGACCACCCGTGGGCCTATGCTTTCAATGCCGGCTTTCCCCAACTCAGTGGCTTAACCTGGGCATCGCAATGGTTGAAGATTGGTACGCTGGAGCTATTGGTAACAGAGCCTGATGTAGAGTCACGCAATCGAGCTATCGCACACATATTGGAGCTTTATAATGAGAAAATAAACCGCCAGCATGGCAGTCTGGTTTCTCTGCCCACAGACATCCCTACCAGCCCCGTTATCGCACCCGCGTTCTTTGAACTGCATCCGGATGCTGCCTATATCATCGACAATCTGGAATTGTTAAAAGTAGTCATCGGCGACATCCTCGCCTATCCGGAAGTAGAAGACCGATGGCAGGAAATAGAACTGGCCGTACAGAATTACACCGACAAAACTAGCAACTTCAGCGACGAAACAGATTATCTGTACTACACGCTACGAGGTGGCATCTACAATGCCGGAGGACCCGCCCGGGGTGGCCTGAATCGGCCGGACCGAAACTGGTCCCGGGAGCAATCGGAGAATCCCCACATCAGTATCGGTACACAGCCTTCGCCTGATTAGCTTTGCTCAGTAAATGAGTAGGAGCCAAGAAATCAGACGTGCTTGCCTCTGCACTTCATTTTGGTGCATTTTCTGTCGAATGCCAGTAAGCTAAAGGTCTTGCGGCTTCGTATTGCTGTGTAATAACTCGAGAAGCTGTCACATCTAGTCGACAACTCGTAACATTTATTCACTTGAAATATGGGGCTCAAATGAGCAGTATATATAGTTACACTCATACCCATTGAATTTAGAAAAAGAAATAGAAGTACCGATTAGTGTATTCAAAATGCCCATCCCAAAAGAGGATATGGAAAATGATGTATCAAAAAGTCTTAAAAACGCTAGTAGTTTTTGCAGCATTCCCAGCACTTAGCAGTGCTCAGGAAGCCGCTCCACACCCCACCTATGCAAAAGAGGTGTCTCGGTTAATTCAGGAGAATTGTCAGAACTGTCACCAACCTGGATCAGTCGGGCCCATGTCATTCATGAGCTATGAAGAAGTGCGGCCTTGGGCTCCACTAATTCAGATGAGAGTCGCGAACCGCGAAATGCCCCCCTATCATTACGATAACGATGTTGGCGTTCAGCACCTCCAAAACGACTGGCGTTTGTCACAAGACGAAATCGATACAATAGTAGATTGGGTTAACGCCGGCTCGCCTATGGGCAATCCGGAAGATTTACCGCAGCCCAAGATGTACCCTGCTGTGGACGAATGGCGTTTGGCAGATGAACTCGGCGCGCCCGATCACACTATTAAATCTGAAGCTTGGGATGTCCCTGCGAATGGTCAAGACCTGTGGTGGAAGCCAATTGTAGATTCCGGCATCGACGAGAGTCGTTGCATTAAGGCTGTCGAGACACGCCCATCGGCAGCAGCCATAGGCTCAACTCACCATGCCAACTCGCACTTCAAGGTTCTAGACGCAAATGGCGAATGGGTCGATGGCGACCGCCTGTCCGAATTTGCGATTGGTAAGCTCGGTGAGAAAGTACCAAAAGGCGCTTGCCGAAAAGTACCGGCGAATTCAAAAGTTGAATGGGAGATTCACTATTTCCCCAATGGCATTGCGGTGCCAAATGATCAAGTGACCATTGGCATCTGGTACCACGACGAAGAAGATGGGTTTGTCGAAGAAGAAAGCTACCGCCAAGACTTGCGCGCCTATACGCTCTCTGCCGCAACGGATGATTATATGATTGCCCCCCATGGCAAGCTTATGACACAGGGATTCAGGTCTTTCGACCATCCGGTTCGCATCGACAGCTGGCAACCTCATATGCATCTGCGAGGTGTCGCAATGTCATTGGAAGTGTTCTATCCGGAAACGGGCAGAACAGAAGTATTAAGTCAGGCTTCCAATTGGACCTCCGCCTGGAACCACAGCCACACCTATGAAGAAGGTTACCAGCCCCTTATTCCTGCGGGCGCGACCCTTATCATGACTGGATGGTATGACAACACTGAAAACAACCCCATGAATCCAGATCCGGATCAATGGGTGGGCTCAGGTCAGCGTACGACTGACGAGATGTCACATGCATGGATTGCTGTTTCTCACCTCGATGAAGAAGCCTATCAGGCCCTTCTTACCGAGCGCAAAGAGCGAGACAATAGCAGCGTTGCCAGCTTGGACAGTGGAGCTCAATAATGGTTTGTTTGAAAGTTTCTAGACTATTGTTACCAATGCTGGCGGGGCTGCTTATAGCAGCCCCCCTGCATGCTCAAATACCAGAACGGTTCCGCGATTATCCTTTGTCGACTCGCGGAACGACTGGTGAAATAGTGGCCCCTATGTTTAATGGCTGGATTGCCAATGAAGATGGGTCGACAACCATGATCTTTGGCTTCGCCAATCAGAATAGAACGGCTACCGTGGATGTTCCGCTAGGTCCCAATAACAAGTTGGAACCAGCCCAATTTCAAGGAGCACAGCCTACCCATTTTCCCGTATACAGCAGACGTGGATTCGTTGGTATTCAGGAACGAGGCGCCTTTGGAGTAACTGTGCCTGCAGACATGGCGGGCACCGAAGTTATCTGGACGCTAACGTCAGGCGGTAACACTTATTCAATACCAGGCCGCGCCACATCAGCTGCGTATGAGTTAAGTGCTGGCATATCCGCTGCAGGCTCCTTGAGGCCTGCTATTAGATTCAGCGAAGACGGTCCTGAATCCGTTAATGAAGTGGGTATATATGCAGAGCCTAAAACCGTCAAAGTCGG
>CAXBOY010000060.1:0-19455 GCA_963977405.1 uncultured Gammaproteobacteria bacterium
CCGCGCAGTGCGCCGCCGAGGGTGAATTCTATCGACATCATGGGCTGCACGATCGCCACCATGATGGTCAGCGCGACCAGATGGTCGAGGATGACATCGCCACTAATGAAGAAGCTGCCGATGGTGCGAGCATTGCTGCCGAGAATGATGCCGATGGTGAGCATGATGCCGAAGGCGATGCGCAAGTTGCGCCATGTGGCACGCTCGGCCTCCTCTGGCTGCTTGGCCCCGAGATGTTGGCCTACCATGGTGGCGGTGGCGATAGAGAAGCCCATGCCTATTACTATAGACAGTGAGAGGATATTAACGCCTATGCCATAGGCAGTGAACGCCTCTGTTCCGAATAGCGATACCACCCACATGAAGCTAATAATAGAGGTATTGAATAGCGCCTGCTCGACGCCTGCCGGGATGGCGATGCGCACAAGGTGTGAGAAGCGCTCCCGACTAAAGAAGGGCTGGGCGCGCGGCTTGAGGATTAGGTGCTGGCGTTGCCACATGAACAGGAATAGTGCAGCGGTGAGCAGATAGGAGATACCAGTAGCGAAGGCGGCTCCTTGCACGCCGAACTTTGGTAAGCCGAATGCGCCGTACACAAGGGAATAGGCCAGTGCGACGTTGACCACATTGCCCAAGGCCACAACCCACACCGGCGTTAAGGCATCGCCCGCCGCACGAAGACCGGCCCCAAGCACCGCGAGGAAGGCGAAGAAGACGTTGAAGTAGATCAGAATCTTCAGATATTGGCCGGCCTCGACGAGTAGTTCGCCCTCTAGGCCGAAGATGCCAACGAGGGGTTCGGCGACAAACTGGATGACGACACACAATAATAATGAGGCTATCACTGCAATCATCATGGATAGCTTCACCACGCGATCCGCTTCCTCATGGTTCTTAGCGCCCCATGCATAGGCGACCATCGCGGTAGTGCCTACGGTGATAGAGAAGAGGATTAGTTGAATCGCCATATAGATTCGATCGGCCGCCAGTACTGCTGCAACCGCACCGTCGCCGAGGCTAGCGACGATCTTAATCGCGGCAAGATGCACCATCGAGAGTAGTAGATTGCCCACTATAGTCGGTGCTGCAAGGCGCATCAGGCTAAGGCGCAATGGGGCAGGCAGCTCTGCGGCTAGTTCTGTGGGGCTATCATCGGACATCAAATGGTCCCGATCCGAGGCGGATCAATGAATGGAATTGCCGTAAAAAAGGTTCTGCTGTTTAGCGAACGAGGGTTTGTTCGCTCGCCGCGCGAAAAGCGCCGCAAGAATACGCCTGTGACGGCGCGCTGGCAATTCATCATCGCGCTAATCGCTACCTTGACCCACCGTGGGAGATAACGTATTTTCAGGCACCTGAACGCAGCCCTCCGGCAGTGATTATGCCTCGTAATGATGGGGCATCTCCCGTTTACCTGACCCTATAAGAAGAACTCAACGTGACCGAATCCAGCAAGAATAGCTTAATGCAAAACGTGATTGTCTGCGCCGCCTTCCTCAACGGCTTCGTTATCATGACAATCGAACTGCTAGGTGGCCGCGTGCTGTCTCCCTATTTTGGCACTAGCGTGTATGTATGGGGCAGTATCATTACAATTTTCATGTTATCCCTCTCTCTAGGCTATCTATGGGGTGGGCGGCTGTCTTCGCGCAATCCTAGCCACGGCATGTTCGCGTCCTTTTTCGGACTTTCGGCATTACTCTCATTACCCATTATCTTCTTCGCAGAGTGGACGATGACGCAGGTGTTCCTATCAGTCGAGGATCCTCGCTATGGCTCCTTGATCGCTGCGACGCTTTTGTATTTCCTGCCTATTTGCTTCATGGGCATGGTTTCACCCTATTCAATCCGCCTGCTGGTGAGTTCGGAGGAGCATAGCGGGCGCATGGCGGGCTTGCTGTATTTCGTCTCGACCCTCGGCAGTGCCCTTGGTACTCTAATGACATCGTTCTATTTCGTCCTCTGGTTTGAAATCGACACAATTATGTGGGGAGCTGTCGCTGTCTTATTGCTGTGCGGCACCGCCATCTTGATCGTTCATAAGTTACCGGTTCGGGAAGCGACGGGAGTTCATCGTTATGAAAACTAAGAATACTTTGCATCGCAGTGTTAATCCTTGGCGCCAGGGATTGCTGTTTAGTTTATTGGCACTAGCCTCATTATTCACGGGATTGGTCACCGCCGAGACGCTTCATGAGGAGCGTTCGGTATACCGCAATATTTTCGTGACAGAGGTAGACGGGCGGCGCTGCCTACTCTTCAATGCGGTGCGCGGCGAGCGCAATCAAACCTGCATGAATATGCGTAACCCGAAGGAGTTTGTCTTTCACTATGCGCGTATGACAATGGCTGGATTACTGGTAAATCCAGATCCTAAGAATATCCTCATCGCCGGGCTTGGTGGCGGCACGCTACCTTCGGCGCTGCACGAGCTCTACCCCGACGCCAAGATCGAAATTCTCGAGATAGACCAAGCGGTGGTGAATGTGGCGAAGAATTTCTTCAACTTCCAAGAGAGTGAGAATGTTGAGACCCATGTCGTGGATGCGAGGGTGTTCATCAAGCGGGCAGGCCTAACGGGGCGTAAGTTCGACTTTATCGTATTGGATGCTTTCACTGGCGAGTATATTCCCGAGCACATGCTGACGCAGGAGTTCCTCGAGGAAGTTAAGCAAGTGTTGACGCCCGATGGAGTGTTGATCTCTAACACCTTCTCAACTAGTGAGCTTTACGCCCACGAGTCCGAGACCTATCGCGCAGTGTTCGGCGACTTCTTCAACTTGAAGATGAGTGGCTCGGGTAACCGGGTGATCATCGCGCAACAGAAGGAACTGCCGAGCCTATCTACCCTTAAGACGAATGCGCAGCCATTGTTCGAAACCCTTAAGCCTTATGGGGTCGAGATACTCGAATTTCCGGGTCGAATGGGCACACGCCCAGACTGGGATCAGACCAAGCGTGTACTTACCGATCAGTTCTCGCCTGCCAATCTATTGGGCCGCTAGCGCATGGGCTTCATGCGGAACAGAAAGAAATAGCACAGACATGCCGACATCCAGCAGATGTAAAGCGTCCACAGGTCATGGGAGATGAAATGGGCGCCGCGCAGCTGTTGAGCCACGCCGAAGATAAGGCCTAGCGTTAACACTCCTTCTAGTGCTTTGAAGCGCCATTGCGGCCTAAAGTGCCGCGCAAGAAAGAATAAACCCAACCAGCAGTAAGCGCCACTGGCATGGCCAGCGGGGAAGCAAGCCCCCGGGCTCTGCCCCTCGAGGCGTGGATCGAACAAGCTTATAAAGGTCTTCTCTCCTCCATAGCGCGCCAAGTCCCAAGGGCAATCTAGCGCGCTGTACTCCTTCATCAGGTTCACGATTGCCACACTTATCAAGGCCGCCACTAGAACGTAGTACAGACCCTTACGGTAGGGGCGCATGGGTTGCTTAAAGTAACTCAGAGCGATGGCGCTTAGCAGTGCCAGTAGTAGTGCGGCCACAAGATTACGGCCTTGATCGTGAATAAGCTGATTCGTGATCCAGGCATCCCGCATTTGCCATTCACTGCCTTGTAGGCGAAAGACTAAGTCGCCAAGCAAAAGGTCTCCCCCGCCGCCAATCAGCACAATATTGCCAAGCAGGAATGCGGCGGTAGGAAGAACAATGAAGAGTCGGAAATCACGTGTCATGCAGATCGGGCTCGCGTTTGGGTGCTTTGTTGAATCAAGGTGGAGGATAGAGCCTGTAGCTTAAGTCTGTCTTAAGACTTGGTGGGCAAACTAGGTAGCGTATTTCCTATTGCTGACAGTTAAGTGAGATTACCCATGCCTGAACTAGCCTTAAGAGCAAAGTTTGCACTGTTGAAGAGCAAAAGCAGCATAGCAATGATATTGCTGGCTTCCTTAATCTTTGTGATCGGCTATAACTATGCATTTTTCCACAATGTGATTGAGCGTTATTCCGCGCCCGGTAATCTTGGCTTCTTCATATCCTTGGCGGTGCTCCTGTTCTGCTTTATTGCCTTCTTTCTCGGTTTGGTGCTCAACAAGTTCACCTTCAAGCCCATCTTAATGTTTCTATTCCCGGCTGCCGCGATGGCCAGTTACTTCATGAATAGTTACAACGTGATTATAGATACCAACATGATTGAGAACTCTATCATGACGGACTCGCGCGAGGTTTTCGATCTAATCAGTGGGCGGCTCGTAGTCTATTTTATCCTATTGGGATTTTTGCCTGCCTATCTCGTCTATCGTATTCCCGTTAGATGTAAGTCGACGTCTAAAGAGATTCTAGGTCGCTTCAAATTTCTAGCCGTTATTCTTGTCCTCATAGTCAGTAATATGCTGTTGATGTCGGAACAATACGCCAGTTTTATTCGCGAGCAGAAGGACCTGCGTTACTACATGAACCCGCTGACCTTTATCTATTCCTCTGGCAAGTATGTAGACGAGCTCCTACGTGTCGATCACGTCGGGCCGCGTATCCCGATAGCAGAGGATGCCTATATCACAAAGAATAGCGACCCGCGCAAGCTCGTTGTTCTAGTAGTCGGCGAGGCAACACGCGCCGATCATTGGTCACTCAATGGTTACGAGCGTGAGACCAATAGGGCTTTGCCTAAGCATAATATTGTCAACTTCCCCCAACTTAGCTCCTGCGCCACATCGACCGCATTCTCTCTACCCTGTATGTTTTCCCTAAGCGCATTCGACGACTTCCAGCTGCGCGATGCGAAGGCCCATGAGAACGTCTTGGATGTGCTCAAGAGAGCGGGTGTGAACGTACTGTGGCGTGATAATAATTCCGATTCCAAGGGCGTTGCAGATGGCATTGCATTCGAAGATTTTCGCAGCCCCGAAGTGAATCCGGTATGCGATGAAGAGTGTCGCGATGTGGGCATGCTTAGTGGCTTGGATGACTACATCGCCAGCCACTCCGAGGGCGATATCGTGATCGTATTACATCAGATGGGCAATCACGGGCCCGCCTACTATAAGCGTTACCCTAAAGAGTTTGAATTCTATACGCCCGTGTGTGAATCGAATCAGCTTGAGACCTGTAGCCGTGAAGAGATCAATAATGCCTATGACAATGCCTTAGTCTACAGCGATTACTTTCTCGCCACTGTCATCGATTTTCTTGAGCCTTTGCAGGAGGAATTCTCGACCGCAATGCTCTATATGGCAGACCACGGAGAGTCGCTGGGGGAGCTTGGGCTCTACCTGCATGGATTGCCCTATGCGCTCGCGCCAGAGGCGCAGACTCACGTCGCATCTGCGCTGTGGTTGGGCGGTGACATAAGCCAAGAGGCGCGTCAAAAACTCGAAACTCAGGCGCAGCGAACATTGTCACACGATAACTATTTCCACACCGTTCTTGGGATGCTTGACGTCAATACAAAGGTCTACCAGCCCGAACTCGACATCCTAGAGTCCGTTAAATATTAAGGGCTGCCCGGGTAGCCTCTTCGATCGCACGCTTCGCATCGAGTTCGGCCGCCACATTCGCGCCACCGACAAGTTGGCAAGGGATCTTTAGCCCTGCCACTAGTTCCTGTAATGGCTCCTGGCCTGCACAGATCACGACATTATCGACTGCCAGTAAGCGTGGTTCACCGTTGACCGTCAGGTGAAGGCCCTCATCATCGATGCGCTGATAGTCGCAACCGGCCAGCATCTGCACATGACGTTTCATTAGGCCCAAGCGATGAATCCAGCCTGTGGTCTTGCCTAGGTTAGCGCCTATACGAGTTTGTTTGCGTTGTAGTAAGAATATCTGCCTTGGTGAGGGTTCGAGCTGTGCACTGACGCCCTCTATGCCGCCACGGGCCGCCATCGTCATGTCGACACCCCACTCCTTCATGAACACTGGGATGTCTTGACTAGGGGTCGCCTCGCCATGGCTTAGAAACTCTGCCACGTCGAAACCGATACCACCTGCGCCTATCAGCGCGACGCGTTTGCCAACAGTCGCCTTTCCGCTGATGACATCCACATAGCTTAGAACCATCGGGTGGTTGACACCCTCGATGTTTGGTACCCGGGGCGTGATGCCGGTTGCCACCGCCACGGCGTCGAAGTCCTCGGCATTGAGCTGAGCACTGGTCACTCGCGTATTGAGATTAATCTCCACGCCAAGAGCTTGTAAGCGTTGCGCGAAGTAGCGCAGAGTCTCATTGAATTCTTCTTTGCCTGGGATACGCTTTGCGAGATTGAATTGCCCGCCTATCTGAGCGGCGCTGTCGAACAGCGCGACCTTATGCCCACGCTCTGCGGCGGTGGTAGCGAAGGCTAGGCCGGCTGGGCCTGCGCCGACAACGGCGATGCGTTTAACCGAAGTAGTAGGGCTAATCTGAAATTCCAGTTCATGACAGGCGCGTGGGTTCACGAGGCAACTAGTGAGCTGGCCATTGAAAATATGGTCGAGACAGGCTTGGTTGCAGCCGATGCAGGTGTTGATCTCGGCGCTGCGATTGGTGGCCGCCTTATTGACGAAATGCGGGTCCGCCAAGAATGGGCGAGCCATGGAGATCATGTCGGCATCGCCCTGGGCTAAGACCTGCTCTGCTAGCTCTGGTGTGTTGATGCGGTTCGAGGTAATGACGGGTACCGGGAGGTGGTCGCGATATTTCGCAGTCACCCATGTAAAAGCGCCTCTTGGCACCTTAGTAGCGATAGTGGGGATCTGGGACTCGTGCCAACCGATGCCCGTATTGATGATGGTCACCCCTGCCTTTGCAAGAGCCTTACCAAGAATTACAGTCTCTTCGAAGCTACTACCTCCTTCCACTAGGTCGAGCATAGAGAGGCGGAAGATGATGATGAAATTAGCACCGACTCGCTCCCGCGTGCGGCGCACGATCTCTAGTGCTAATCGAATGCGGTTCTCGAAGCTACCGCCCCAGCGGTCTTTGCGCTGGTTCGTGCGTTTGGCGATGAACTCATTGATGAAATAGCCTTCCGAGCCCATGATCTCAACGCCGTCGTAGCCCGCTTCCTGACAGAAAGCGGCGAAGTTCGCGAAGTCCTCGATCTGCTGCAATATCTGTTCTTCGCTCGCCTCGTGTGGCACGTAGCGATTGATAGGCGCCTGAATCGGAGACGGCGCGATCAAATTCTCCGTTCGCGAGTAGCGACCTGTATGCAGGATCTGCAGGCAAATTTTGCCGCCGAATTTATGCACGGCATCCGTGATCACGCGGTGCTTTTCTACTGCACCTTCCTGTTTGAAAACAGGCAACTCGCCGGGGGGTAGGCAATGCTCGTTAGGCATGAACCCGCCGGTAACGATAAGCGCCACGCCGCCGGCCGCACGCTCTGCATAGAAGGCGGCCATGCGGTTGTGGCTGTCGGGTATATCCTCTAGCCCCGTGTGCATCGAACCCATAAGAACGCGGTTACGTAACTGAGTGAAACCTAGGTCGAGTGGTTCGAGCAGATGGGGGTAGGACATGTTGAGCCTCATTCACCAACGTGGACGGTTAAGATGTCGCATTCGGAGCCATGTAATACCTTGTTGGCGGTAGAGCCGAGCAGTAATTTCCAGCCCGAACGGCCATGACTGCCGATGACTATAAGGTCGGCGTTTAGCTCTTGGGCCATGCTGCGTATCTCTGTGGCGGCGGAGCCCACCACAATGTTTTGTTGAGCTACGTCTATTGCGCATTCTTTGCCTATATCGGCTAGGCGGTCTTTGGCAATTTGCATTGCCTCTTCCTGCATCTTGCTGATATTGATGGCATAAGCATCGATAGGATAGGCGGCAGCTATAGGCTCAACCACATGGACGAGATGCAGCTTTCCGCAGTCACCGCCAGCCAATTTCTTCGCTCGCTTAATGACCTTATTGGACTCGTTTGATAAATCGATAGCGACTAGAATCTTCTGATATGTGCTCATGATTTACTCCTAAAATTGATCTGTTGACATCACCAGTGTATCACCATGGCGAGCCGGGGTTGTGATTTAACACGCGCTTATAAATAGGGTGAAAAAAGCCATGCGATAGAGTCGCGTAGGCGCTCGGGAAGCGAGCGGTTGGCGATCTCTTGTTTCGTTACCTGTGTAGCGTTAGCACGCCTGCTTAGGAAGTATTCGCTCAATTGCTGGTTAGTCTCTGCGCTGAACAATTCCACCCCAAGCTCGTAGTTTAGGCGCAGGCTGCGGGGGTCCATGTTGGCCGAACCAATCAGGCTGTACTGCTCGTCAATCAAAAGGATTTTTGAATGGATGAAGGGTGACTTTTGGTAAGCGATGTATAGGTCTGTCTCGAGAATAAGGCGCAAGATGTTACGCGAGGCCCAGTGCGCAGGTTTAATGTTGTTCTGGCCCGGCAGGAGAATTTGAACGTCTACGCCCCGCAGGTGTGCGGCGATCAGGGCGCCAATGAGATCCTGAGTAGGAAGGAAGTAAGGCGTCATGATCCAGACACGTTTGCGTGCTGAACTGATCACGCCAAGCATCAAATCATTGAGCCTGTCTAAGGATTTATTGGGGCCATCGAGCACGAGCCTACACCACACCGGAGAATCGCGTCTGTTAGGGTTGCTATGCTTGTATGGATGCAAATTGCGGGTGCCTTGGCAGTAGTGCCAGTCGCGTCGGAAAGCCCATTCCAATTCATCCACAACGCGGCCTTGTAGGCGGAAGTGAATGTCCATTACGCGATGAATATTGTCCTCTCGCAGCGCCAGATGTCGATCCCCAATATTGGCGCCACCTGTGAAGGCGTAGCGATTGTCGACGATCAACATTTTGCGGTGACTGCGCAGATTAAGGTTCAAGGAAGGAGGCAAAAGGGTGATTGGGTTGAAGCGAGTGAACTCAATCTGGTGTTGTTTTAGTAGAGATCCAATGCGGCGCAGGCTCATCCACTCGCCCATCCCGTCGACGATAACTTTGACTTCAAGTCCGCGGTTCTTTGCGGCTACGAGGGCTTTAATAAACTGCTGACCAGTCTCGTCGCGATCGAAGATATAGGTGCATAGCAGCACATGGCGTTCGGCATTCGCGATGGCTTCCAGCATGGAAGGGTAAATCTCTTCACCATTCTGCAGCACCAGCACCTCGTCGCAGGAGCTTAGCCCCTTTTTAACGACATTCTCGCCAACCATTGAAAGTGGGCGGAAATCGGTACCAGCGGGCTCTGTTATCGTGTCAGTTGAGTCCTTGCCCAACTTCGTGATGTAGTGCCGGCGTGCTGCAGAGTTTACACGGTTGATACCGAAGATTAGATACAGAATTGGCCCCGCTAGAGGCAGGATAATACACAGAGCGATCCAGCCAAACGCTCCGCGGGAGTCGGCCTTATTGAGCAGGGCATGCCCGGAGGCGAGTACCGCCATCATGATGTGGATGGGTGGAATAAACCACAATAGGTTCTGTTCCCAGTTCATGTGCTGTCCTTTGTTGCGACAAGCGAGACATCGGCAATTAAGGCCTTGTGATCCGAGAAGTCGCGCCAATGGCTGCCCGCAGTACTTTCGCAGTGTTCGATCTCTAAGCCGCGCACATAGATTCGATCCATCTGCAGCATCGGAAGGAACGCTGGGAAAGTGCGCGCGAGGCGGCCATTGGCGCACTCGTGCACTTCACGTAGGTCTAGAGTTTGCGTGAGCCGTTTGTGCGAGCTCAGTCGCCAGTCATTGAAATCTCCAGCTAGAATTAAGGGCTCGTGTTCAGGTACCGTTCGGTGAATATAGTCGATTAAATGCGCGACCTGCAGGGCACGTTCGCGCTCAAATAAGCCAAGGTGCACGCAGATTAAGTGCAAATTGCCAGCGATCGTGCCATGTAAAAAACCGCGCTGAGAGAAACTTAGGATCGAGGCGTCGATGTTGTCCCAACGTACAAAAGGGAGTGCACTGAGAATAGCATTGCCATGGTGACCATGTTGATAGATCGCATTCTTGCCGTAGGCATGGTGATGCCAAACCGTGTCGGCGAGGTATTCGAGTTGTGACTCGGTTGGCCATGCTGCGACATTTTTGCGGTGCTTGTCGTTAGCTCCTACCACCTCTTGAAGGAACACGATGCTCGCACCGCTCTCGCGAAGACACTCACGAATCTTGCTGAGCACCAGCCGTTTCGGACCTAGCGCAAAGCCTTTGTGGATGTTGAGACTAAGAATCCGAAAGGCGTCTGTTCGCATATTATCGTGGTATCTCCTAAAAACGGCTAATGAGCATCGGGTTTAGGCGGCACTAAACTGTGTAGCAGTCCTCAGCTGGCCGCCTTGATCATATTGCGAGCTATAATCAATTGTTGAATCTGACTGGTGCCTTCGTAGAGGCGGAACAGGCGCACGTCTCGATAGAAGCGTTCGACAGCATACTCCGAAATATAGCCAGCACCCCCATGGATTTGCACTGCACGGTCCGCAACGCGGCCGACCATCTCTGTTGCGAACAGTTTGCAGGCGGCTGACTCCGTGCTCACGTTCTCTCCCGCATCGCGTTTTCTTGCGGTCTCAATGACCATGCAGCGCGCCGCGTATGACTCAGTCTTGGAGTCCGCCAGCATCGCCTGTATGAGTTGGTGGTCGGAGATTGGCACGCCGAATTGCTTGCGGTTCATGGCGAATTCCAACGCATCCTCGATGAGTCGCTCGGATACGCCGACACTAACACCTGAGATGTGTAGGCGGCCACGGTCGAGTACCTTCATGGCTGTAATGAAGCCCTGGCCCTCTGCGCCAATTAAGTTCTGCGCAGGCACTTTACAGTCTTCGAAAATAACGTCGCAGGTCAAAGAGCCCGCCTGTCCCATTTTGCGATCCACCGCGCCAAGGGAGATTCCTGGTGTGCCTTTCTCGACGATAAATGCCGAGATGCCGCGTGCGCCTTTTATCGACGGGTCGGTGCGCGCCATGACATTGAATGTGTCTGCCACTGGGCCGTTGGTAATGTAGCGCTTGGTACCATTGATGATGTAGAAATCACCTTCGCGCCGCGCAGTAGTCTTCACAGAGCCGGCATCGGAACCCACATCGGGTTCGGTAAGGCAGAAGCAGCCCACCCACTCGCCACTGGCATATTTTGGCAAGAAACGTTGTTTCTGCTCTTCGGTGCCGTCGAATACGACTGCGGCGGAGCCGATACCATTGTTGGTGCCGAGAATGGAGCGGAATGCGGGGCTGGTACGTCCTAGCGCCATGGCCACATAGATCTCCTCTTCCATTGTAAGGCCTAGGCCGCCGTATTCCTCGGGTATTGTCATCCCGAATAATCCTAAGTCTTTCATTTCTTGGACTATTTCTTCCGGGATTTGGTAGTTTTCAGCCACTTCCTGCTCGGCAGGAACTAGGCGTTCTTTGACGAAACGATCCACCATATTGATTAGTTGATCGAGTAGTTCTTGGTCACGAATCATGCGATTTCCTCTAAATGAATTCCCCCAGACATACACATACGAGATAGAGCTTAAAGACTGCTCGAAGCGAATTCCACCTCTTTATACCCTGTGCTACCATGACTGCCCCACAGCAAGCTAGGCACTGACCAGCTGGGCTGCGGGGCAGCTTCTCGAAGCGGCTGTTTACTCGATGGGATGTCGAGTCTGTGCTACTTCGAGATGTTGTTACCACTTAGTCGCTGAGGGGAGACTATGAAGGTATGTCCAGCTTTGCCGAGTTGTCGCCACCGTGCGCAGCTTGCGTTCGCATTTCCCCTCCTACGCAAGTTATTTGTTATGCATTAGAGAGAGCGAGTATATGACGGATTCGGAACAAGCATTTATCTACGATGGTGGCAGGAGTGCGTTTGGACGACAAGGCGGAGTACTGGCGCCGGTTCGTCCGGATGATCTATTAGCACACATCATTAAGTCTGTGGTCGAGCGCAATCAATTTCCACTAGAGGCCTATGAAGACGTCATCATCGGTAATACCAATCAGGCAGGTGAGGATTGTCGCAATGTGGGTCGTTTCGCTGCTTTATTAGCGGGCATGCCCCATGCCGTAGGGGGACTTACAGTCAATCGCCTGTGTGGGTCTGGCCTCGCGGCAGTGCTAGACGCTGCTCGTGGCGTAAAGAGCAGTGAGGGACAGCTGTTCGTGGCAGGCGGTGTCGAGTCCATGAGCCGCGCACCTCTCATCCTCTCCAAGGCGACCTCGGCTTTTGATCGAGGTCAGCAGATCGCGGACAGCACGCTTGGCGCACGCTTCACCAATCCTCAGTTCGCCGCAGCCTTCGGCAATGACACGATGCCGCAGACCGCTGACAACATCGCGCAAGATCTTGGTATTTCTCGTGCAGCCAGCGATGTATTTGCAGCTGCCTCGCAGGCGAAATACGAAGCGGCACGCGTTGCCGGTTTCTTCCAAGACGAGATCATTCCAATCGATGTGCCCCAAGGGCGCAAGAAGCCTTCGTTGACGGTGGATGCGGATGAGCATCCAAGAGCGAACTCGACTGTGCAGGCACTAGAGGGCCTGCGGCCCCTGTTTGAGGGCGGCGTGGTCACTGCTGGCAATGCCTCGGGCATCAATGACGGTGCTGCAGCCCTAATTGTCGGCGCTAGCAGTATCGGGGAAAAATACGGTATACGACCACGCGCACGCATTGTCGCGGGCGCAATTGCCGGGGTTGAGCCTAGAGTAATGGGACTTGGGCCGGTATTCGCGGGACGTAAGGCCCTAGCTCGTGCGGGACTAAGTCTGGCGGACATGGATATCATCGAAATTAACGAGGCCTTCGCTACCCAAGTTCTTGGCTGCCTGAAGATGCTCGATATCGCCTTCGACGATCCGCGGGTTAATCCCAACGGTGGCGCCATTGCCGTGGGGCATCCTCTGGGTGCGTCGGGTGCGCGAATCGCTATCACAACCCTGCGGCAACTGGAGCGCACAGGTGGTCGTTATGCTCTGATTAGTTTGTGTATCGGCTTAGGCCAAGGCATTGCCGCCGTTATAGAACGACTCGATTAGTAGTGCCCGTGCCATATTTTTCGTTAGTACCGTCAAAAAGGTGCTTCAATTATTTGCAATAATCAATTGGGAGATCCCGAATGTCTAATGTAGTCAGCTATGAAATTATCGATAATATTGGTGTAATCACTATCGACAATCCACCGGTCAACGCCTTGTCTCACGCTCTTCGCAAGGGTTTGCAAGACGCTATCGCTGCAGGCCAGACTGACGCCAGCGAGGCACTGGTCGTGATCTGTGCCGGCCGTACCTTCATTGCTGGAGCTGACATCACCGAGTTCGGCAAGCCACCGCAGTCTCCCTCACTTCCAGACCTTCTTACAACTATCGAGAACTCCCGCAAGTTGGTGGTTGCAGCTATCCACGGAACTGCCCTAGGTGGCGGTTTCGAGACTGCTCTCGCATGCAATTATCGTTGCGCATTGACTACTGCCAAGGTGGGCCTTCCTGAGGTGAAGCTCGGCATACTTCCAGGTGCCGGCGGCACACAACGCGTACCTCGTATTGCTGGCGTAAAGGCAGCGCTCGATATGATCACTAGTGGCAACCCTATTGGGGCGGTTGATGCTAGTGCTATGAATCTAATCGACGAAGTGGTCGTGGGTAATGACTTGAAATCCAGTGCCATTTCCTACGCGAAAGACTTAGTGGCATCGGGTGCCCCACTCAAGCGAGTACGGGATATCACCATAGACCCTAGCACCATCGAGCCTGGTTTTTTCGAGGGCTATCGCAAGAAGCTGGCGACTCGTGCCCGTGGTCAGATCGCGCCAGATCGTATCGTGAGCTGTATTGAGGGAGCGGTGAATCTTCCTATGGACAAAGGGCTGGAGTTGGAACGTGCTCTGTTCGCAGAGTGCGTGCAGTCGCCACAGTCACAAGCCATGCGTCACGTGTTCTTCGCAGAGCGCGAGGCGACTAAAATTAAGGGGCTGGCAGCGGATACGCCAGTGCGCGATATTAAGCACGTGGCCATCATCGGTGGCGGCACCATGGGTGGCGGTATCGCGATGTGTTTTGCCAATGTGGGTATCCCGGTCACGATGCTGGAGATCAGTGACGAGGCATTAGAGCGCGGCATGAATATCATTCGTAAGAATTACTCTATCACTGTTAAGAAAGGCAAGATGGACGAGGCGGAGATGGTGCAACGTCTCAATCTGATAGACGGGACTACCTCTTATGAAGATCTGAGCAATGTCGATCTCGTCATCGAAGCCGTATTCGAGAATCCCGATATCAAGAAGGAAGTTTTCGCGAAGTTAGATGCTGTGTGTAAACCCGGCGCAATTCTGGCATCGAATACTTCCTATCAGAATGTCGACGACATCGCGAATGCCACAAAGCGACCACAAGATGTACTTGGTATGCACTTCTTTAGCCCTGCCAATGTGATGAAATTATTGGAAGTAGTGCGTGGCGAGAAGACTGCGGACGACGTCTTAGCTACCGCGATGAAGATCGGCAAGAAGATTGGTAAGGTCTGTGCGCTATCACGTGTATGCTATGGTTTCATAGGCAACCGAATGTTGGGTGGCTATGGTCGTCAGGCCCATATGTTATTGCTCGATGGCGCCACGCCTGCGCAAGTGGATGCCGCCGCGGAAGAGTTCGGCATGGCGATGGGGCCATTGGCGATGAGCGACTTGGCAGGCTTGGATGTGGGCTACAAGGCCCGTCAGGCCCGCGAGGCCCAAGGCGAGGTCATGGATCCTGTGACTCATTGTATCGGTTCAGCCTTGGTTGAAGGCGGTCGTCTTGGTCAGAAGTCCGGTGCGGGCTATTATAAATACGACCCACAAACTCGCGCGCGTATCTCCGACCCAGAGGTTGAGGCGCTCATTCGCGCGCAGGCCGAGAAACTCGGCGTCAAGCAGCGCGAGATTAGTAATGAAGAGATCGTGGCAAGATTGTTCTATCCGCTAATCAACGAGGGCGCCCTGATACTCGAAGAGGGTATTGCTCAGCGTCCCAGCGATATCGATGTCGTGTATGTCTACGGCTATGCCTTCCCTAGTGCGAAGGGCGGCCCCATGTACTTCGCCGACCAAGTGGGCCTGAAAGAAGTTTACGACACGATTCTGCGTTTCCAGAAAGAGTTAGGTCCAGACTATTGGCAGCCGGCGCCTCTGCTTGAGAAGTTAGCGAACGAAGGGAGTAGTTTCGGCGCGTGGGCCAAGTCTCAAGGCTGATCCACTGTACTTAATGCACGGGGATTGGAGGTTCACGCATGATCGCTTATGAAACTACTACGCCAGGTGCACCTCTTGCACCTGTGGAGTCGGCAACCCCGACTCCTAAGGGCAGTGAGGTTCTGGTTAAGATGTTGGCCTGCGGCGTTTGTCACTCAGACATACATCTGCATGAGGGCGTCTTCAATCTGGGCAATGACAAACAACTTGAGGTCGGTCGCCCCGGTCAAGTGCTAGGCCATGAAATCTTCGGTGAAGTAGTGGCACTTGGCCCCGATGCTAGCGAAGTCGCTCTCGGCGACCGACGCGTTGTGTTTCCTTGGATCGGCTGCGGCGAGTGTGCCTCCTGCCGCCGTGGTGACGAGCATCTTTGTACTCCGGGCAGAGGGCTTGGCACGATGGCGAAGGGTGGCTTTGCCGATTACGTCTTAGTACCTCACAGTCGTTATTTGTTCGACAAGGGCGATGTAGACGACGCCCTTGCCTCTACCTATGCTTGCTCCGGATTGACCGCCTATAGCGCGCTGAAGAAAATCGCCGATCGTCAAGCGGGAGACGAGGTGCTCATTATCGGTGCCGGGGGTGTGGGCATGATGGCAGTGCAGATAGCCCTATCCATGGGGATAGACCCTATAGTGGCCGATATAGACCCGGCCAAGCTAGCGGCGGCGCAAGCCTTCGGAGTAAGCCGCGTGTTCAACAGCGCAGAGCGCGAAAATATCAAGGCGATCAAGAAACTCAGTGATGGTGGTGTCTTTGCCGCATTGGATTTCGTCGGCGCAGAGGCCTCAACGGCCTTCGGACTGTCTACCCTGCGTAAGGGCGGCAAATTAGTGATCGTAGGCCTCTATGGTGGAGCTCTGAATATTCCGCTACCGTTTATACCGATGAATGCCCGTATCATTCAAGGCAGCTATGTCGGCAGTCTGCAAGAGATGGGCGAACTCATGGCTCTGGTTCGCACAGGCAAGATTGCACCGATCAACATCGAAGAGAGACCTTTGGCGCAGGTATCGAACGCGTTGGCGGATTTGAAGGCAGGGAAGGTTAGTGGGCGTTTGGTGTTGAGGGGGTGAGCTCCTACCCAGCTTTCAACACAAAAATCACCGATGCAGGCAAACCGGTTTCGGGATGCGGCGGTTCAATCTGCTGGGTAAGTACAAGTCCACTCTCAGTGAATAGCCGCCGCCAACTGGTCATGGTGCGGTAATACCAAGGGGCTTGACCCCGGAAATCGTCGCCGATGCCTTGCCATGACTCACTGCGCCAACCATCGATACGGGTTTGCGCTGTGCCAACATAGTCGGGGTGAAGCGTTTGAATGAGGAGTGTGCCACTAGGCGTAAGCAGTGAAGGTGCCGCTCGCATCAGTTTGGCGACGCCAGCTTGGTCGAGCAATGAGAAATTGCACACGATGAGATCAAAGTGCTCGCCAGTTAAGGCAAGTGGCACCTTGTCGTAGTCGAGTTGGCGAAATAGCGGTGTCGGCTCCGCGTCGCTAGGGCTGCTCTTAGCGGAATCGACCAAGGCCCCGATTGCATCTACGCCTAACACGCGAATGTCTTTGGCAGCCAGACTCCAGCTTAACCAGCCTTCGCCACAGCCTAGGTCGAGAACTCGACTAGGCGCGTGTGCGAGTATGGTATCGACGATGGCTTTGTTCGTGACGAGTGTGCGACTGCGTATTTTCGCCTCGCGCACCGCAGCGGTCCATGGAGCGGCGTTGTCTTGCCAGCAGCGCAAGACTGCGGCGCTCTCGGCGTCTGAATTTGGGTCATTAGACTGAGTCATGACCAAGAATAAACCAGAAGGGGGAAACAAATGCAATCGATCGAAGAGTTTCGCGCGAGTACGCGCACCTGGTTGGAGGAGAACTGTCCCACCTCCATGCGCACTGCCATGCAGGAGGACGAAGTAGTCTGGGGTGGCCGCAATGCAAGCTTCAAGAACCCAGATAGTAAGCTGTGGTTAGAGCGCATGGCGGGGAAGGGGTGGACCACGCCTACCTGGCCGAAAGAATATGGCGGGGGAGGCCTAAACAAGGAAGAGAATCTAATCTTGTTGCAGGAGTTGCAGCGCATCGGTGCGCGGCAGGCGCTCAATAGCTTCGGGATCAGCATGCTCGGTCCGGTCCTGCTCGAATACGGCACCCACGAGCAGAAGGCAGAGCACATTCCCAAGATCGTAAAGGGCGAGATTCGTTGGTGTCAGGGCTATAGCGAACCGGGCTCTGGCTCGGATCTAGCATCTCTGAGCACCAAGGCCGTGCTCGACGGCGACCACTACGTGCTCAATGGCGCCAAGGTTTGGACATCCTATGCCGACAAGGCAGACTGGATTTTCTGCCTGGTGCGTACGGATTTCGAGGCGGCCAAACACAGCGGCATTAGTTTTATCCTTTTCGACATGCAGACCCAAGGCGTGAGCACTCGGCCCATTCGCCTGATTAGTGGCTCCTCGCCTTTCTGCGAGACATTCTTTGACGATGTCCGCGTGCCCGCTCGCAATCTTGTGGGTACCCTCAATGATGGATGGACCATCGCCAAGCGTCTTTTGCAACACGAGCGCACGATGATTTCCGGCTTCGGGCTGAGCGATAAGGCGAGTAGTCGAACTCTTGATGCTAGCTCTGTCGAAGGTAAAGCGATGCAGGCGCGCGGCGATACGGACAGGCTGTCTGACCCTGTGCTGCGCGATGACATCGCACGCTATAAGATCGACGCAGAGGCTTTTGCGTTTACCTCACAGCGTTCGATGGAAGAGGCGAAACTGAATAAGGGGCCAAATGCCACATCATCTATGCTCAAGAACTATGGCTGCGAGCTGAACAAACGGCGCTACGAATTACTCTTGCAAGCCCTAGGTACCCAGGGCTTGGGTTGGGCAAGCGAGGATCACGAGGACTTTAGTGCTGAGGAACTCAAGGTCACGCGGGAATGGTTGCGCTCTAAGGGCAATTCCATCGAGGGTGGCACGGCAGAGATACAACTCAACGTCATCGCCAAACGAGTGCTCGGGCTGCCCGATATGCCCATGCTGACAACAAAGAAGGGGGCCTGAACATGAGCATGGTATTGAATGAAGATCAGTTGATGCTCAAGCAATCGGCACAGGATTTTTGTCAGGCTAATGCGCCGGTCGGTGAGCTGCGTCGCGTACGCGATAGTCGAGACTCCGATGGGTTCTCTCGAGAGTTGTGGCAGCAGATGGTCGGGCTTGGGTGGGCTGGCATGGCTATTCCCGAAGAGTATGGCGGCTTCGGCTTCGGCTATGGTGGTCTAGAAGTGGTCTTGGAAGAGACCGGGCGCAATCTGGTGCCTAGCCCTCTGGTTGCTACGGTACTGCTGTGTGCCACCGCGATCAATCTCGGCGGCAATCAGGCGCAGAAGTCTTCGCTTCTTCCTAGTATCGCTGGGGGAGAGTTACTCATGGCTCTAGCGCTGGAGGAGACGGCCTTCCATAATCCTACACGAATCGAGTGTATTGCCGAGAGAAATGGGACGGGCTTCGTGCTAAATGGCCATAAGACATTTGTGTTGGATGGCCATGTTGCAGACCAGCTTATAGTCGTAGCAAGGACCAGTGGTGCCCGCGACGATGCCAAGGGTATAAGCCTCTTCCTCGTCGAACGCGACGCCCAAGGCCTTAACATATCGCGCTCAGAAATGGTGGACAGCCGCAATAGCGCTAATGTGCATTTACACAATGTGCAAGTTGCCGAGGAAGCTTTGCTAGGCGAGCTCGACAAGGGCTATGAAATATTGGAGAAGACCCTCGATGTTGCGCGCATCGGTGTGGCTGCGGAGATGCTGGGCAATGCACAGGAAGTGTTCGATCGCATCATCGATTACCTAAAGCAGCGCGAGCAATTCGGTGTCTTGATAGGCGCATTCCAAGGTCTACAGCATCGTGCAGCAACCATGTATAGCGAGTTAGAGTTATGTCGCTCTGCGGTGCGGCGTGCCTTCGCTGAGCTGGATGGTGCACAGGATGACGTACCAGCACTGGCCAGCGTAGCAAAGGCGAAACTTTCGGAGATACTTGGGCTAATCAGTAATGAAGGCGTGCAAATGCACGGCGGGATTGGCATGACGGACGAGTTTGATATCGGATTCTATCTCAAGCGAGCGCGGGTCGTGCAGTCTTTGCTAGGCGATGCTGCGTTTCACAGAGATCGCTATGCGAGTCTGAATGGGTTTTGATTAGACTTGTATAAAACTCTGACTGTAGGAGCGGGCTTGCCCGCGAATGGGTGCGATTGATGAAAATCTGTGGAAGATTTCGAGCATTCGCGGGCAAGCCCGCTCCTACAATCAGTGGATTCTATTTAGGCATTAGCTAAT
>CAXBOY010000061.1:0-19418 GCA_963977405.1 uncultured Gammaproteobacteria bacterium
ACGCTGGACAAAGATGCCATGCACATGGATATTCATTTCACCCACGGCGAAGAAGCCATCTCGATTCGCAGACGAGTAAATACCGACTAAGACGACAGGCTCGCCTATAAACTCTCCCTTCACGGCAGTTGGCTTACTCTCGGCACTCCAGCTTACCGTTCGCGCAGTGCCTTCTATACGAAATGGCAACAACGCTTGCTCACAACCCATACCCGTTATAGCACTTGCGAGCGCAGCGTCGATAGCTGCGAGACTGTCTAGATTGCCCATGACCGGAACGGATTGCCAAGTTTCTGGTGTTGCCGTAACGGCAAACACATTTCCCTCATCAGCCGCGAAATCATGACGCCCAAGAACTCCTCCAGCCTGCGCAGTGTCTGCCTGTGCCAACCAAGCCTTGCCGTCATAGAACGTCGCCTCAAACGCCATACCGCCTCCCGGGCCATAGCCCACAGTATTAGACGACAGTGCAATATCTTGCAGTAGTACCCAAGTGCTGGAACGTTTTTCCGCGAGTTCCGCCCGCGCCGCCCCATACGTAGCACTTGCAACCTCGCAGTTTGCAGCAAGTGCTGGAACAGACTGTAAGATAAAAGGTAGGGTCGCAAGCACCATCATCTTGTATTTCATTGAAAAGGACTCCTTTACTTAGATACTCAAGAAAAGCAATGCGCTACGGGGCTCATAGTGAGCAACGCCACTATCCATGATTTAAAAACGTTCATTCACTACTACTCCAGATATTTTTTTAGAAAGAAAACCGCTAATTGGCGGACAGAATTCGGAAACTTATCACTCAAAGGTAATCCGAATGATCTATCCACTTTCTACGCTGAGAGTACTCTCTTGCTGCAAGAGAGTAGATGCGACTAATTGCCGCATTAGCTTCATAACAATCCTGACCTTGCCATGCTTAACTAAAGTAGCCCCATAAACTTGCAATACGTGCTATTTTCTCCTTCCTCACCAGTACCACATGCTCCGGTTACAGCATTAAAATCGTGACAAATTTTCTCGGTTTTCCGTCTGTATAACGCCTTAGCTTTGAATAGCCCGGAAAATTTAGACGCATCCACATAATTACAGTCACATCACGAGGTTTAAAATGTCATCGAATTCCACCTATCTTCAAATGATCTCCACCGTTTCAGATACAGGAGAGCTGCGTCTTGAGTTAGTCGAGAAACCAATACCGACGCCCGAGGAAAATCAGGTACTAATCAAGATCGAAGCCACGCCTATAAATCCTTCAGACCAGGGCGTAATGTTTGGCATGTCAGATATCAGTGCTGCCAAAACATCGGGTACCGGCAAGGATACGGTATTGACCGTACCTGTCTCCGAGCAGGGCTTGCGAGTAATGAAGGCAAGAGTAGGCCAGTCGCTGGCCGTCGGCAATGAAGGTGCCGGCACAGTGGTCGCAACCGGTAGCAGTGATTTGGCAAAGAGTCTGGCAGGAAAAACTGTCGCCGTGATGGGTGGCAGCATGTATAGCCAATATCGCTGTGTGGAGGCGAGCGCATGCCTGCCTTTGCTGGACGGGCATACGGCCAAAGATGGCGCATCCTGCTTCGTCAATCCGCTAACTGCACTGTCGATGATTGAGACCATGAAGCTGGAAGGCCATACGGCCCTTGTGCACACCGCCGCGGCCTCAAATCTAGGCCAGATGCTGGTACGCATCTGCAAATCGGACGGCGTTGAACTGGTCAACATCGTGCGCAAAGAGGAGCAAGCTAAGCTACTGCGCGACATGGGGGCGAAGTATGTGGTGAGCAGCAGTGCGGACAGTTTCATGACGGACTTGACCGATGCGATCCATGCAACGGGTGCGACTCTCGCCTTCGATGCCACCGGTGGCGGCATGCTGGCTTCCAATATACTTTCCTGTATGGAAGCCGCCGCGGCAAGAACGCCCGGTGCCTACAGCGTCTACGGATCAGTCAAACACAAGCAAGTGTATCTCTATGGTGGGCTGGACACCTCTCCCACAGTGCTTAACCGCGGTTATGGCATGGCATGGGGAGTCGGTGGCTGGTTGTTGCCGAATTTTCTCGCCAAAGCCGGAGTGGAAGTCGCCGCGCGTTTGCGCGCTCGGGTCGCCAAAGAGTTAAAGACCAGTTTTGCCAGTCACTACACTAATGAACTTTCTCTTACCGAAGCACTGCAGGCAGATACAGTGCGCCAGTACTACGCGAAACATACGGGTGAAAAATATTTGATCTGCCCGCAGAAATAACTGGAATCAAAGGGGTGAATCAAAGGGGTCAGAGTAATTTGATTCCCTTTGATCGCTAGTGAGCCCTATCAATCGCATAGGTAAGATAGCCCGTAAACATTTCCTGGCCACTATCGAATCCCCACGAAACCTCTTGCTGGAAATTAGGATTAAAGGGATTCGACAAAGAGTTATCGAGTGTTCCCGATACATTAATGACCGCGCCAGGCTCTAGATCATGTGGTGTTTCCAGCCAGTACTGAGGCTGCCATCCATAGTTGTAAGCAGGAACACTAATCAGTGTTTTAGCTTCTCCAACGCTTGGTAACAGGTCGAACTTCATGTCTTTGCCACGCTGGTTCATACGCGGCCTGAGCGCCAATAGCGTCGCTTTTTCGGTAAACTCGTAACTTGCCAATAGTGATCGATCCGCGTCCTTCGCCGCCAGTGTGAATTTAGCGGATACTGGTCGCGTTACTATTTCACGGGCTGGAGCGGCGTCATTAAAATAAAGCCCTATAGTTGTGACGTCTTCTAGCACTCGACCATGGGAGTAATAGTGAAACATAAGGGCTAGTTTATGGCCGGCTGGAATCAACACACCGGTGTTTTCGGGGAACACCGTCGCGGGATTTTCACCGGGAACAAAACTGCCTAAGAAGCGCCGCTCGGACGTCAGTGCCTCTCTCTCTTCGCCCCAAAAATCGCTATCGGGCGCCACAATGAATGCAGAAAGATTGTGAATTACACGCTCTTCTCCTGGCTTATACTGAAACGCCCTCACCCATTTGTCTTCGGTAAACGGCAACTCAAGTTCCAGATACATATAGTCGAGGATGCCAACGGCGGGGATAATATTCTTAGGCGTATCGATAACAAAGTCTGGCGTACCCAGCTCCCAGCTGAAGGTTTTTTCCAGTGGTACTTGTGCCAAAGGGTCTTCTGCGCCCTCACCTCTCGGCACGCCGGCTTGCATCCAACGCAGGATCTTCTGTCGCTTGTCGGCCGACAAGGCATGCGCACTTGGTGTGGCCTCATAACTCGCGTCTACCTGCATTGGGGGCATTCGCTTGCTCATGATCACTTCCTTGACCATGGCCGACCAACCAGCTAGCGAATAATAGCTGTCGAAAGGGAACGGACCAGCACCATCTTCGCGGTGACAGATCGCACAGTGCTCAACGATGATAGGGGCAATTTCGGTGGAGTAATCGGGTACGGCCGCCACAGCGCTGTCGTAACTGATGGAACAGCCCTTGATCTCAGAACTGGTAGGGGCATCTGATTTATTAGCAACTATCCCACTCAAATTATCCTGCAGCGCCTGCCCTGCGCCGCCACGGTAATAGAGGGACAAGCGCTGCGGGTTAAACACCAGTACTTCGCCTGCAGCGGTGATCTTCAGACTTTCCGCCACTGACTTCAACTCGTCCGCGAGCACCGGAAAGGATAGATCCCATCCTTTCTCGGTGGCCCTATCCATCGCGTTGATGTCGAGCGCAAAAAACGCCATGCGTTGATCGTATTGAAGCTGCAACTGCGCAAGCGTAGCGGCGGCTTCTTGTGCTGCTGAGCAGCTACTATCATAAGCCAAAAGCACTACGGCATCGTGGTCCTGATGGCGGCTGAGTTGATGAAATTCGCCCAACTCGTCCAACAGCGCAAAGTCGCCTACCCGCTCGGGAGCAGCGAGACTTGCCATGCTAGTCAACCCTATTACAAGTGTATTAAAGACCATAAACAACGCACTGTGAATCTTACTACTCATAGCTCTAATCCTATCAAGGTTGGGGGCTGATGCTGATGTGTGGGTTCTCCGACTGTTCCCGAGACCAATTTCGATCGGGCCACGTCAGCCCGCCGCGCGCTGGGCCACCCGCGTTGTAGATTCCTCCGCGCAACACATACAGTAAGTACTTCACCTCATCTTTCATCAGCTTGTTCCGCTTATCGGTGTAGGCCGCAACAACGTCGGTAATTGCCTGGGGGCGATCCTCTATGCCTGGGTACGCCAACACATCTCCTATGACCACCTTGAGCAATTCGAGGTTATCCAAAATGTAGGCAGCGTCCGGATACAGCTCGAAAAATGTAGGTGCGATTACTGGGCTGGTAGGAATATCCGCTGGCAGTGCGACAAATCCGCTGTGCTGCCTAATTAGCTTTTCGTTGTAAAGCGCGATCAGACGCTCAACATCTTCATCTAGTTGCGCGTCGGATGTCGCAGTCACAACGATCTCTAGCAGGGCGATCTTCAACCACTGCGAAGCCCACGTAAGGCCGCTGAGCTGAGGGAATCCGACTGGGTAAGCGTAGGCGTACGGATGATCTGATAATAGTTCATCTAATTTAGGCTTGGAGGCCACCGAATGTGCGTCGTCGCTTAGGTAAGTTTGCACGGCGCCTGCAATTGCTAACTTTTTATCTGTTATCTCGGAGTTCAGGTAGATCTCAATTAGCTGCTCAACGAACTCGCGCCCGCGTTGCAGTGTTTGCAGCGCGACAGGAGGGAGGATGCCAATTTCCGCGAGTAGAGGACGAACTTGATCCGCATCATGCTGTTCGTAGATTACGCCAAGCAAGCCTGGGGTTACGCGACTCTCGAATGCCCTATGGGGTCCTAACAACGATAAGTGGTTTCCGGCCGAATGGTAGTGGGAGGTCTCCGCTTCTTCGAGTTCCACCAATTTATCGAGCAACATCCGTTGCCCGATAGCCGCGCCGGGAGTTTCGTTGGTAAACACGATTTCTTCATACGCCCTGGCTTGCAAAACATCGTGCGCTAAAAGCATTTGCTGTAGCTGTGGGTATCTCGTGGCCAGTATCGTTGTGTCTGCCGCAACTGCCGGCGCAACACACATATCGGCACCGATCACCAACACCAAAACACTAGCCAGTGAACGAATGAATGCGAAACGTGAGAAAAAGATCATCGCTTGTCTCTGTTGAATTTTGGATACAACCCTAGAGTTTTAGGGGATGTTGAGTTTAAGACTAGCAGATGCAGGGAATCGTCCCTTGATCTTAGTCAAGCGGGACTGAATTAACGCCTAAATGCGGCAATCCATGTCGCCGTGCCTACGCTTACCGATCAGTCCCGTAGGTTGCGGCTTGCACCATATCCATGGCAGCGCGTGTGCGATTGCGCTCGGAGCGCCTCAGCTGGCCGACCGCAGGACCACCCTGGTTGTAAATACCGCCTCGTAGCGCAAAAAGTAAGTAATCCGCATTATGTGCGCCATTCGCCCCCTTATTAGTGAACAGAGCAACAGCAGCATCCATCCGAGCTGGTCGATCTTCCACATTTGGGTAGGACAAGATATCGGCCAACACTGTTTCCAAAATATTCAAATTATCGAGAATAACGGCTGCCTCCGGCGATAAGGTATACAGATCCGGCGCAATTGCGGGAGCCATTGGTAATTCGCTGGGCGCGGGAAACATGCTCATCCCCCCATCGGTGCCAACTTTGTTCCAAAAACTCTCTAGCACGATGTCCATTCCATCGACAAACTGTGCGTCCATCGTTCTCAAAATTGCCGCTTCAAGCGATGCCAATTGAAACCATTGTTGAGTCCATAACAAACCACTTAGTCGCGGAAACGCGGTTTCGAATCCTGTGGCCTGATCGTGCTCTGTCAGAAAACTACTTTCCTTAGTTGAGCTGGTCACCGATCGCCTTTCATCTCTTTGGTAATCAACGATGGCGGCGCTCACCGCACTATGTTTGTTGGTAATACTTTCGTCCAAAATTATTTCGAACAGCTGGTTTTCGAAGTCACGCCCTCGACGCAAGACTTCGGCAGCGTGGCTACTGATGGCGGTGTTATCCAAGTATGCTACTGACGCCTCTTCGTCGCTTTGCATGGTGCGCATCGCATTCAACAAACTGATACGCGCCTCCACCTCGCTATCGAAATAAGGGCTACCGGAAGAGCTCATCGCCAACTGAACACCATCAGAACTCATCAAGTCACTAATGGTCATTTTCTTTACCATAGCCAAGTATTCCTGAAGATCAGCGCGTGTTAACTCATAGGCTGGCTCGCTATTAATTCTAGCGATGGCTTCGAAAGTCTTCGCTTGGGTGACGTCAAAGGCATTCAAGAGCTCTGCCACACGAGGATACTCGCCTCGGATCTTATCACCGGCCTGTGCAAAAACAGCTTGTGAGGAGACACCAAACACCGCCGTGCACGCGATAATCGCACAAAGTGTTTTTACTGGTTTCACCCAGAACTGCTGGCTGTTGATCATTGACCTACTCTCCGAATACTTACTACTGAATTCTGCATAAAATCACGAGATTCAAATACGGCTTCACAATTGCGAAAGCCCCGGACCACATTAGCGCTCCGGGGCTTTCGTATTTCGAACCGCGGAGGTTTTTACTCGCTAACCTTCACAGGAACGTAGGCGTTTGACCAACAGCACTGATTGTCGAATTGACTATCAGGCGCCATAAAGTTGTCCACGCGAAGTCGAATCACATAGTCGCCGGGCTCGGTGAATGTCACTCTAGTCGCAGTCTGCGTCCAATCGCCGCTACCGCTCATGCCCTGAGTGTCGGTTTCTCCGCGATCTTTACCCGTGACTTTAGGATTCTCGAACACGGGAGTAGCGCCAACTGGACCTTGATGCATTATCCACTCAGTCCCAACAGGGAAGAACGGGGTTTGGACTTCATAACCACGGCGATCACCGCGATCCTGCGCCTGCGCACTCAAAGTAACAGGAGTCCCTACTTTGGCGTTTACGAGTGGTGCATAGATCCCTTCGCGGTCGGTGGATTCTGGACCACTCGCTGAGAAGCGAATGGCCGGATTCACTGAACCCATAGCGGCAGGATCTCGGCTCATTTCATACGCGGTCGACTTGGCACGTCCAGGAACAGAGTAACTGACTCCGCCGTGGCTAAGTGTCCATACAACCTCTGTATCAGCCATATCGGCGGGAACCGTTACTGCGAATACACCACGCTCCTGCAGACCGACGAAGCCGCCGCGACTATACACAGGAAAGTGAGTAGGCTGCGCGCCATCAAACTGCGCAGGCTCTATGCGATTGTTCGGGCCAAGCGGGATATCAACAATCTCTTCGCGATTCTGGTTCACAAAACCAAAGATCATAGTGATAGAGTCATCATCGTTCTTTATCCAACCATTGAACATCGGGCCAACAACATCACCGGATTTCTTTGGTGCGGCCAACTGATAATCACGCAAGTGGGCTGGAAGCTGCGCGTAAGCTGCAGGCGCTACTGTTAGCCCTACCAATGTGGCAGCCATTAACCCAGTGGCTAGTTTTTTGAAATTACTCATTATTGCTCCACTCCAGAAACCATACGTTGATCACGTTCTTCGCGCTGAGAGAGCGCCTCTTCGTAACCTTCGTTGTCAAGGTGAGTCACTGCAATCCATGCATGAGACATCTCGTCAGTCGTTCTCTGACCTGCACCCACCCACTGATCAGGATCAGGATTGCGTGGATTGTCAGCAGTGTTATCGAACCAAGCGGTCAATATAATGATTGCACCCGCTGGAACTAATGGCTGATAACCTTCTTCATAGGTATGACTGTGATTCCAGCCCGCGTTCCAGTTCGATGCCTGGCTGAGCGTCTCGCGTCTGCCTGTTGCAGGATAGAAAACTTCCATTGACATCGCGACGCCGCGTAAGTGCAAATGTGGCTGCCAGCTGTCGATGCGCACAGGGTGATCGAAGGAATGCATTCCCTGGGTCATTAACTTGCCATGGGGAGGAATCAAATAGTCACCGCCACCATCGAGCATGTACAAGCTCAAGTCCTGACGATAGGCCGTTTTCTCGTCGAATTTATCTTCTTCATCGTAGTACCAGATACCCACAGTGACTTCGTCATTAGGGACTGCTTTGCCATCAGGGTAGTAATGGATACTCCAACCCACTTTAGAGTTCGCTGGCGCAGTACGACACGCACCTTCAGGAGTCTTTTCCCCAAGCTTGCCGTATGCATACTCCGACAGACGACCATAAGTTACCCACTCGCCAGACTCATCCTGCACCAGGAAATGTGAGTTAGCATGGTGTGTTGAACCGTGTGCAGCAGCTGAAGGCAGAGTCTCTACAGCCTTAATGCAGCGTGTCTCAGTAAGGCCTGAATCTACCTCTGGCTCCCACCACATGTCTTGCCCAGCAGCAGGCACGTCCCAAGGGGTGGATTTGATCAAATGATCGGGTGGGCCTAATTCAGCAGCGAGACGCCACTCGCCAACTTGGGGATATTCTCTTGCCTCAGGCAAGTCTTCAGGATTGCCTAATGGCGAGCCCGCTTTTACCCAAGACACAATCGTGTTGATATCATCTTCTGATAAGCGCCAATCGTTCTTTAAGTGCTGCACGCCTACGTCATTGTCATACTGGTAAGGTGGCATCTCCCGCTGTTCCACTCTCTGTGAAATAAGGGGCGCCCAAGGACGAACCTCTTCATAAGAGGTAAAAGACATCGGCCCGATCTGCCCAGGCTGATGGCATATCTGGCAGTTGTCCTGAATAATTCTCGACACTTCCTTCGCATACGTTGGGTGACTTTCTGTAGGCTCTGCAGCGCCTGCAAGGGCAGGAACCAAGGCAATCGCCGAAAGCAGCCCAATAACTTTATTTTTTCTCATAGATTTCTCCAAGTCTCATCACCTAGCTCAATTTCGGCGTCACCGATTTGTGGTCTTTACCAAAAGTTTTATATTGACGCTGCTCAGTGTATATAGCTTGGCAAGGTTTTTATTGACATAAGTCAAGAAGAACGAAGGATGCACCCCCACCTACTTTTGGTGGAGGATGATGGCCAATGGCTGGACGATTGAAGCCAAGACGGGAGGACATATCGTGTACGAGGACGACACCCGCACGGCAAAGCGCACATGCGAGTATCGAAAATTGCAGGATTCAGAAGCTGTAGTTTACTCCAGCATAAAGTGAGCGTCCCATCCCAGGCACGCCAATGCCAAACGGGATACCGTTCATCGACATCGTCATACCCTGTGCCACATAAGTGCCACCGGCGGGCAAGAAATATAACTCATCAAGTAGATTCTCAACCCCTAGATCCACCCGCACCGACTGCCAACTGTGGCTCGCACGCAGATTGAATAGGGAGTAACTGTCTGTGGCCGCTTCATTGCGCACCATCGACAGATCGTCTTTCTTGCCAGCAAACACCCACTCTAAGCTATTATCCCAGCCCGCAAGTTGATGCGTTAAGGAGAGTCTTCCTTGCATCGGCACGATGTTGTACAGGCCCTCACCGGTATCGGTGTTCTCAGCATCGATAAAACTCAGGTTGCCTACTAACTGCCATACTCCGCTAGCATTGTCTGCTAGGCGTGACGATAGTGTCAGGTCGACCCCTTTTAGCTCGGCCTGCTGATTCTGGTATCGAAGCACATTGTATTGACCAGTACGCCACATAGTATTGGCAGCAACAGCGTCTATATAGTCATCTACCCTAGTAATATAGGGGTTAACACTTAGCTCATGCAGGCCACTCTCACTGCGCCAGCTCAGGCTGCCTGACAAAGTACGAGCTGTTTCCGGATCTAAGTCGAGGTTGCCAACATAGCCATTACCGTCGCCAACAAGATTATTCATCGAAGCGGCCATCGTCCAAGAAGACCAAGGGTATACTTCGTAAAGATTGGCAGAGCGTACCTTTTGCGCCACTCCAAGTTCGAGTTCGATTTGGCTGTTCAATGAGTAACGCGTCAACAAGGTCAGATCGATATTCGTATCGCTGTGCCTGCGGTCAGCGTTATTGAAGGCATTCGCTTCCATCACCTGCATGCCCATTGCATTCATCGCAGTCGAATAGCCACGCACGTCATCGGCATCGCGCTCGACACGCTCGGCTCGCACACCGTACATCACCAACCAATCGTCAGCTACGCTCAGTTCGTGCTCCGCGAAAACGGCACTTCTATTACGTTCGCCATTGTTTATGTTTTGAAAGGTCCCTGGTCCCATGCCACCACCTGACGCCTCCCAGTAATCCTCCAAACTAAACTGCTGAGACTCTGTACCAAGGCGTACTAATCCGCTTGCCGCTAGATCTATCTCCGCAGAGAAAGTGAGCCCCGTATTTTTCGAATCGGAATTCATTGGCATACCGGAAGCACAAGTACCGGCAGGGTCACCAACAAAACGTATTGGGTCACATACAGCACCACCCACCGCGTTGCTTCCGTACCAGAGTTGGCGGTCGGGGCCAAAGTCCATCGCGTGCTCTACTTTCTCATGATATAGGCGGGTTTGCAGCTGCCCCCAATCGGTCTCGCGTTTCCAGTTTAAGTTCACGCGAATCTGCTGGTTGTCCAATAAATCCATGCGTTGATTTGGATACAATTGTGTAGGCATATTCTGATAGCCCAATTGCGCGTCAAACACGTCGTCCCCAGATTTATAGGCTAGGCGTAGATTATGATTCTGAGTCTCATAGGCAGTGGAACCGACTTCATCCAAGGATAAACTATGCCCTGGTCGGCCAGTCGCGGTGACAGTTTTAAAATCACTTGCGGCAGTGTAATTGTCACCTTTACTGTAGCTGCCACTGTAGCTCGCATACAGGTTTTCACTACTTTGGGTGAACCTTGCATTAAAACCACTGGCATCATTGTTACTGCGGCTAAAGCCACCCACCTCACCTGTAAAGCTTGCTCGGTCAGTGAAATCCGGAGCTTTAGACTCACTGATTATCGACCCACCGATGCTGTCCCCTCCAACACTTACAGGTGTGATACCAGCAAATACGGTCATCTGACCAACATCGCTAGGGGCCATGTACGAAAGCGGCGGATTCATATGATTCGGGCAAGCAGCGATCATGTCCATGCCATCGACTTTTATGCGCAAGCGGTCATCGGAAAGCCCGCGAATCATTGGCAGACTGGACACAGCCCCAGTTTGATTGACACTAACACCCGCCAGCATTGATAGCAGGCTTGCTGTATCACTGGTCGCAGCCGACAACTTCTTCAGGTCTGCTTGACTAATGCTCTGTAGATGGCTGCTGCTGCTGTGTCTTTGACCTTCAATGACAATCTGCTCAATATCGACTGGCGCTTCAGCAGAAAAAACTGCGCCAGATGACAATGCTAATGTGACGGCTAACGCGATTTTTGATAAACAAAAAACGTTTGGCTTGGTGTTTAAAGACATACATACTCCGTTAGCCCCAAGGCTCTAAATTTTGTCGTCATGGTTGACGCCTACAAATTCCATAACGCTATGGTGGGGCACGGCTGGTCGGAAAGGAATGCGACACAGCGTCGCAGTGCCTTGTTAGCAATAAAGGGATTTCAGAGCAGTTTAGATATTCTCAATAAGAACCAAACTCCATAGATCAAAAACCGCTAGTATTAAAAGTGGCGCTGAATGACTCGAGCAATTCTTGAACAAAGCAGAATCCACCCAGCGAAGTCCAATGCGACTCGGCCCAGACCTGGCAATGCCTCCGGCTTGGATATTGTGAAGTGTCGCTTACAGAGTATTAGTGGTTTCATACTGGGATTCTGACAACTGACGAGTTAAGTTGTCAGCACCGTTTCACGATAGAGTTAGGACCGCAATGACTAACAATCTTTTAGCTGATTCCGGCCTACAATTGGGACTTATTTTTGCGCCTGTAGTTACACCTACTCTGCTGGCCAACATTCCCTGTCGCGTATACGCACTCCCGCTAGGAACTTAAGCATCTAGAGTTGCCCTTTTATGAGCATTAAAAAGAACGCCGTGCGCAGCCAACGAAAACTGGCAATCGTCTCCCTTGTCTTCCTGCTACTGCTGGTACTTGCCTGGTATGCGAACAATCTCTTCTCATTGGAGGATCTGGCGCTTCAGGAGGATCGCTTGCGTTCCGCCATTGCGCAGAATCCAGTGCGTTCGTTTCTGATCGGCTTTTTAATCTACACATTACTTGCACTGGTCCCTGGAACGGGAGGCAAAGCGATTATCTACAGCTGGTTGTTTGGTTTTTGGCAGGCGATGTTTATCGTTACCGTTGGCCTTAGCATCGCTGCGATGGTGATATTTATGCTGAGTCGTTACCTGTTTCAGGCAAGCATCGAGCGGCGCTACACTAGCTTCGTAGCCGCAATGAACGCACATATAGAAAAAGAAGGGGCTTTTTATCTGCTAACACTGCGGATGATGCATGCCCCATTCTCCATAGTGAATCCAGTCAGCGGCGCTAGCCGCGTGCAAAGTTGGACTTTTCTCTGGACTACCGTGGTGGGCCTAATTCCCGCTAATGCGATCTGGGCTTATGTTGGCCTGCGCCTGCCCTCTCTACGCGAATTAGCAACACAGGGCACGAGCGCCTTCATCGATGCACCACTTATCCTGTCCCTGATAGCCTGCGGGGCCTTTCCTATTCTTGTCCGCTGGCTGCTCAAACGTTTTGATTCCCCCACCAAATAGATGGGATCAGTGTACATTTATCTCTTTTTGATATTACTGGGATACTCAGCACGATATGACAGATCCATTACTATTAGGATCGCTCCTGTGGTGAGTAACAAGCAATTAACATCCCAGGAGTAAAAATATGCTTAATCTTAAACAAATAACTAAACCAGTTGTTTCTACTATAATTGCCAGCACTCTATTATTTGCATCTGCGTTAGTGGCAGCGCAGGGAAATAGTAATGCCAACGGTCAAGGGAAAAACAAAAATGTTGGTGTAGGAAACGCCTCAGACGGCATTATGGGAAGCGTGATCACCAACAAACGCATCTACTACACGGGTGATTCATTAGACATAGGACTTCGGTTCGCGAGAGGCTCAGAATTAATTATAGGCGGCAGCGTTGACGCCTATGTTGTTGTTTTCTCTCCCACAGGGAATGACGCTAATGAAGTAGACCCAGCCATAGACAGCGATTCGTTGACCGATGCGATAGTACTTCCGGTTAGCGCTGAAGCTAGCACCGATAATTATAAACTGTTCGCAATGGATACCGTTAACGTAGAGTCCTTGCCTGCAGGGACTTATCAGCTTGGCTTGATACTAACAAACCCCGATGGCGACCCGCTCAATATAAATGATTGGCACAACGGCCTTTTAGGATTAATCAACATCGTTGGGCTTACCATCACCGATGAAGCAGTGGACTTCGACCAAGATGGTGATGGCCAAGTCGACGATGACGATGATGGCGATGGTTTCTCCGATACTGACGACAGTGACCCAGACACCACGGAGACTTCCCCTTAAGCGCTCTAGCTGTTCCGATCTAATAAAGAATTTTGCAAGCACCGCCAGGGACGGCGAAACACTCAAGTTTCGTTGCCCCCCCTGGTTCGGGTGTTAACTCGCCAACAGTTTTTCCTCTTTGAAGCTTATTGCCGCGTATAAGGAATGTTGTACTTTTCTTAACAATCGGTGCCAAGCGAATCAAACACTAAGCGCACCCTCCCATGCAGGAAGTCGTAGCCCGTGGCAGGAGCCCAACGGTGCGCGCTTGCGGCGTCTGTCACAGAAAGGAACCTATCGGTAAGCGGATAGTCGAGGTACCGATCGACCCAGAACAGTTTGGGTATCGTGATGGCCGATCGTAGTTTATTGCCTATGTACCTACCGGCAGTCTCGCGAAAGGTGAGTCTCTGGCCTTAGTGGGTGCGGGAAATACTGTTGCCTTGGCAAGTATTCCCCACATTTGGAAGCCCGCTATTCTCAGAGCAGCGCCCCCTTAATTAGAGGGACACATTTCATATTGAGAAAACTATGCATTTATCTCCAAACTTTTGAGTTAGGCTAAAGTTTCGGCTAAACTCATATGACAACTATAATGATTTTATAAGGAATGATGATATGGCCGCAAAAAACAAGATTTTTTTGGCACTATTTGGTGCCGCCGCGATCTTTGTATCAGGCGCTTCAAGTGCGCAAACAGTATTGACATACACAAGCGATAGTAATGTTGATACATGGGATCCCATCTACCCAGCCACAGCCGATGCGAACTGGCCGACCAATGTCTGCACCACTGTGCCGTCAGTTGGACTCAACTCTAATTGGGTTAACCCGCATAAAGCCTTCGACTACGGTACAAGTGTACACCCTTGGCAGTCTGCCCAATCCTTCTCCGCATCATGGATAAACGCATGGTCCAATATTAACTCTCAGGGACCTGGCGGTCATAACTGGACAAAGTACTCTACTGAGGTTTCCGGCTCAGGCAGTTTCGTGCTCAACCTTCTTGCGGACAATTGCTCGTGGATCTATTTAGATGGCACTCTCGTAGGCTATCAAGGTGCTAACAATACGCACCCGGCCCCAAGCTATCCCGTCACTATGACAGGAACACACAAACTTGAGTTCGTCATTTTCGATGGCGGTGGTCTCGCAGGTGGTATGTACCGCCTCGAAACTAATACAGGCACGGTTTTCGAAGATACAGATGGGGATGGCCTAACCGACCCAGAGGAAGTCCTTTACAGCACCGATCCTCTCAACCCAGACACAGACGGCGATGGCGTAAGTGACGGAGACGAAGTAGCGCAAGGAACTGACCCTGCGGTTGCCAATGTCCCCGATTCTGATGGCGACGGCATCAATGACGACGTAGATGCTTGCGTAAACTCTATACTCTCCACAACCGTCTCTATCAATGGTGTTGATTCCGGCGTTGCTAATACTACCAATGCGATGGGCTGCAACATTGCGGACCTACTTGATAGTGCTTGCTCGGGTGACTTCAAGAACCACGGTCAATTCGTAAGCTGCGTATCTCACGCTGCTTCGGAATTACGAAAGGCAGGTATTATTAGTAACAGCGAGCGCTCCGCACTGGTAAAAGCGGCAGCGAAGTCTGGCAAATCTGGCAAGTCCGAGAAATCTGGAAAGTCCGAAAAATCTGGCAAGTCCAAGAAGTCTGGAAAGTCCAAGTAGGACGCGGTACCTGCCATATAGTTCGGACCTCTGATGCTCAAACCGATTCCCGGCTCGGGTTTCAATTTTCAATCAGAGGTCTGAATCGTTTGGACACGGGGGCAGTTTAGTCAGCTGGTTTTTTTGCTGATTAAACCGCCCCCTTTTTAATATATGGGGCCGAGTAAAGTACAATCGCCTTAATGCTCCTCCTTAGGAAAGGGTCTGAATCAGTCATTTATAGGGCAGGTGCGGATCTGGTAGTTTAGTCAGAACAGCCTATTACAAGTCATAATAAGCCCATCTCACCACTGTAAGGCTCGAAGGACTGCGCGTATGAACGAAGACTTGCAAATATCATTAGCCGATTTCGCAGTACCAGACTCTATCTGGAGCCTGCTAATTAGCACCGCATTTCTGATCATAGGGGGCTTGATAGTCCGTGCGCTGATTGCACGTTTCATCAAACGCCAAATCGACTCCCCGGAGCTACGTCGTCGCTGGTTAGTGCAATCACGCAATGGGCTATTGCTGCTGATGATATTGGGCTTAGTGCTTATCTGGGGCGAAGAGCTGCGCACCCTAGCGCTTTCAATCGTAGCGATAGCGGTGGCTTTCGTGGTCGCCACCAAAGAGCTGATCATGTGCATCACCGGCTCCATTCTCAAAGCCGGCGCTGGGTCCTTCAGCATCGGTGACAGAATTCAAATCAAAGACTTTCGTGGCGATGTGATAGATCAGAACCTGCTCGCCACTACCATTCTAGAGGTCGGGCCTGGCAAACTGACACATCAGCGCACAGGCCGCATGGCGGTGATTCCAAACGCTCTGTTTGTTTCCGAGCCGGTTATCAATGAAAGCTTCACCCATGACTATGTTCTGCACGTGTTCACCGTGCCATTCAGGCGTGATGATGACTGGCGTAGCGCTCAGAAAGCAATTTTGGCGGCGGCGCGCAAACAGTGCCAGCCATTTCTGGAAGAGGTGCGTCGTTATATGAATAGAATCAGCTCATCACGAGGGCTAGAGCCACCCTCAGTGGACCCGAGAGTCACCATGCAGGTGCCCGTAGCAGGCGAGATTCATCTGATCGTGCGGGTTCCGACAAAATCTGGGCAACGTGGACTTATTGAGCAAGCCATCATGGCCGAGGTATTCCAAGATAACGATTATCTACCCAGTTCTAAGCAAGAGGAGCAATAGTATGAAAGCTTCGCTATTGGCATCACTGTTCGTCACACTGCTCATCGCACATTCCCAAAATGCGCTGGCACAAGCCTCCCACACTTCCGCAGGAATTGCCCTCGACAGCGCATGGAAACAAACTGTCTATCAGTTCGCCGAAGAGAATCTTCAGCACTCTGCCTGGGGTTTGGAACACTACGAGCGCAATTATTTGCTGGCCACAGAGTTGGCGCGACAAGACTCACTAACCGTCGACGAAGAAGTATTGTTCGCTGCGGCCTTTTTGCATGACATGGGCACTTTCGCACCCTACGCGGTAGCTGGCGCCGAACACTCTCAAACGGCTGTCGATAATTTGGAAAGTGTTCTGATAGACGCAGGCTTCCCGAGCGAGAAGATAGCAGCAGTCAACAGTGCTGTGCTCGCCCACATGTACTATGCCGAGGTGCCTAGTGATGCTACGGCGACTGTCTTGCATGATGCCGACACCTTAGACTTTCTTGGTGTGATAGGGGTAACGCGCATTCTGTCCCTTACCTCAAGACACCCATGGGCTAGCGACTTACAAACCGCCTTGGCTACACTAGAGAACTTCAGCGCGCAGTTGCCTGAATCACTGCGCACAGAAGCGGCGCAAGAGATCGGGCGCACAAGAGTGGCGCAGATGCGCGAGCTACTTACGACCCTTAAGGAGCAAAGTGTTGATGGAGCCGCTCTTTAAAATAGTGGTATTGCCATAACTCCCATAAGAAATTTGATATGCAAGAAAGAATAAACGATCAAAAAAGGAATACCACAATGACGATAATAAGAGAGTTTATCCTAATTACTGCTGCCACATTTTTTATTGGCAGCACGGCAATCGCCGACACCTACGAAACTACCCTGGAACCCGGCGTTGTGTACAACATGGCTGCGTTTAAACTTTGGCATAAGCCGAGTGCAGATAGAATCCGCGGCATACTGATGCTGAACCCAGGGTCGAATGGCGATGGTCGCGGTATGGTAGATGACAGCTATTGGCAGGACTTTGCCAGTAAACACGACTTGGCCTTGATGGGCACCTATTTCACTGATCACAAACACGTCAACATGATGATCGAGAATTATATAAAAGTCGGAGAAGGCAGCGGCCAAGCCTTGATCGATGCCATCGATCAGTTCGCAGAAGCCAGCGGTCATCAAGAACTATCCTACTCGCCTTTTTTGCTCTGGGGACATTCCGCGGGCGGAGAGCTTAACCATGAGATCGCAGCATGGATGCCTGAGCGTGTGATTGCCTATGTGGTCAATCAAGGCGGCTATTACTATTCGTCGGTGCCACCGGAGGCCACGAGAAAAACTCCAGGGCTTTATTTCGTAGGATTAAGTGACCTAGTGTCCCGCAATACCATCATTAAAGGCATCTTCACCACCAACCGCCGCGCCGGTGCGCTGTGGACCTATGTGGAGGAGAAAGGTGTGGGCCATCAAGTGGTCGGCAGCCGTGACCTAGCGCTCGTTTTTTATGAAGAAGTGATGAAGAAACGCTTGCCGGATGATGCCATGGGCTACAAAGCCTTGCTCCCCGTCTCAGAAGACATGGGTATCAAGGGCAGTATCATTACCCATGAATTAGTCGCGAAGGATGATAGCGAAGTGAAACTGGAAGAGACCTCTTGGCTGATCTCGGAGCGGCTGGCCGATGCATGGCAGCAGTTGGTCAAAAAGGAATGAGAGGATAAATCTACACTGACCCATGGCTGCCCCCATTTATTACCCCCTCCTCCGCAGCACCAGCAAGCCACCCACCTGCAATACAATCAACACAGGCAGTGTCCACACCGCGCCTGTGAAGCCCGCCGCGATATAGCCCATCACGCACAATGCACCATTGGCCAGCGAATAGGGTAGCTGTGTCTGGAAATGCTCGAAGGCATCGCAGCCCGCGCCGGTAGAAGACAGGATGGTAGTCTCGGAGATCGGCGAGCAGTGATCGCCGAACAGGCCACCAGAGAGTACTGCGCCAATACACACATATAGCGGCGCCCCTATGGCGACAGTGGCTGGCAGGGCTAGCGGTAGCATGATGGCGAATGTGCCCCAAGACGATCCCGTGGCGAAGGAAATACTACAAGAGACCAAGAAGATTATCACCGGCAGCGCCCACGGCGCCGCGTTCTCGGCCGCCAGCGTGGCCACATAGACATCCCCTCCCAAAGCCGTGGTCATGTCACCCATGGCCCACGCTAATAGCAGCATGACTGCCACAAGCATCATGCGACTTATGCCCTCGAGATACATCTGCACACTCGCCATCACACGCTGCGCACCAGTGAAGGCCATCAATACGATCAATGCCCCGGCCGCACTCAGATAAGCGGTCGAGAGCCCAGCTCGGAAATCGGCGCCGCTGATGCGCCCGAATGGAAAACCGAGTGGTACCAAAGTCCAAAGCAACACAATGAATAAAACCAATAACGGTAGCCAGATGAATGAGGCTCTTGCCTTACTGGCGGCACTGTGCTGCACGTTATTCTTGTCGGTCGTGTGCAAAGCAGTGCTCGCTGCACCCTCCGCTGCAGTCAGCCCTTCCCTTACTGCACGGCGCTCCGATCTCGCCATCGGGCCGAACTCCACACCGGTAAGCGCGAGTAGCGGCACAGCAAACAGTGACAGCCATGCATAAAATTGGAACGGCATCGCGGAGATCAGCGCTTGGAAGTCAGACTGTTCGATGCCCAGTGTCGTGAACTGCTGCTCGAGCAGGCTCATGATGTAGACACCCCAGCCTATGAAAGGCACTAGGATGGCCACTGGCGATGCAGTCGAATCGATAATATAGGCAAGTTTCGCGCGGGAGACCCGTAGATGGTCTGCCATAGGTCGAAAGGTAGGACCGATAATAAGTGGTGTGCCTAGATCCGAGAAGAATATAACGATGCCACCAATCCACGCCGAAACCTGCAAGCGCGCCTTAGTGGTAATGAAGTGCGTCACCTTGGCCGCGAACGCCGCACCGCCCCCGGAGCGCTCCATTAACGCTACAAAGCCACCGATAAACCCTAGCAGCACTAGTACGCCGGCGTTGTAACTGTCCGTGACCTGAGGCACTAGGTAATCCCGCACCATCAGG
>CAXBOY010000062.1:0-19261 GCA_963977405.1 uncultured Gammaproteobacteria bacterium
GAATCGATCTTGCCGCCTGTGTTTAAGGCAACAGAGCAATGAGAGTGGGAGGTATCGATAGCGAGAATTTTAGGCATGCCGGGATTATACGGAAAGCAAATAAAAAATCCCTCAGAGTTTAGAACCCTGAGGGATTTTTATGCGGCTATTCCGAAGAACGGCCGCCAAACGCAGGCTAAATTAGCTAGCTGCTGGTGCAGGAGCTGCTGCTTTCGCAGTAGCCTTACGCTTAGAGGCAGTCTTTTTGGCTGCTTTCTTCGCGGCTGGCTTCTTAGCTGCTGCTTTCTTAGCTGCTGGCTTTTTAGCTGCTGCTTTCTTAGCCGCTGGCTTCTTAGCTGCTGCTTTCTTAGCCGCTGGCTTCTTAGCTGCTGCTTTCTTTGCTGCTGGCTTCTTAGCAGCAGGCTTAACCGCAGTTTTAGCTTTCTTCACTGCTTTCTTAACAGTTTTGACGGCCTTCTTTGCGCTAGCTTTCGCCTTTGCTGCAGCTTTCTTAGCTGCTGCCTTCTCACGTACAGCTAGACGCTTAGCGGCTGCTTTCGCTTTTGCGGCGGCACGACGTGCAGCTACTTTCTCACGAGCCAAACGCTTCTTGGCAGCTGCTTTAGCACGAGCAGCGGCCTTCTGGGCTGCTGCTTTCGCTTTAACGGCTGCTTTTTTAGCGGCGATCTTACGCTTGAGGTCTTCTTTCTTCTTGCGGGCTGCTTCTTTAGCAGAGTCTGCCTTAGCACGCTTCTTCTTCCACTGTTCAGCATACGCTTTCACAGCTTTAGCAAGATCAGCTTCAGCTTTAGCAGCGATTGCCGCGCGTCGAGCTTCAGCAGCTTTTTGTCTTGCTGCAACTGCAGCTTTTGCTTTCGCAGCAGCTTGTTCAGCTTTAAAGCTAGTTTCTGCAGATTTGAGTTTAGCGTTAGTTTGGCGGACTTTAGTTGCCAGCTTTGCTGCAGCGGCTTTCGCGCTAGCAGCTGCTTTCTTGCTAGTAGCAGTGGCAGATTGCGCAGCTTTTTTCTTCGCTGCCTCGGCTTTGCTTTGAGCAGTAGCGAGTTGCTTATTAGCTGTAGCTGCTTCTTTCTGCAGTTTTGCTAAAGCTGTCTTTGCTTTCGCAAGAGCAGCATCACCGGTTTTTTTAACCGCCGATTTAGCAGGCGCCTTCTTTGTCGCTTTAACTTTGGCCATACTGTTATCTCTCCTAAAATGTGGAACAAAACCACGTTAATTTCTTCAACATGAGTGACCCCACGTTTGAGCGGCACCTTAGCACAAAAAATATCGGCTATACAGCAGTGCAATCTCAAAATAATGAAATAAATCAACATAAATTCGCAAATAATTCACGAAAAAGGCAAGTAGAGGTCAATCGAAGGGAATACGGAGAAATTTTGTGAAGAAAAAGACAGAAAAGAAAATAAAACGGTAAATCACTTTTTACAAAACTCTAACGCTCAATCGAGGGCGTTGTATACAAACACAACGCCCTGTTTTGAAGCGTTCTTATAACCCGTTCATCAACGACGCAATCTGCTGACGAACAACATCAACGTTATCTTGACCATTTAAGCGCACCACTTTTACACCGTGCGCTTTCTCTTCCAACTGCTGGTAGAAGTTAACCAATGGTTCTGTCTGTTCGTGATAGACCTTCAACCTTTTGCGAACAGTTTCTTCTTGATCGTCGTCGCGTTGAATTAATGCCTCGCCAGTTACATCGTCTACGCCCGCAACCTTAGGAGGATTATTGATCACATGATAGATTCGACCGGAATCTGCATGCACGCGACGACCACTGAGGCGTTTAACGATTTCTTCGTCCTCAACTCCGATCTCTACGACTACATCGATCGAGATACCTGCCTCTTCCATCGCTTCGGCTTGAGGAATTGTCCGAGGAAAACCGTCCAACAAAAATCCTTTGGCACAATCTGGCTGTTCTATACGCTCTTTTACTAAGGCAATAATGATATCGTCTGTAACCAAACCGCCAGTCGCCATGACTTCTTTAACCAAGGCTCCTAATGGAGAGCCCGCTTTAACTGCGGCGCGCAACATATCTCCAGTTGAAATCTGCGGTATTGCATACTTTGACGTGATGAACTGAGCCTGAGTCCCTTTACCTGCACCCGGTGCCCCTAACAAAATCACTCGCATATCTTGCTCCTTAGTATGCCCAAACCTAGTTTGGGCTAGCTATCATTGTAGTCTCAAATTCTTATAGTGTTCGCGAAATGCGCTACTGCACTGCCTCGTTTGTTAGTCGTACCGGGCTTAGGGCAATACGTCAGGTCGATTAGCTTCCTGCGAAGGCAACGACCATACACTAAAGCCCTGCGCGGAAACAAGAACACCGTTTCTATACGCCTATTTATCGCCTATTTGACGGAATCATTTTCCAAAGCTTTAACCTGTGTCCAAAGCTCATTCAACTGCACCTCATTCAAGGTTTTTAAGCCTTCACTGCCTTCTTTAGCAAGGCTCTCTATAGCCCGAAAGCGGGCTTCAAACTTACGATTACTCCCTCGCAGCGACGACTCTGGATCGATCTGCAAATGCCGAGCGAGATTTACGCAGCTAAACATTAGATCGCCAAACTCCTGCTCAATACGTTGCTGATCGCCTTGCTCTAGTTCCGCTTCCAATTCCGTTAGCTCTTCTTTTACCTTAGCGATCACTCCTTGCACGGCGCGCCAATCAAACCCTACCGAGGCCGCCCGCTTCTGTAGCTTCCGCGCGCGATCTAGCGCTGGCAAAGAGCTAGGAATATCGTCCAATACGCTGGGCTGTGTGTTTGCGTCTTCACTATCGGCTTTTTGTGCCCGCTCTTCGTTCTTGATCTCTTCCCAGCGCTGCGCAACTTGCTCTGCGTTGAGAGCAAGATCACTGTTACCAAAACTTTCTAGGCTCGCATCGGGGAACACATGTGGGTGGCGACGCAAAAGCTTCTCAGTGATGGAAGCAATCACCTCATTAAACTCGAAACGCCCTTCCTCTTTCGCGATTTGCGCGTAGAACACGACCTGGAATAATAGATCTCCCAACTCGTCCTGTAATTGCGCATCGTCTCCCGTTTCGACGGCATCAATTACCTCATAGACTTCCTCTAGTGTGTATCCGGTCAGCGTGCGAAGGCTTTGTTTTCTGTCCCAACTACAACCGAATTGAGGATCGCGCAGTTTTTCCATCAGGTTCAGTAGATCGTCGATTCGATACTCTTTAGTCATTGCCCTCTCCTACACGCATTGCCCAACAGCATGCGCGGATAGTCACTAATTCGTTGTCGCATCGACGCGTCGCGCCTCAATGACATTATTCAAACGGCTAATCTTCTCTAAAACGCGGGAAAGTGCGTGGAAGGAATCGACCTCTACCTCTAGCTGCATTGACGCAGTCCCTTTCTGCTTGTCTGAACGTGTATTGACCTGCATCACTTCTATTTTTGCATCGGCTAAGATAGTGGTGACATCGCGCAATAAACCGGCGCGGTCGTAGGCGCGCACGAAGAGTTCGGCGAGCATGCTAATTCGCCGCCCTTCGCTCCATTGCACCTCGATGAAATTCTCATTGCTCGATTGCTGATAGCGCAGTGCCACTGGGCAATCAGCCTTATGGATGATCACTTCATTCTGTGGCGTTAAGCAGCCAACAATGGCATCGCCTTGTTCTGGTGCACAGCACTGAGCAAACTCGGTTGCGAGACGCCCAGCCCCGTATACTTTCGCTGCCGCTATGGCCTCTGCATTCACACTATGATTATCGTCGAGAACACGTAGAAACTGAGACAACTCTTGTGCCGCTGCGATAACCTCATCGGCAGAGATTGCGCTTACGCCCACCGCCGCGAATAGCGTATCGGCGTTCTTACAACCCAAACGTCTAGCGAGCTCCTTATAGTTAGGGCTATGTACAGCCAAACGGGCGAACTCTTCCTCCAACAAGGCCTTGCCGTGAGCAATGTTCTGCTCCCTGCCCTGGGTCTTAAACCACTGAATGAGTTTTGCTTGTGCACGAGGAGTGTTCGCGAAACCTAAGGAGGTTTTCAACCAATCACGACTCGGGCTGCTGTGATCATCTGCTAAGACCTCTACGCGATCGCCCGTCTGAAGGCGATAGTTCAACGGCACCGTCTTGCCATTCACACGCGCGCCACAGCATTTATTTCCCACCTCGGTATGCACATAATAGGCGAAGTCCAGTGGTGTAGCCCCCTTCATCATGTCGACCACATGGCCTTCGGGAGTAAAGACGTAAATTCGGTCGGGGGTACTCGCATCACTGCGCAATTGTTCGGCGAGCCCGCCGACCATGCCCATCTCATCGTGCCAGGCCAATAACTGTCGCAACCAAGCGATCTTATCTTCGAAACTGTCTTTGTAGCTTGGATCCGCAATGCCTTCTTTGTATCGCCAGTGGGCACATACGCCTAACTCGGCATCCTCATCCATCGCGAAGGTCCGAATCTGAATTTCAAACACCTTACTATCCGGACCAATCACCGCTGTATGCAATGACTGGTAACCATTCTCTTTCGGGGTTGCTATATAGTCGTCGAACTCGTTGGGAATTACGCGCCAAAGATTGTGCACAATGCCTAAGGTGGCATAACAATCACGAATCTCCGGCACTAGAATACGAACCGCACGGATATCGAAGATCTGTGCGAAATCCAGTTTCTTATTTTGCATCTTGCGCCAGATACTATAAATATTCTTAGCACGACCTGTGACTTCAGCATCGATATTGGCGCGATCGAGTTGGCGTCGTAGTTGCTCGGTAACCTCCTCCACAAAGCGTTCACGATCAACGCGCCGCTCGTCCAACAATTTGGCGATACGCTTATAGTTGTCCTCTTGAAGGTAGCGAAACGACAGATCCTCCAGCTCCCACTTCAATTGCCCGATCCCTAATCTATGCGCCAGAGGCACATATATCTCGAACACCTCACGGGCAACCCGCAATCGTTTCTCTTCCGGAGAGTTTTTCACGGCACGCAGAGCACAAGTGCGCTCGGCGAGTTTGATTAGAGCAACCCGCACATCATCGATGAGGGCCAGTAGCATTTTGCGCACATTCTCAACTTGGTCATCACTCTGGCCAAGTACGTGTTTGCGGCTAGTATCGGTTTCATTGATGGCGGCCATACGCAGGACGCCCTCTACAAGCTTAGCTACGCTAGCGCCGAAGGTCTCCTCCAACTCCGCGAGGCTCAAGCGAGACTCGCGCACACTTCGATAGAGAATTGCCGCTATTACCGCCTCGCTATCCAAGTGCAGCTCCACAAGGATCTCTGCCATGTCTAAGCCAGTGATGTAACTACTGCTTTTCTCGAACCACGCATGTTCGGGCGCATCGGTCTTTTGATGAGCGAGCCAGCTCACTTCACAGGCCTGTGCAATGGCCTGCGTATTGAGCACGACGCCATTTCGTTGCAGGCTTTCTATCCAAGGCTCGAACTGTATGCTGCCATCGGCATTAAACGCGTGTTTCTCTCTAATATGTACCATGCTTTAAGCCTGTTGGCGTTGTGTTTGCGCTAGCGCAACACGAACTCTGCTATCGATTCTACATGCCCAGTATGGGGAAACATGTCCATAACCCCTGCTTGAGTCATAACATAGCCATGCTTAGCCAACTCTCCCGCGTCGCGCGCGAGTGTAGCGGGGTTACAAGAGATGTAGACAATTTTTTTGGCCTTAAACGCGGCCAAACGAGGAATTATTTCTAATGCCCCAGAACGCGGAGGATCCAACAGAATTTTATCGTAGACTGGCTGCGCCCAGGTTTTCTCATCGAACTCTTTGGTGAGATCAGCAGAATAGAAGCTAGCGTTCTCTATGCCATTACCATGCGCGTTCTCGAAACCTCGCTGCACCATCTCCTCACTACCCTCAACTCCGACGACGCGCTTACAACGAGTCGCGATGGGCAGCGTGAAATTGCCAAGCCCACAAAAAAGGTCCAATACCGTCTCATCCGGCTGCGGATCCAGCAAGTCGAGAGCAAAGGCGATCATTTTACGATTCAGCTCACCATTAACTTGAGTGAAATCGACGGGGTGAAAGGCCATACGTAACTTAAAATCCGGTAGGTAATAGTAGAGGCGCTCTTCATCATCGGCTGGCCACACCTTATGAATAGAGTCCGCACCTTTGGGCTGCAGATACATCTGTAGATCGCGTTGCTGCGCAAACGCAAGCAATGCTTCTAGATCCTTCTCGCTCAACGCCTCTAAGTGACGCACGACGAGTGCAACTTGCTCCGCAAGATGAACTCCATTGGCATCGGGCTGGGCATTCTCGCCCACTGCCACTTCGATCTGTGGCAACACCATGCGCCCATCGAAATTCACAAGTAACTCCCGCAGCGGCATAATTAACGCCGAAACGGCTGGATTTAACACGGCACAAGTTCCCATCTCGGCAATGAAGGAACTATTCTTCTCGCGGAAACCGATAAGTAAGGACTCTTTTTTACTTACATAGCGTGCTCCTAATCGAGCCTTGCGGCGATAGCCTTCAGTCTGGCTCAGCATAGGGGCAATAGTGTCGAACTTGTTTAGGCCTCCAATATGGGCCAAATGGTCGTGCAACACTTTTTCTTTGAGCGCGATCTGTACCGCAGGAGCAATGTGCTGCATCGCACATCCACCGCAGATGTCAGCGTGCACACATGGAGGAGTCACTCGATCGGGAGAAGGCTCAAGCACCTCTATAGTATTGAGCTCGTCGAATTGTTTGCGTTGCCCTGTATATTGCGCAATAACGCGCTCGCCGGTAATGGCACCTTGAACGAAGGCTATTTTCCCGGCGATATTACCCACCCCGCGTCCGTCGTGACTCAGTCGTTGAATATCGATCTCGATGGATTCAGAAGGTAATTTTTTTTGGCGTCTGCGCTTATTGTGTCTCATAGTGCAATGAATCGTCTTCTAGGTGATTTGAATAGTGACTGCAAGAGGGTAAACCTAAGAGTTCTAAGCTTAGGCAAATACCCCAGTGGATAAGTAACGGTCGCCGCGATCGCAAACGATCGCCACAATTACCGCATTCTCGACACGCTTACTCAGCGCAAGAGCTGCATGAACAGAGCCACCTGAGGAGACTCCGCAGAAGATTCCTTCCTCTTTTGCCAGCGCACGCATCGTGTTCTCCGCATCGTTCTGATTGACATCGATGATGAGATCAACGCGGGAGGCATCGAAGATTTTCGGCAGGTATTCGGTAGGCCATCGTCGTATACCAGGGATACGCGAACCCTCTTCGGGTTGTAGCCCAACGATCTGAACCGCGGGATTTTGCTCTTTAAGATAACGCGATACGCCCATGATCGTGCCAGTGGTGCCCATCGAGCTAACAAAATGTGTAACAGAGCCCTGTGTATCGCGCCAGATCTCAGGGCCAGTATGCAGATAATGTGCGCTGGGATTATCCTGATTCGAGAATTGATCCAATACTTTTCCCTTGCCCTCTTGCGACATACGCTCGGCAAGATCGCGCGCGCCTTCCATCCCTTCGGTTTCGGTGACTAAGATCAACTGCGCGCCATAGGCACTCATGGAAGCGCGGCGCTCTGCAGACATGTTCTCGGGCATGATCAGGATCAATCGATACCCCTTCACCGCACAGACCATCGCAAGTGCTATGCCGGTATTGCCGCTGGTAGCCTCTATCAAGGTATCGCCAGGGGTGATATCGCCGCGCTGCTCCGCCTGCAGTATCATATTGTAGGCAGGACGATCCTTCACGGACCCAGCGGGGTTATTACCTTCGAGTTTAACCAAGACGATATTGCTAGTCTGACCAGGTAGGCGCGCAAGGCGCACTAAAGGCGTATTGCCTATCTGGTCTTCGAGCAAAGGAAATGAGATGGACATCGCGTAATCCCGGATAAAAATTTGCGCGATTTTACCCTGTATTGACCTGCACGCAAAGCGATGCGGGGGATTTGCCCGTCTCAATCGGGTGTAGTGGCTCGTGCGAACAGCTCACGACTGGCAAGCGGCTTGTCACCTAAGTGCACTTGCAACGCAATGCGCGTAAGCCTTCGAGCCGCCTTACTATGAACGCCACTCTGCAGATCTTCGTCACGCAGAGCGAGAAGTTCGGCACCACTGAACACAGCCGCATTGCTGCGACTGCCTGGGGTAAGACTTAAAAGTTTCTCGAAACCCACATCGGGATGAAACAGATAGTGCCCCTTCTCCGTGATGGGCTCACCGCTAAAGCAGTCACACTCCAAGTTGACGCCATAGCCCAGCGAATCCAATAGGCTTAACTCGAATTTGCGCAAAATTCCATGCAGTTCGCGTTCGCCAGAAAGTGCCACGATAGCCTCCTGATAGCTTCGATATAACTCCGGGATGCTCTCTTGAAACATTACTAAGCGCACCAGAAGCTCATTGATATAGAGACCGCTAAATAGCCGTGGGCCCTCTAGGCGCATAGCGTTGACGCTGCCTTCTATCGCGATGAGGCTCTTGAGATCGGTTTTGCCGCTTAGCGACACTAGAACGGGCTGAAATGGTTGAAGAAAGGCCCGAGTGCGCGAGCCGGCGCGGCGGGCACCTTTGGCGACGGCGCGAACACGGCCGTAGTCAACGCAGAAAAGATCTACGAGCAGGCTCGTATTTTGAAACGCTTGTGTATGCAACACATACGCGGGTTGCAAATCAACTTTGCTGCGCATGCTGTTTACTCCCGAGGCGTCTACAGCGAAGGTCTATCGTTTAGTCTTGATGATAGCCCAAACTTTGCAGAGCGCGTTCATCGTCAGCCCAGCCAGTCTTCACCTTCACCCATAGATTGAGCATAACCTTAGACTCGAAAGCCTTCTCCATATCAACCCGTGCCGCACTGCCGATAGTTTTCAGTCTATCGCCCTTGGCACCGATGATGATCTGCTTTTGGCTCTCTTTGTCTACCAATATGAGCGCATGTATGTGCACCACTGCGTCCTGAATAGTGTATTTCTCGATTTCAACGGTAACTTCATAAGGCAGCTCATCGCCTAGCTGACGCGTGATCTTCTCGCGAATGATCTCTGCCGCCATAAAGCGTGAACTGCGATCGGTAATCTGATCTTCCGGATACATAAAGGGGCCAACTGGAAGATATTTCTTCACGCAGCTCTCGACCGTATCGATGTTGTGACCGCCAAGAACCGATAGCGGAATAATCTCTGCAAAGTCGCGGAATTTCGACAAACGCTCGATGTGAGGCAGCAGTCTTTCGCGCGTTTCGAGTAGATCGCATTTGTTAATCAGCAACAACACTGGCACCTTCACCTTGCGAAGGGCCTCTAGCACGATCTGATCCTCTTCATTAAATACTAGTCGTTCCACCACAAACAAGACAACGTCTACGCCATCCAACGCGCTTGTCGCCGTCTGATTCATCATGCGATTAATCGCTTTCTTCTGACTCTTATGCATACCGGGGGTATCGACATAGACGAACTGATAGGAGTCAATTGTCTTGATACCTAAGATGCGATGGCGAGTAGTCTGAGGCTTGCGTGAGGTGATGCTAATCTTCTGGTGCAATACATGATTAAGGAGCGTTGACTTGCCTACATTGGGGCGACCGACAATGGCGATGAAACCGCAGCGCTGCTCGTCTTGTACTTGCTGTTCGTCTTGCATAAATGTTCCGTTATACGTCTGCGATTACGCTACAGCCCGAGAGCTAAAAGCGCATTCTCTGCAGCTTGTTGTTCCGCTAATTTGCGATTACTGCCACTGCCCTCTGTGGCCTGTTTTAATAAGTCGATCCGGCATCGCACCACGAAAGTCTGGCAATGGTCTTCCCCTTCGATGGAGAGCACCTCATAGACTGGTAGTGCTAGGCTCTTGCTCTGTAAGAACTCTTGTAAAAGAGTCTTGGCATCCTTACGGCGCTCGGCTTGAGCAGTGCTAAGTAGCATCTTGCCATAGATCTGCAAAATCGTCTTTCGTGCAGCTTCGAGACCGCCATCGAGATAGATCGCCCCAAGAACCGCTTCAACCGCATCAGACAGGATCGAGGTACGCGAGCGTCCGCCACTCTTCAACTCTCCCGGGCCTAGGATCAAGAGCTCGCCAAGATTCACAGAGGCTGCGATATCCGCGAGACTCTGTTGGTTCACTAAGCTGGCCCGCATACGGCTCAGCTCCCCCTCTGGGGCCTCTGGATAGCGCTCGTATAGCGCAGCGGCGATCACAAACCCTAAGATGGCATCACCTAGAAACTCGAGCCGCTCATTACTCGTTGAGCCGGCACTACTATGGGTCAACGCCAACTGGGCGAGGCTTTGATCTGAGAACGAGTAAGAGAAGGCTTTCTCTAGCTGATTAACGGTTACAGACATCTATTGAATCTGATCGTCGAAACTGAGGATGATATCGATATTCGCGAATAAGGGGATACGCCGCTCATAAGTGATGCTGATAATGCTCGCGCCATTGGCGCGACTAGTGCTAATGCTGTCGAGATCGAAGTCCCGCACATTATTGACTCGCATACTCGCCGCAATTTCTTCGCGCACCTCTGCTTGCGTCATGGAGTTCGCACGGCCGCTTTCAAGTAATGATTCCGCAACACCCCGTACAAAATTATGATCGATGTACACTGGCAGCACTTTAAGCGCGAAGGTCAGTCCACTGACCAGTACGACCAACATGAAAACGAGACCAAGTTTCGAAAATCCGCGCTGATGGCGGGGCAAAACGTTTAGCATTGTGTTCATGACATCACCTGCAATCTACGGGGTTAAAGACATCTCTCGATGCACTATGAAGCCCTATCATTATAGCGCTGTCACACAGACACAGCGCGACGCAGTGCTCGTTTTCAATAAATTAGTCCGTTGCGACTGAAGCTAGGCAGACTAAGGCCCGCTTCTTTATGCATCCATACGGCGAAGGCCTTACCAACGATATTCTCCTCTGGCACGGCGCCCCAGACACGGCTATCGGCGCTGTTATCGCGATTATCACCCATCATGAAGTAATGCCCCTCTGGCACTACCCAGACGGTGCGACCATTGCCCCGCGATGGCGTGTTGATAATCTGCGTTAGGTGTTCTACCTCACCTAAGGTTTCATTCAGTAGGATACCCGACTGCATCATGCCATTTGGCATCTCTATCTGCGCCTCGTCCACGACTTCGGCCATTACTTGTTCGCCATTCACAAAGAGTGTTTTGTCCTCATAACGAATGGTGTCGCCCGGCAGGCCCACTACTCGTTTAATGAAATAACGCTTATCGTGAGGCGGAATAAAAACCATGACCTCACCGCGCTTAGGCTCGTTGATTGACACAATCTTGGTGCCAACCACAGGAAGTCTTAGGCCATAGGTATATTTGTTTACGAGAATAAAATCTCCCACCTCGAGGGTTGGGATCATAGAGCCAGAAGGAATCTGAAAGGGCTCCACAAGGAAAGAGCGCAGCACCAACACGATTAAGAGTACTGGGAAGAAAGATTTCGCATACTCCACTACGACGGGCTCGCGCTCGGCTTCCGCAATGGCGGCCTGCAGTGCCTCTGAGTGGGGCTGCTGAGCGCTGCGTAATCTATCGGCGGCGGACTTGCGGTCTTTCTCGCGCAACTGTCGATCTAATAAAGCGATCACGCCAGAAATCAGCACGAGTATTAGTAGGACCAATGAAAAATCGATATCCATTAACTATCTACCTTTAGTACTGCGAGGAATGCCTCTTGCGGAATCTCAATATTGCCGACTTGCTTCATGCGTTTCTTACCGGCTTTCTGTTTCTCTAACAGCTTCTTCTTGCGGCTAACGTCGCCACCATAACATTTGGCGATCACGTTCTTACGCAGCGCTTTAACTGTCTGACGCGCGATAATCTGGCCGCCAATAGCGGCCTGTATGGCGACATCGTACATTTGCCGCGGAATCAGCTCTTTCATTTTTTCCACCAACATGCGCCCCTTATGATGGGCCTGATCGCGATGGACAATCAAGGCAAGTGCATCTACGCGCTCACCATTTATCAAGACATCTAAACGCACCAAGTTAGCCGCTTGGAAACGAATGAAATGATAGTCGAGTGAGGCATAGCCGCGACTCGCAGATTTTAGTTTATCGAAGAAATCCAGCACCACCTCATTCATTGGTAACTCGTAACGCAGAGACACCTGACGACCAATGAATTGCATATCGCGTTGGACACCGCGTCGGCTAACGCAAAGTGTAATGAGGCTACCAACATGTTCTTGCGGAACTAGCATACTCGCGAGCACGATAGGCTCACGCATCTCATCGATAGAAGTGATAGCGGGCAACGCAGATGGACTATCTACGCGCACGGTTTTGCCATTGGTCAAAAGTACTTCATAGACTACGGTTGGTGCCGTGGTAATCAAGGATAGATCGTATTCGCGCTCCAAACGCTCTTGGATGATCTCCATGTGCAGCATGCCAAGGAAGCCGCAACGGAAACCGAAACCAAGCGCATCCGAACTCTCAGGCTCGTAATACAAAGACGCGTCGTTGAGTGTGAGTTTTTCCAGTGCTTCGCGAAAATCTTCAAAGTCATCCGAGGAAACTGGAAACAAACCCGCATACACCTGCGGCTGGATCTTCTTGAAACCTGCTAGTGCTGGAACGTCAGCCGTGGCTGCGTGAGTGATCGTATCACCCACTGGCGCGCCCTTAATCACTTTAATACCTGCGACCATCCAGCCAACTTCGCCAGCGCGCAATACCCCCGTCTCCAAGCGTTTAGGAGAGAACACCCCAACGCCATCGACGAGCTGGGACTTACCCAGTGTCTTCACAATGATCTTGTCGCCTTTGCGCAAGGTGCCTTGTTTAACTCTCACTAGAGATACTACACCTAGGTAGTTATCGAACCATGAGTCGATAATCAAAGCTTGCAAGGGCGCATCCACATCGCCGACAGGTGGCGGGACGAGTCTTACTATTTCTTCAAGAATCTCGATGACGCCCAATCCAGTCTTCGCGCTAGCACATACCGCCTGAGAGGCGTCGATGCCGATAATCTCTTCGATCTCTTGGCGTACTTTCTCTGGCTCGGCCTGTGGCAAATCCATCTTATTAAGTACGGGGATTACCTCGAGACCCTGCTCGATCGCGGTATAACAGGTTGCAACGGATTGCGCTTCCACGCCTTGTCCAGCATCGACAACCAGAAGCGCACCTTCACAGGCGGCTAAAGATCGCGAGACCTCATAAGTGAAGTCCACGTGCCCTGGAGTGTCGATGAGATTCAACTGATAACGTTTACCCGCAAGACTTGTGTAGTAGAGCGTTACGCTCTGCGCCTTGATGGTAATACCGCGCTCGCGCTCGATGTCGAGGGAGTCCAGTACTTGGGCATCCATTTCTCGATCGGCAAGGCCGCCACAGGTTTGAATGAATCGGTCTGCCAAGGTGGATTTACCATGGTCGATGTGGGCAATAATCGAGAAATTGCGGATATGGCTAAGGTCGCTCACTGGATAGGATCACAAATCAATAATTAATAGGGGATGGTTTTCTTGTCTTCGGCCAGAGCCCGTGGGGCTTTGCGCTATACGCGCAGCTTAAGGACAATAGCCGCAGAGCACTGAAAATCAAGCCGGCAAGTCTACAGCATAAGCCCCACACTGTCAGTGGAATATTAAACTGTAAGAGCCTGCTCAGTAGACGAATGGCGGAGCGCTTCATGGGTAATTGGAGAATATTTCGGCCAATTACCCACAGTGCAAGGTCCATTATCAGTATTTTATTCCAGCTCCAACACTAAAGTCGTGCCGCGGCCCTCGCGCCAGATGCGGATCGGCACATAACCTTCGCTCGGCAGAGTCTCCACTGCCCGCCCGAAGGCCTCTATGGACGGAACGGCAAGGCGGTTGAGTTCAACAATGACATCGCCGCTTAATAGTCCTGCATTCGCAGCAGGACCAGCATCAAGCTCATCGACCCGCACACCCACGATACCAGCTACTCTTTGCGCCTCTTGGCTTAGCGGGCTTACCGTGAGCCCAAGCGTGTTTGCACGTGGAGGCTCGTCCGGTGGATTCGCGGAGGCAACCCCACTGCCTGGTAAGCTACCCACCACGACATTGAGTTGAATAATCGCACCATCGCGCATGATAGTTAGGCGAGCAGTGCTGCCGGGGCGAACCTGACCTACATAGAAAGGCAACTGCGAAGAGGACTCGATCTCACGATCGTTGAAGCCAATGATAATGTCGTCGTTCTGCACCCCGCCCTGTTCCGCTGGGCTGCTTGGCTGCACTTCGTCCACAAAGGCGCCGCGCGGACGGGGCATACGGAAGGCCTCTGCCAGTGCAAAGTCGACATCCTTAATAAGCACGCCCAACAGCCCACGGCTTACCGTACCGGTCTCACGCAGCTGTTCGACTACATTTAAAGCAACGCTACTAGGGATAGCGAAGGACACACCGTTAGAACCACCAGAGCTGCTGAGTATCTGCGAATTAATGCCGATGACCTCACCGTCAAGATTGAACAAGGGGCCACCGGAGTTGCCTTGATTGATCGCCACATCGGTCTGAATAAATGACACATAATTCGTCTGATTGCCCGGTACAGCTCGTCCTTTAGCACTGACAATGCCAGCCGCCGCAGAGAACTCCAACCCGAAAGGAGAGCCAATCGCGAGCACCCATTCTCCTACACGAATCGTCTCGGAGTCTCCGAAAGATACAGCAGGCAGCCCGGTAGCCTCGATCTTAAGCAAGGCCACATCGGACAGCTCATCGGTACCAATAACGGTCGCCTCGAACACGCGACGATCATTAAGGGTCACAGTAATTTGATCAGCGCCAGTTACGACGTGATGATTGGTAATCAGGTAGCCGTCTTCCGAGATAATGAATCCAGACCCAACTCCACCGCGTGGCCGCGAGGGGATATCGTCAAAATCGGGCGGAAGCTGATCCTCGGGGGTGAGCCTGCGTAGGAGTTCCTCGATATCATCGCCCCGCCCCACGCCACGAGAACGTATAGACTGCAAGGTCGCGATATTTACGATGGCAGGAGCATTCTTCTCGACAAGGTCCGCAAAATCCGGCAAGGAAGAGGCAGCATTCGACGGAAGTGAGAATAGAGTGAGTAAAAGCGCGAATAAAGGGGCTTGTAGATTCGAGCGCGCCATTCTGCATAGAAATTTCATACTTTGACTCCCAAAAAACGGTACACGCAGACACGGCAACAGGAGCCGCTCTGGTGTCAGAGTCGTAAAGTACAGCGCGAGCGATTGACGGGCAAGCTTTGTATGAAAAGATTACAAAGTGCTAAGCGGAGAATTGATAAGGCAAGCAAGGCTGCCTAGGCAGCCCTTCTCAACCGGAGTAATTAAGGCTCGATCTGATTAACTTGGCGAATCAGCCGTGAGTCTTCGAAGATATTAAACTGTGGTCTATCGCTATTATTGTCTATGTACTGAATAGAGGCACTGTCGATGTATTCGTTGAGCCGCTGTTGTGCCGCCTCGTCGAATTCAACCGCTCTACTAGTATCGGCTAACTGCATAGAGTCAGCGGTTGGAGTGGCCTGAACTGCTACTGGAGCTGTGCCAACAGATGTGTCAATGAATGACTGGAACGTGATGAATGCTGCAAGCGCAACGGATGCAGCGATCGCCATACGGCCAAAGCCATTCCAGAGCGTACCCACTGACTTAATAACTGGCGCTTGAGAATCAGCGCTGTAGGCATCTTCGGCATCTATGGCATCGAAGATGCGCTGCGAGGCAGCCGCAGAAACCGGGGCTACGTCTTCCTGGTGCAGTATGGAACTGACCAAGTTAAATCGTCTCCAAGTTTGCTCTAACTCCTTATTTTCTGGAGTATTCTTAAGCAATCTGCGGATTTCAAGATCGTCAGCCTCATTGTCTAGCAAGGCAGACAATGATTCTTCCAAAGAGCGACCGTGGCTATTTTCCAAACTCATGCAATACCTCTGCTTACTGCAACTGCACACTGGCAGTTGGGGATAGGGGTAAATCGTTTAGATCTAGATCTTTCATTTTACGCATACTAAGCAAATTTAAAATATGGCATAAATCTGACATTGTTACGAGTATGACAACGCTCAGAATACTTGGTTCCGCGATTTCACATAAACTCGCGAATTTTTTTGTCAATCGCCTCGCGAGCCCTGAAAATACGTGAGCGTACCGTGCCAACCGGACAATCCATGATCTGCGTGATGTCCTCGTAGCTAAGCCCCGAGAACTCACGTAGACGAAATGCGGTGCGCAGATCCTCTGGCAGGTCCTCGATCGCCTGATCTATCAATGCCTCTAGCTTATCGCGCTGGAACTGCCCTTCTGGAGTCTCGCTCTCGCGCAATGCCGGGGTATCCTCCACCAGTTCAGCTTCGTCTATGTCGAAATCAGTAGACGGTGGCCGCCTGCCGCGAGATACCAAATAGTTCTTAGCCGTGTTCACGGCAATGCGGTACAGCCATGTGTAAAAGGCACTGTCGCCGCGGAATAATTTAAGTGCACGATAGGCCTTAATAAAGGCCTCTTGCGATACATCTTCGACCTCGTGGGAATCCTTAACGAAGCGAGAGATCAGCGCTGCCACCTTGTGTTGGTAGCGCAGCACAAGGAAGTTGAACGCCGACTTGTCCCCGGCAAGGACTCGGTCTACCAGCTGCTGGTCGGTTTCGTGCTTCATAGCGCACGTCTCCTAGCCGTATGCAGCGGAACATTAAAGGGACTCAATAAGCTTAAATTCGTCAAGGAATAGACCACGGGGATTAACTTTAGTTCTGACAGCGTTGAAAATTTGTAACAAGCCTCAGTCTCGATTAGCACTTTCTATCTACCTGACTGTAATATAGGCCGCTTCGTGAGTCCGCTGCCTGTTGCGGGGCGTACACACCTCACTCATCAATGACCGAACGCCACGATAATGAGCGCCAACAATACCACAACTGTTTACGACTACGACATATTGATCATTGGCAGCGGTGCTGCAGGTCTGACACTAGCGTTGAAGTCTGCGGATTTCGCTAAAGTGGCAGTTATCAGTAAAGGTGAGTTGAGTCAGGGCGCTACTTTCTGGGCGCAAGGCGGCATAGCCGCAGTTTTAGACGATGAAGACAGTATAGAAGACCATATCGCTGACACGCTCGACGCAGGCGCAGGCCTTTGCCATCGCGACATGGTCAGTCACATAGTGGAGAACAGTGGCGCCTGCGTGAAGTGGTTAGTAGAGCAAGGTGTGCCATTCACCACGGTATCACCAGAAGAGGCAAAGGAAGGCGCGGCCCGCGCGCCATTAAAGCCAGACAACCTGGCGCCATTGCACCTTACTCAAGAAGGTGGTCACAGCCATCGTCGAATTATCCACGCTACCGATGCTACTGGACGGGCGGTGTTCGAGACCTTAGCGCATCGCGCTAGACTCAACCCTAACATCGATCTATTTGAAAACCGCATCGCTATTGACCTCATTACCCGTAAAAAACTTGGCCTAGAGGGCGAGCAATGCGTTGGCGCTTATATCTTCTGCCCAAGCACTGGCAACATCGACTTGTTTAGAGCGAAATTTGTCATCCTCGCCACTGGCGGTGCCAGCAAAGCTTATTTGTTTACGACCAATCCCGATGGTGCGACAGGAGATGGCATCGCGATGGCATGGCGTGCCGGTTGCAGGGTCGCCAACATGGAATTCAATCAGTTCCACCCCACTTGCCTCTATCACCCCCACGCAAAGTCCTTCCTCATAACCGAGGCATTGCGCGGAGAAGGTGCGTGGTTAGAGCTCGAGGATGGCACCCGCTTTATGCCGCAATTCGATGCGCGTGGCGAGCTTGCCCCCCGCGATATTGTCGCCAGAGCTATCGATCACGAGATGAAGCGGCTCGGCTGTGATTGCGTCTACCTCAACATTACCCACAAACCGGCGGCGTTCATAAAGGAGCACTTTCCGACAATTTATTCGCGCTGCTTGAAGTTTGGCATCGACATTACTAAAGACCGTATCCCAGTAGTTCCAGCAGCGCACTACACCTGCGGAGGTGTAATGGTCGATAAGATGGGACACACGGACCTACCCAACCTCTATGCAATCGGCGAAACCAGCTTTACAGGCTTACATGGCGCAAATCGCATGGCCAGTAATTCCTTGCTGGAATGTTTCGTTCTAGCCTTTAGCGCCAGCGAAGACATCCGTGCCAAACTTGCGACAACCCAACTAACTGAAGACATTCCAGGCTGGGATGAAAGCCTAGTTACTCGCTCTAATGAAGAAGTAGTCGTCTCTCACAATTGGGACGAACTACGCCGTTTCATGTGGGCCTATGTCGGCATTGTTCGCAAAGACGAGCGCCTGCAGAGGGCCAAGCGACGTATAAGTTTATTGGCGCAAGAGACCGACGAATACTACAAACATTATATTGTCAGCAAAGACCTATTGGAGTTGCGCAATCTAGTGCTCGTCGCCAGCCTCATCGTGGAGTGCTCTATAGCGCGCAAAGAGAGTCGCGGCCTGCATTTCACAGTCGATCATCCGGGGCAGTTGGACAAGGCCGAGGACACTATCCTTGTGCCCCGTAACAGCCTCCTAAGCAAACTCTAGACGCCTAAATTTTGCTGTACACAAGACTAATCACCCTTAACCCGGGCGTGCCAACGCAAATAAACTCTCAACCTGCGCAAACCATCTCGCGTACTAGAATCCGGCAGCAATACCAAACAACATTGACGGCCTAAATCCCGGCACTGCGCCTCGTCATGTTGATTCGGTTCCAACACAAGCCGCATCACCAGTAGATACTCTCCACAGTAACATTGCGCCGCCAGTCGTGCGGGTACGCGCCGTTGTCTATAAATCAGTTGTAAACCGCTTTGGTCTAACAAGAGGGCTTTGGGCAATGGAGCTCGCCTCCACCCATGGGCCGCTATAAATAGCAGCGTCGCTATTTGCAGGACTAAGGGCCAATCGATATGCCACACGGCGAGAACGGCGCAGCCATACTGCAATGAGCGCAGTGCAAAGAGCCAACGTGATGGGCGAAGTGGTAGCCAGATCAGCATGTACGCATCCTTGCGTCTTGTGACCAGTCAATTTAGCGGGAGGCGCGAATAATACCGATAATCTTCGCTAGTCCCTCGTTCGGTGCGGGTGTGCGAAGGACAAGCCAGTTATATAAGTCCTGATCTTCCTCATCCAATAAGAGCTTGTACAAAGTTTGCTCTTCCGCACTGATCTCGCGAAGAACAGTATTAACAAAAGGCAACAACAGCAAGTCCAGTTCGCGCATACCGCGACGGCTATGCCAAG
>CAXBOY010000063.1:0-18890 GCA_963977405.1 uncultured Gammaproteobacteria bacterium
TGGCAATAATCTCTGCCGAGAGGATGAAATCTGTACGCACTGCGCCGTTAATCTTTTCCCTTTCTTTAGCCACTACTTGCTTAGGGTCGGCAGAGAGATTCTTTACTGTCTTCTCGTGCTCCTCCTTGCTGTCATGTAGGAACTTGTGGGCTAACTTCTCTGCTCCTTCATAGCAGAGAAATCCGCCACCGAGCATTAGTAGTGGAGTGATTAGCCAAGGCACTACGGCACTGATGAGCAACGCTGCCGGCACCAGTATCGCCTTGTTGCGGAAAGAACCCTTAGCAACCGCCCAGACCACAGGTAGCTCGCGATCTGCCTTCACCCCAGCTACCTGCTGCGCATTAAGTGCTAGGTCATCGCCCAACACACCAGCGGTCTTTTTTGCGGCAGCCTTAGTCATCAGAGAGACATCATCAAGAATGGAGGCAATATCATCGAGCAGGACAAGTAGACTGGTAGCCAAGGGGCATTCCTTATATAAACTTAAAAATCGAGTGAAGCGCCTGTGCAGTATGCTCATTCTTCCCAAGCTCTGCATCCTTGGTGCTGATCAAGTTTCAATTAAACAAGCTAGAACCCCATTAATCTCCCGTACATCTTCCTCGCCGTATTCTGCACCTACTTACAGAGAAAGCAGAGGATGATATGAAAACATCTAATACTACTAACAAGAATCGCAATTCCATAAAGGCACTTGTGCTCAGAAGCGCATTACTTGTGGCTTTCGTATTTGCCGCTGTGTCTCCTGCGCAAGCAGACAGTTCACGTGACCGTTTTGGCGGGAGCCAATGGCGACTAGGCAGCCACAACCAGATATTCCTAAGGACTGACCGTGGCTGGCAACGAGTGCAAGGCTCTGCCATTGCTATCGCGGACGGTTGGGTGATCGGCACCGATAGGCGCGATGGTGGATATGGCATCTATCGCTGGAATGGCCGAAGCTTCAATCGCATGCCAGGAGCTGCCGTGGATATCGGCGGGAGCTACGAGCGCCCATGGGTCATCAACAACCGTGGCGAGCGGTTCGAGTGGACTGGGCGAGATTGGCGCGAGGTGCGAAGCTACGGTTCAAGCCGCAAGAATCAAGTAATAGACCGTCGCTATGACCGCTATGGCAATGACCAACACGATCGTCGCGACGACAAGCACAACGATCATCGCAATGAACGTCGCCGCCCGCGCTGGTGATCGGATCAAATGGGTCAAAGGGGTGGATCAAAGGGGTTGGATCAAAGGGGTCAGAGTAACTTGATGGATCAAGTTACTCTGACCCCTTTGATCCACTGACCCCTTTGATCCACCCCTTTGATTATGAATAGGGAAAACAATGCTCGACGCAACCTCGGCGCACCATTATCCTTGCAAGGTCCTAATGTTTGCCCGAAAAGAGAGTGAAAGTTGTGTCCGATAAGAATCCCCTAACACCTGAAGACTACTTATTGCTGGATTATCAGCTATGTTTTCCGTTGTATGCGGCTTCGCGATTAATGACCAAACTCTATCAGCGTGAACTCGAGCCTCTAGGGCTTACCTATCCGCAATATATCGTCCTATTGATCCTCTGGGAGGACGCCCCCTGCTCTGTCTCCACTATTGGAAATAGAGCCGAGCTCGCCAGCAATACACTCACACCACTTCTAAAGCGCTTAGAGACCATGGGTTTTGTGAAAAGACATCGTGACGAGAAAGACGAAAGAGTCGTGAATGTAATACTGACAAAAAACGGCAAAGCGCTTAAAAAGAAATGCATCGATATTCCTAAGCGCCTTATGGCAAGAGCTCAATTTCCGTTAGAACAAGGCATAGCTCTGAAGAAGCAACTCGACACACTTATACAGCAACTACACGCGGCTATTGATCGGAACAACTAGAGATAATCTCTGGTGAGCGCGTCCGACATTGTAATTAATATCGCGCACGATATAATCATAAGCGATCTTTATTCTCGAAATGCACGTTGGCACATCTTATGTATCCAAACAGCCAATGTCACAGAGCCTTCAGTTTATCCAACAAAGAGTGTAAGTATATGAATTCAAGTAGAATTACCAAAACCACAACTCACAAGAGCAAGCTATATAGCCGTGTTAGTCGTATGGTCGGACTCCTGTCCTTAATGATGGCGTTTTTTACTCCTCTGGCGAGCGCGCACATCGATTTACAAAGAGCTGGCACTCACGTAGCTATGTTTGAGCAAGGCGCACTAGGCGCGGACACTAAGAAAGGTCTATGCGGCAATCCCGATGGCGTGCCTACTGGCGCGGTCTTTACCTACAAGCCAGGCGAGACGATTACCGTGTCTCTGGCTGAGTATATTCGTCACCCTGGCTATTTCCGTATCGCTTTCGACGCGCAGGGCTATGATGACTTCGTAGATCCTCGCTGGATCGTAGCGCTTGATCCCGAAGGACGTGCCGGTGGATGTCCGATCGACGGCAGCGATCAGTGTCGAATTGGCGATCAAGCGACTGAGGGCGATTTCTTTAACAACGACACGGTGCTAATGGACAATCTCAATCCACACGTGCGCGAAACGGCACAAGCAAGTTATACGTGGGAGGTTACATTGCCAGAGGTCGAGTGTGGCAATTGCACGCTGCAGATAATTCAGGTGATGGAAGACCCAGCCGGCATCGCTCACGGTGTCTACAATACCACCACTCAGAATGACCAGAACGACGTTTACCACCAGTGCATCGCGCTGGTATTAAGTGATGACGCGATCGAGGGCCAAGCTGCGAACGAAGCTGCAATGGCGCTGATGCCAAAAGAAGGTCAGTAAACAAATATCAAAGGGGTCAGAGTAACTTGATCGATCAAATTACTCTGACCCCTTTGATCCCTTAGAAGCGGATTGTTACCCCACCGTAGATATGACGCTCTGGCGCCGCTTCATAGGCGCGACCACCGAAGGCATTCTTACGAACATTCGAGAAGTATTCTTCATCAAACAGATTGTTGATCCCGAAGAAGGGAGCCACGATCGTGCCATTCATGTCATAGCTATTGCCTAGACGCAGCGTGGAAACGATTGATGAATCAACTTGTTGCGTGTTCGCGTTATCCGCATAGAACTCACCGACGTTCAATGCATCGATCACCGCATAAGCGCCCGAGCTGTGCGTGTACTTCAGCTCTGCGTAGAACTGGTGCTCTGGGATGCCTGGCAGCGTTTCGCCGACTGCAGCGGGGTTACCATCGAAGCTAGTAAACTCGAAGTCAGAGTAAGTGTATGCCACCGTCAGGCTTAGAGCATCGGACAGCTTCGCTTGAATCTGCGCTTCCAGCCCGTTGCGATCGGTGTCCGCATTTTCGAAGAATGCACGACTGCCGATGTTCACGACGTTCGTGATCTCATTCTTAACGTCCATGCTGTAAAGCGCTAGGTCGTAATAGAGGCTGTTGTCGAACACGCTACCTTTAGCGCCAATTTCTACGCTTTTGGCTTTCTGCGGATTTACATTGTTGAAGCCACCTAAGTTGACGTTCAAGTCTTGCGCGGGGCTACCTAGCTCTGTGAACGTAGGTGTCTCAAAGGAAGTTGCGTAGTTAGTATAGAGGTTCAACTCTTGCGATTGATTCCACATCAAACCAATAGCTGGACTGAATTCCTCATAGCTTAGGTCGCCACTTTGGTCGCCATTGGCCATATACAAATCATCAACAGACATATCGAGGTTGTCGAAACGGCCACCGAAGCTGAGGATCAAATCGTCTCGCAAGGATGTCTCATTACGGAAATAAACCCCGACTGACTCGGCCTCTTCCACTTGATTGAAAGTGATAGCGCCTTTTACACCAGCGTTGTTGATAAAGCGCTGACGATCATCTGTCTGGGAATCCATGTCGATGCCAACACTAAACACGTTGGGCAAGTCCATCAGAGTGTCTGTGTAAGTGTACAGACCACCCACGCCAGAGAAAGAACGCTGATAAGCGATAGCGCCGTCATCTGCTACGAAAGGAATGTGCGTACCGATGGGCAAGAAGCCGGAGAAATCTTTACGCATTGTGTAAGTGCGCAGAGTGATGTCGTGTTGGCTACCTATGCTCTTTTTGTACACAAGGCCTAGACGCTGTTGATCAAATGCTTCGCCAGCGTTCGAGCTCGTATTGCGTGATCCTGCTGCAGTGGGATCGGCGGCGATTTCCGCCAAGGTTACGCCACCAGGATCGTTAGCAACTGGAGAGTCGACAGCATTGAGGATTGCAGTGATGCTAGATGTGTCGTCTATGCTATAGATGAACTTACTGTTGATCAGGTTATGCTCAACCTCAGAGAAATCTCGGTAACCGTCCATCTCTAACCTAGACACGTTGACCAGATAACCCAATTTACCAGATTTACCACCCGCTTTTAGCTGCAGCTTCTGATGTCCATACTCACCCGCCATAATCTTAGTTTCGACGAACGGTACATCGGTGGGCACTTCTGTCGTTAGACTGATAACGCCACCAGATGCAGTGCCGTACAAAGAGGCTGAAGGGCCACGAATTACCTCGACACTTTGAGCAGAACCCAAGTCCAAGTCGTCTGTGCCACTTTGACCATCGGGCAATGTCATAGGGATATCATCGGCGAATACTTTGATGCCACGCATACCGAAGTTCGCGCGTGAACCGAAGCCGCGAATCGAGACACTGAGGTCTTGAGAGAAGTTGTATCGGCTTTGCATTATCAAGCCTGGGATGGCAACCAACGACTCATCAAGACCCAGTTCTTGGCGGCCTAGCTGAATGGCGTCTTTATTTACGAGACTGATGGCCATTGGCACGGTGCTGAGCGCTTGCTCTGAACGGGTACCAACAACGACGATCTCATCAAGTGGTGATGTTGTTTGTGCGAGGGCGGAATTAGCCCCTGCCGCCATAATTAGGGGAATCAATACTCTTAGTTGTCGACTAGTTTTCACGATAGAACTCCAGATCACACTTTGCACTGTGGGCGTTATATGTATTGTAGTTAGCATTAAATGTGCGCGCTATACTACATCAATAATGCAACTATATGAATGCAATGTCTTTTAGTTGCAAAATGGCACAAATTGCCGGAAAGGCGCTTTGTCCATGTATTGCGCTTATATAGGCCGCGCAGCGGCTAGAGAAATTACTTTGTCCAGAAGGTCGAATACACCCTCTTCGTTCAAAACCCGCATGCCCATCCGCTGACGAGATACCCCTTCTTGCAATAAATAGCTAAATTCGAGTTTCCCACCGCTATCTTTGGCCTCGAAGTGACACCGCAAGATATTATTAGAATCAGCAAAACTATCTTCCAACTCTACCAAATGTGACGAAAACAGGAATAGCGAATCGCCTATTATCTCGAGACGCTGCATCACTGCTAGGGAAGCCTCCAATGCCTCGCTTACGTTTGTTCCCTTGAAAGGCTCGTCCATAATTGCCACAACACGTTCGCCCTTTGACAGGGAGAAAGCAAGTGCTTTCATGCGCAAAACCTCTGCGAAAAAATAACTGGTGCCCGTGTGCACGTCATCGCTTATTGCGATCGAACTGAACAGACGGTCGATAGGGGTGAAGGAGAAAGCAGCAGCCGGCACCCCCATACCTAAGTGGGCCAGATACAGAGCAGTTGCAATCGACCTCAAGTAAGTTGTCTTCCCCGCCATATTTGGACCGGTCAGAAAGAGAAGCCTAGTCGCCTGATCGAGCCCTACATCATTCGCCACTGCTTTTTTAACTTGTGGATGGAATAAGCCTTTGGCATGAACTCTGGTTGGGCCACTTAGTACTTCGGGGATTGTGTAGCCTAGTTTTTGTGTAACATCCGCTATAGAGATTAGTGCATCCAACTCATAGGCTAGCCTCATTAGCGCTTCGAATTTGTCTTTGCTATAAATGCGGAATGTTTGATCAAGACGCAGTATCTTAAAGAAGGACACTCCTCGCACTTCTTCTTCTGGAACTTCCATAAACTCCGAACTTGAAACTATGTCTCTGATCTCGTTCGCTATAATAGCTAACTCACCTTCAGGCGGATTCACATCTAATCTACGCAAAAATTCGCGCATTGTTTGCACAAAGATGCACGCAAACTGAACGCCTCTTAGAATACGAATGTAGTGGTAACCATCGAACACCCTAAGAATAAGAGCGCCAGATATGAAGCCTGCAGTGCTTCTTTCAATCACAAACATTAGTGGATCAGTTTGGTAGCGCTCCACTCGCCCTGTGACCCATAGACCCAGCTTCTCAAATATCTCTCTGTGCTTAGGAATATAGGCTACGGCCTGCTGAGCTTGCGTTATATTTTTTGCGCTAGCAAAAGGGTTCTCCATGCGTTGCCGTAGTATCTGCGCGCCACCTTCAGTTCTAGTGGAATTACAAAGAGCATAGAGGGTTTTCCCAGGGGCTTCGGATTCAAATATCTCGAGATCCTTTTGCGTATGCAAATCGACCTCTAGCGTACGCACTTCACCTCTCTCCAATTTGAGCACACTTGTCTTGTATCGAGATGCCACACGCGCTTTCGCAGCGCTAGAGCCTCTGAGAACCGACTTGAAATTGCCGAAATAGCTAACTTTCATTTTCCCACCACCACCACAACAAAAAATGCTCGTTTATAGTTATTGGAACAGTAATTATTCTTTTTAATGTGCAGAAAGCCAGCTTAACTCTTTATGACATAGAGGAATAGGCCCGGTTTTTCTCAACCACCTTATGCCAAACCTAACGAATATTCTAGAAAGCAATCGCAATACAGTCAGTTAACTGTTGCTTTAAGCTAGCGCGCGATTCATCTACACGAATAATCTCAGAGATGGGCAAACACTCTCCCCACTCGTTGGAAAGAAATTCAGTAGGCTCTCCATTTAGTTCCACTAAGACATCGAGCCAGAATGGGCCGCGTGTGGCGTGATAGCGCTTTTGACCTTGAAGCATTACTTGCCTTGCGTTCGGTCCTGATTTGACTAAGCTTCCAACGCCCCCTCCGATGAACTGCATATCGCCTTGATCTAGATTAAGCAGATACGAATTAGCAACTGCAACATTGCGAGTGATTATTATGGCATGCTTATCGTCAAGGAACTCGCCGATCTCGAAGATCGAGCCAGGCTGCCAAGGTACCCACCAGCTTGAACCTGCATGAGAGACAAGTAGACAGCTAGCGACACCGGGAAAAACATCAGACCCCGCATCATGAGACATCGTGAAATGGGCAATCGAACTTAGACCGTTGCTCGCACTAGCAACCACGCTCCATGGCAACTGCTGCGAACAGGCAAGCTCATTGTCTGCCGACATGGCGAGCGAAGAGCAGCTTAAGAACAGAATGAGGAAAATTATCTTCATGCGTAGCATTCCAAAAGATGGACATGTCCAATAGTAACGACATCTCTAGCACTAGACCTAGCAGAGATGAGAATATCCTCTAGCTTTCTTTCGCTATAAGAAAAGAAGATCATGATCACGTAGAGATACTCGACAAGCAGACTAGAAAAAGGCCGAATAATGAAACTTATCTACACCCACGAAAACACCATGCTACTGCATTCCGCCAAGAATATTTTGGATAGCAATAATATTGAGTCTGTTTTCAAAAACGAACACTCCTCACCTAGCGGCCCGAACCTCGGCATCAGCAATATCTTTCAAGAACTCTGGGTAGTCCACGACGAAGACTACCTGCGTGCGCGCGAGATATTAGAGCGCGAGATCATCAACCCAGAGCCTAAAGCGGCTTGGACTTGCCCACAGTGCAACGAAGACAATGCAGGCAGCTTTGATTTCTGCTGGAACTGCCAAACCGCAAAACCAGCGTGACAACATCGATAGGATCAAAGGGGTCAGAGTAATTTGATCGGATCAAATTACTCTGACCCCTTTGATCCTATCCCTTTGATACAAACTCCTCTGCAGCCCCCATCGCCCTTCTTTGTTTAATCCAATAGATTTGTACTAACTAGGTGATACAAATTTACAACCCATAACAATTCTTACATCGCGTAGCATTAGCCCCTCTGCTTGGCCAAGCACTTAATTACTCAAATTTACTCTGATCCCGTCTGGAGGGAACTCTTATGATCCGAAAATACCTGCTGGCCTGCTCGTCTCTGGCGATGGCCGTTGCCCTAGGAGCTACCGGCTCTCTCGCTAATGCTCAAGGCGCTCAAACGTCCAATGAATTCTGGTGGCCCGAGAAACTCAATCTCAGCCCCCTTCGCCAGAACAGTCCCGAATCCAACCCTCTGGGCGCAGACTTCGACTACGCTGCAGCCTTTGAGACCCTCGACCTTGCTGCACTTAAGAGCGAAATTGAAGCCTTAATGACCGACTCCCAAGACTGGTGGCCTTCAGACTACGGTCACTATGGCCCCTTCTTCATCCGCATGGCCTGGCATAGCGCCGGCACATACAGAATTGGCGATGGCCGTGGCGGCGCAGGTGGTGGTCAGCAGCGATTTGAGCCACTCAATAGCTGGCCTGATAACGTCAACCTAGACAAGGCGCGACGCCTGTTGTGGCCCATCAAGCAGAAGTACGGCAATAAAATCTCTTGGGGCGATTTGATGGTCCTAACAGGCAATGTTGCACTTGAGTCTATGGGATTTAAGACATTTGGCTTTGCTGGTGGCCGCGTGGACGCATGGGAACCCGATCTAGTGTTCTGGGGACCCGAGAAAGAGTTTCTAGCCGACGAACGTTACAGCGGTGATCGAGAGTTGCAGAACCCTCTCGCTGCGGTGCAAATGGGCTTGATCTATGTGAATCCAGAAGGCCCTAATGGCACTCCAGACCCACTCGCTGCTGCTCGTGATATACGTGAGACCTTCGGCCGCATGGCTATGAACGACGAAGAAACGGTGGCATTGATTGCAGGGGGCCACACCTTCGGTAAGGCACACGGCGCGGCAGCACCAGACGGCTGTGTAGGCGCAGAGCCTGCGGCAGCTGAAGCTGAGGCGCAAGGGCTTGGCTGGAAGAACAGCTGTGGCAGTGGCTCTGGTGCCGACACCATCACCAGCGGCCTAGAGGGCGCATGGTCGATGAATCCTACAGCATGGACTATGCAGTATTTGGATAACCTCTACGGCTATAACTGGGTTCAAACACGCAGCCCAGCCGGCGCTGTCCAGTGGATTCCAGATGACGAGAGTGCCTCTAATCTAGTGCCAGACGCACACGACCCTTCTAAGCGCCATGCGCCAATAATGTTCACGACAGACCTATCCATGAAAATGGATCCGAGCTACCGCGAAATCTCCACGCGATTCCACGAGAACCCTGAGGAGTTTGAGCTAGCCTTCGCGAAGGCATGGTTCAAGCTAACCCATCGCGACCTTGGGCCACGCTCACGCTACCTCGGCGATGAAGTACCCGCTGAAGAGTTGATTTGGCAAGACATCGTGCCTGCCGTTGATCACACACTAGTGAATACGAGTGATGTAGCACAACTCAAGTCTACAATATTGGCTTCTGGTTTAACGACTTCGGAGCTAGTGCGCACTGCGTGGGCCTCCGCGTCGACCTATCGCGACACCGATATGCGCGGTGGAGCCAATGGTGCCCGCATTCGCCTCGCGCCTCAGAATACTTGGAACGTCAATAACCCGAGTGAACTCGAGAACGTTCTAGCGGGTCTTGAGCGAATCCAGTCGGAGTTCAACTCTGCACAGAGCAGCGACAAACGCATCTCCATGGCAGACACGATCGTATTGGCTGGGGCTGCCGCTATCGAACAGGCCGCTAAGAATGCTGGCACCGATATCACAGTTCCCTTTACTCCTGGCCGCACCGATGCCACACAAGCGCAGACGGATGAAACTGCTTTCGCGGCACTGGAGCCAAAGGCCGATGGCTTTAGAAACTTCTACAGCAACGAGCTACGACTCTCCCCGGCAGAAATGCTGGTTGATAAAGCAAACTTACTAACCCTCACTGTGCCTGAAATGACTGTGTTGGTAGGTGGTTTGAGAAGCCTTGACGCAAACGCCGGCGGAACGAAACATGGTGTCTTCACCTCTTCGCCAAACGCGCTGAGCAATGACTTCTTCGTTAACCTTCTCGATATGTCCACCATGTGGGAGAAATCCTCCACTAGCGAGGGCATCTATGAGGGTCACGACAGAAGCACAGGCGCGATCAAATGGACTGCTACGCCTGTAGACCTTGCCTTTGGCTCGAACACAGAGCTGCGAGCTGTAGCCGAAGTCTATGCAGGAAATGAGGCTCAAAGCATGTTTGTACAAGACTTCGTGGCTGCTTGGAACAAGGTCATGAATCTGGATCGATTTGATCTATAGGCACACCGTGAAACGGCAGGGCTGAGCAGGCCCTGCTCAAATGGATCAAAGGGGTCAGAGTAACTTGATCGGATCAAATTACTCTGACCCCTTTGATCTTATTCTGACTCTTATGTTTTAGTCCTCTTAGTGTTGTACCTCACTACTGTATTGATACGGACTCTAGTTTAGGCAAAAGTCCATCAATTGTATGAGTACATTTTTCTAAGCGAATGGCATTCCACAGCACCTCGGCCTCGGGGTGTGCTTGGCGCAGATAGTTAACCCACTGTTTGATACGCCCTACGCGATCCTTGGGCGAAAGTGTCGTGCTTAACTCTCGCCAAAAATGTACGAGTAGTGGTGCAAGTTGCACCCACGGAGTTGTCTCGGTCTGATTGGCACGAATTTGCGTGGCCAGAAACGGCAGGCGCACGGCACCGCGTCCTAACATTACATCCGGAGTGCCAGAGATAGCGACACATCGGTGATAATCCTCTACCGAGCAGATATCTCCATTAGCGATCAAGGGTATGTTGATATGCTGTTTGATTCTGCCGAGTTCTTCCCAGTGTGCGGGTGGCGCATAACCTTGCATTCGCGTTCGCGCATGCACGGTCAATTCACCGGCACCTGCAGACTCGATAGCGGCAGCATTATCTAACATCAGCGAAGTATCATCGAATCCAAGCCGCATTTTCGCAGAAACCATAACCGACGTAGGAAGCGCAGCGCGTATGGCGCTAACTACGCGATAGAGACTCTCGGGTTCTTTTAGCATCACGGCGCCGCCAGCACGACGATTGACGGTCTTACTAGGGCAACCGAAGTTGATGTCCACCCCAAAGGAGCCCAACTCTACTACTCTCACTGCGTTTGCGGCCATTGCCTCAGGATCGCTACCGAGCAGTTGCACCCTTAGTGGGGTGCCAGAGTCAGTTCTTCCACCCTGCGCCAACTCCGGGCAATCTCCATACAGCACCTTGTCCGGATAGAGTCTATCGACCACACGCACGAACTCGGATACTACCCAATCATACCCTCCCTGCGCCGTGATAAGACGGCGTAGGTGGGCGTCAGCAAGACCTTCCATGGGAGCTAGTACGATGCGCATATAAATTTGAATACTTGAATAGGGCACAAGAGTATATACCAAGGCAGTGCGAGTCATTCAATTTGCTCGCGCTTCTGCCAAAATAGCGGCGCAAGCTATTGAATTTGCTTTAGGTCAAAGAAGTGCTCTAAATTGCTCCAACAAGCTGCCAATGTGGTTAGAAAGGTGCCCATAATGAAGCATGACAAATAACAATTCTTCCGCTGAGAAAATCTCGAAGAGAGTTTCTCCCTTTATAGCTTCTTTTTTTATGCTCGTTACTTGCTTGGGCATCACTTATTTTTTTAAGCACATAGAGTCAAGAGCAACCAACGTAGTGCTTCAAACTTACTTTGATTTCCGAGTTAGAGAAGCGACTAGACAGATATCGAATCGAATAGAAGCTTATGCTGAAGTATTGCGTGCTACTGCAGGTTTCTACCGCGCGTCTGAACGTGTGACTCGGCTAGAATTCAATAAGTTCATTTCCACTCTTGGTCTGGCAGATTACTACCCAGGAATTCAAGTAGTGGGAGTCTCTATCATCATTGCCCCAGAGACCCTAGACGCCCATATCGACACAGTTCGAAGCCAAGGCTTCCCATCTTACTCTGTCTACCCTGCAGGTGACCGAGACACCTACACTTCGATCATCTATCTTGAGCCTTTCTCCGAACGCAACCTGCGCGCCTTCGGGTTCGATATGTATTCGGACCCAGTTCGTCAAGATTCCATGCGAAAGGCAACCGAGAGCAGCAACATGTCTATGACTGGAGCGGTGCGTTTAGTGCAAGAATCTGGCGTGAATGATCAGGTAGGATTTTTAATGTACTTGCCCATCTACGCAGAAGGAAAACCCTTTACCACGCTTACGGAGCGAAGGGAAAATATCATAGGCTGGACATACGCTGCTTTTAGAATGAACGATTTCATACAGGCAGCAAATGAGCAGCACTTCGAGGACCTCGACATTGAAATCTATGACGGCGAGCTGATCTCCCCGCAGACCTTGATGTATGATTCTCATGATTTTCACTCACAAACAGAAACCACACTGGCATCTCTGCAAGCAATAGCCGACATTAAGCTTGTAGACCATGACTGGACGTTCAAAATAAGTTCACTTCCTTCAATGAGTCAACGTGTAGACAGTAATAATGCTAGCTACATTAGTGCGATTGGCATCATCATCAGTATTTTCATTTCGTTTATTGTATGGCTCATATTAACAGAAAGGCAGCTTGCTATTGCGACATCCAAAAAGGTGTACAAGGAGTTGATTTACGAACAGCAACGCCTGCAGAACATTATCGACGGCACGCGTATTGGCACTTGGGAGTGGAACATCCAGACCGGTGAAACTTCCTTCAATGAATTCTGGGCAGCGATAGTAGGCTACACCTTGAGTGAGTTGAGTCCTGTCTCCATAAAAAGCTGGAGCAATCTAGTCCATCCAGAGGATAGAGAGAAATCCGACGCATTACTTAAAAAGCATTTTTCAGGTGAGCTACCTTTTTATGAATGTGAGGTGCGCATGCGTCACAAGGACGGACACTGGGTCTGGGTGCTTGATCGAGGCAAGGTGTCGTCAAGGATGTCCAACGGAGAGCCATTGCTTATGTTTGGCACGCACGAAGACATTTCCGACAGGAAGGAAGCTGAAGCTATTTTGCTTTACGACATACAGCACGATCCCCTGACTCAACTTCCCAACCGGTCACTATTGCTCGATCGCCTGCAGCGGGGCATCCTCCATGCGAAACGTAACTCGCTAATGCTGGCCGTGATGTTCATCGACCTCGATAGATTCAAGAGCATCAATGACACTTTTGGCCATGACATTGGCGATAAAGTGCTTATTGAGGTCGCGAATAGAATCAAACTGTGTTTACGTGAATCCGATACAGTAGCACGCATAGGGGGGGACGAATTTGTTGTGCTGCTATCCACTGTTGAAAGCAGCCAAGATGCCAAAATGGTGGCGGAGAAAATCCGCAAGACAGTGTCTCGGGACTTTAATCTACAAGGCAGGATAATGGATGTAGCTGCTAGCGTAGGTATCGCCATATATCCGGAGCATGGCCTCGATGTGGAGACTTTGATGAGGAATTCAGATACCGCCATGTATTTTGCTAAAAGCAATGGCAGAAACAGTGTGAAGCTTTATGAAAACAACCTACAAGGCGCGGAAGACTAAATGTTCCCCTAAGCTTGCTCGGTTAAATCTCACTCAACACAATGAGATTTCGCCCCCTTTCTTTAGCTTGGTAAAGCGCATCATCGGCTTGCTTTATGAGGGTTGTGAAGCCTTTGCTCGCCTCTTCGTGCTTAACAGCGAGACCTGCGCTAACTGTGAGGAAGATGACAGCATCAAGATACTCAACCTGTGTATCTTGAGTCTCTTGCCGAATACGTTCAAGCACTCGCTGCGCGTCATTAAGTGTAGAACCAGGCAGTACTATGGCAAATTCCTCACCACCCAAGCGGCCCACCAAATCACTCTCTCGCATTGCACTGCGCATAATTCTCGCGAATACCTTTAATACCTCATCTCCACCACCATGCCCATGGAGATCGTTTATGCTCTTAAAATTATCGAGATCTAACAGCGCGAGCACAAAAGGCTGTTTGTTTCGAACACACAGTTTTAACAACGCATCTCCTTGATTCATAAGTGCGCGCCTTGTTAACAGCCCTGTAAGGTCGTCGTAGGTTGCCTGACGACGGTGGGCCTCCTCTAATTTCTGAACTTTAATCATTAGTCCAATTACAGACCAAGATGTAATGGGAGCAATAATCGCGGGTGCCATAGTGGCAATAACAAAAATGATGAGCAGTTTCTCGCTGCCCGTGATTACTAGAATGGCATAGGTTATGAGCAATGAAGCGAGAATGGAGGCAATGGTGATAGCTAGAACGACTTTAACGCGTCGACGTTGTCGTGAAGTGTAATCTACTTCTAGGAAGTCTTTCTGCATGAATTCTTTCAATTGTAGAGCCTGTGCTTCAAAAACAAAGTCGATACACTAACCAAAAACCCCTAGAAACACTACTACAATTCCTACGGCGAACCTTCGCGCATGTCGCGTCTGAAATCATTCACATCCATACCAGTTTCTATAAACGTGAAATTCCATATCTTGATAGCTTACTAGCGCTGCGTGCTGCGCAAGAATACTTACGCTACCTGTCATCATTTGATTGATCTGCTTGATGACATCAGGATGCGCAAAGCCAAAGCCAACACGCAATCCAGCGAAGCCATGAATCTTCGTCGCTGTTCGTGCGATGATCACATTGTTGCCCCCTTCCGCAAGCAAGTGCATCTCGATCGGGTGTCACAACTGCCAAGCTTATCTCTATTACAAACCTTTACCCGTTGCAGAATTCAATGCCCTTCTGAGTGCCTAACTGTCTTGCAAAAGGGCGAAAGTCGATCGGATTGCACTTCTATAGAGTGCAACCCAATTTTGTACTCAGTACGTTTTCAATCTGAAAGCTCGCGCACCTGCACAGCCAAGCGATTCAAGACTGTGGCGGCCGCATTCACCTCCTCTTCGACCAGTTCATATTGGCGTTCTTCGATAGCTTCGCGAACGCCAGGCAGCGTCTTAACGCCATAGCCAGTATAGAAACCGGGGGCGTAGATGTGATGAGTAAACCACGGGCGTCCAGGCAGACCATCGACATCGATCAGCGCGCGCTCGGAGGTGTAGAGTAGAACATTGTCTTGTTCTGAGGCCGGGGTGCCGCTGCTGGCCACTGCTGAGTAGTCCGCCGCTGCGTCCTCTAGCGCGGCCATCGCGTTTCGAAGTGCCGCGAAACTGAAATAGGGCACTTCAGACTTGGGTTGCGGCGCACGAATGGTTTCAGTCGGATCGAGTGCTAACTCATAGACACCCGAGGCTATGCGCGCATTCTCACTCTCGGTTTGCTTGCGCATGTCCTCCGCAAGTTTTTCCACCTCTGAGAGATAAAGGTTCACGTTATCTGCCAGCCCGGTGAACTCGAAGGGCAGCCGTGGCGCATAGGCCAAGCGCAGAGTTGCTCGCCCGGCCACTTGGGACAAGGCCACGCCGTAAGCTAAGCCTGGGTCCTTGAAGCGGGTAAAGTGCTCGTAGGTGTCGTACAGAGTGTGATAGCTACCGTCGCTGCCCTCACCACCGAAACCAATGTTTAAAGAGGCGATGCCTAAGTGCTGTAAGAATGGCGAGTAATCCGAACCCGAGCCGAGAGGAGAGATACGCAGATCTTTACGGGACTTCAACTCACTGCGCACTTGCTCGTTGCCCTGCACTTCTAAGCGCGCGCGGCGGCGCTCATCGACCGTGACACCGGTCTGTGGGTCGATCACATCGCGCATCACCTCATTGGCCATCTTCTCTAAGACATGGCTGCCACCGATATTGACGAAGCCGCGACTATTGCCATCGGTGTTGATATACGCCACAGCTCGCTCAGAGAGCATCTGGGCATTGTCCTCAACCCATTCCGTCGAACCGATCAAGCCTACTTCCTCGGCATCCCATGCGGCATACACTACCGTGCGCTTAGGTCCCTTACCCGCTGCGGCCAAGGCGCCTAAAGCCTTAGCCTCACCCATTAGTGACACGAGCCCAGACAGTGGATCGGCCGCGCCGTGATTCCAACCATCATGATGATTGCCGCGTATCACCCATTGATCGGGGAACTCGGAACCTGGCAGTTTGGCGATTACGTTATAGGCCGTCACCATATCCCAATTAAACTCAAGTTTTAGTCGCACTCGAGCAGGCCCGGGACCCATGTGATATGTGATTGGTAAACCACCACGCCACTGTTCTGGAACGACCTCACCTCCCATCGCCGCTAATAGTGGCAGCGCATCGCGGTAGGAAATCGGTAAAACTGGAATCTTGGTAATAGTCGGCGCGTCTTCACGAGCCAAGCGCGGTGCTTCTTTGGTTGCGCCTATAAACGGCGTTAACACATCTCCCGGGTAGGTAGGCATGTCCATGACCGAACCACGCTGCACTCCACTCTCGTGCTTGAAGGGGCCATCGGGGTAAGTATCTCCGGCACCATAGCCATCGTCGGCAGGGTCGGAATAGATAAGTGTGCCAATCGCCCCCTTCTCTGCCGCTAGCTTAGGCTTGATGCCTCGCCAAGAACCGCCGTATCGAGAGATGGCAATCTTACCCTCCACGGAGACTCCATAGCGCTCCAACACCTCATAGTCCGCAGGCGTACCATAATTGACGAAGACCAATTCAGCCTCTACTTCGCCGTCTATAGAATAAGCGTTATATGGCGGCAGTAGGTCTTCGATATTTGAAGTGCTTGGGTCCTCCTCCAAAGAATCTTCAAACAAGCCTGCCGTATACTGTCCCGGCGATACTAGTTCTAACTCGCGGGTACGCGGGCTAGGAAACAATACTTCGTATTCCACAATCTCGGTGTCATAACCCCATTGACGAAAGTGCTCGGCGATATACTCCACTACCTCGCGGCCGCGGGCCGAGCCAACATGATGAGGTGTGCGCGACATCTCCCGTAGCCAGGCATCGAGATCGCCAGCATCTAGGTGACTGTCGAACTCTTGCTCCAAGGCTCGCTGAGATGCTGCACCGGCGGCATCGAAACCAAGCAGTGGCGTCTGCGCTTGAATAGGAATTGCGGCGAGAAGTAGCAGGCTTAAAAACGGCAGTTGGGAAACGCGCATAGTGAGGCTCCTTTACATGGAAGCGTAAAGAGTAACACATGCTCGATTCAGAGAAAGTCGGTAAGTTTCTAGGGAGTTATCTTATCGGCGTTGAAGAAGCGCTTCATATGAGGCTGTTCATCGGCAAGGTCCCGCAGTAGTTTCGCACGTCCCTGACTATTCACATAATCGAGGAAGGTACTGGCAATAATCGACATGCGTTTACTTTTTAGGCGCGCCAACTTCCAGTTGAGCAAGATTGGCAGCCGACTTACATTTAATTCCTGCAAGCCTACATGACCACCATAGGACAAGGTATGGCTAGAGAGTATGGACACTCCCAAACCCGCCATCACCGCATGTCGAATTGCCTCGTTACTCTCGATGGTCATTTTCAGATTGAGCTTAATGCCGAATTTCTTCATATGCTCTTCTATCGCGTGCCGCGTGCCGGAGCCTGGCTCGCGCATTAAGAAGGGATACTGTGCAAACTCGGCTAGAGAGACCTTAGCCTTCTTGGTCATCGGATGCCCGATGGGAGCAATCGCCACTAAGGGATTCGGGAGAAAGTCGAACAGCTCCAAGTCATCGCTCTCTGGTGGATGACTAAAGACATAGAAATCGTCCTCCCCTCTTTCCACACGCTCCAGAATTTGACTCCGATTCGCCACATTCAGCTGCACATCGATTGCGGGATATACGCTGCAGAATTCGCCGAGCAAGTGGGGGATGAAATACTTGGCGGGGGTTACCACCCCAAGCCGCAAAGTACCCGCCTTCAAGCCTTTCAGATCGGAGAGGCTAGAGTCCAACTCCTCGAAACGCCCGAGGATGTCTCGCGCCGCGGCCACTGCAGCGACGCCAGCCTCTGTAAACACCAGCTTCTTTCCGACTTGATCGTAAAGAGGCATGCCTATCGCATCGCTCATCTTCTTCAGCTGCATCGAGATAGTCGGCTGGGTGAGAAAGAGCGTTTGGGTAGCCGCCGTAATGCTGCCCTGCTCGTAAACGGCAAGCAGAATCTCGAGCTGACGGAAAGTCCCTATGTAGGCATGTAGTCGCGACGGCATCATTTACCATAGAGTTTTATAGATGTAAAAAATAGATAATATCTATTTTTATCTATGTCGTATAGCTCTCATCATAGCGCTCGCAATCAAGCCCCCTAACTAATGCGAGGAAACAACCATGAACCAACGCGCCGCAATCTTCGAGATCTCCAGCATTGCAGTACTTGTGCTTGTCGGCATGTCCGTCTCGACTCTGCAAATCGACAGCACCGGAGTCAAGTCAGTCGCAGCCCTACTGACTGTGTTCTTCGTCACCAGTCACTTTCAGACCCTACGGGGATTAGCCTCTCGATACGTTTCACGCATCTCATGGTCTACGGCCTCCACTAGCAACACTACAGAGTCCTAAAAAATGCAGATCGATATCGTCGTAGCGTTCTTCATGCTGGGCTTCATAGCCAGAGTACTCAAGGCGCCTATTGATTTCCCCGAGGGGCTGTACAAAGGCATCATCCTCTTTCTACTACTCGCTATCGGACTCAAGGGCGGAATCGCCCTAAACGAGTACTCAACGCCTAACTTAATCCCCCAATCGCTGGCAGTGCTTTCGATAGGGCTAATACTCCCTCTAATCGCCTTCCCTATTCTGGCTAAGGTCGGTGGATTCGGGCGCGACGATGCGGCCTCAGTCGCGGCGCATTATGGCTCCGTAAGCATTGGCACATATGCAGTGGCAGTGAGTTTTTTGGAAAGCTCTGGCGCTTATTATGAACCCTACTTTCCTCTCTTTGTCGCGATCCTAGAAATTCCGGCGATAGCGGTTGGGGTTTGGCTCGCCATGCGTGACGGCGTCGCAATTC
>CAXBOY010000064.1:0-18842 GCA_963977405.1 uncultured Gammaproteobacteria bacterium
TTGTTACAAGTGATAGGTTCGCAAAATGACGGGAAAATTAAGAAATTATTTTGACACTGAATCATTTTTTTAGCCGCCACTATTGAGCCGTAATTGCAGGTCAACATAAACCAAAAATCAAGCTAACAACGAAGTCCCATCGAGAAGAAAACGCAGGATATAGGAGACATGAGTTTCCGACTACTCTTTCCCTGCAGCTATGGGTTATCGGCTTCGCCCACAGCCCCGAAAAATGCACGAACACCGCAACAAAGCTCGCTCTCAGCGAATAGCTCGGCCATACCATCTCGCTTTTCCAGGCGCACCTCCAGCTAGAAGCACCGCACAAAACCGGCACTTAGCTTTCGGTTTGGAATGCATAAGTAGGTTCAGAACCATCGGGAAAAAATAGCAGCGTGAAGATTAGAAACAAAAAATATAGCGATGAAATGATTTATTAGTACGATTAGTAAAGGGCATCCATAGAACAGTTGTAAATTTAATACCCAGCACTCCGCATTCTTTTTCACAAAGAATGCTTAGATATCAATTCACTTTCCTTGCGCTCGATAAAATATTTATTTTCATGAAATTGTACGCTCAGGAAGCACCAAGAGCAGGCTGGTGCATTTCTTTAACAAAACTGAGCCACGGTCGTGGCCCGGTTTTTTTCTGAAATTTCCAGAACCCAAGCCTAGAAATTGGGTTCTAGATCACTATCGGCTAGGAGTCCAATCTAACGACACCCAATACTGACGCCCCCAAGGTACCGATAAGCGTGTTTCCGCGCCTCCAATAATCCCTAGTCGCTGCGGACGCTTGTCGAACAAGTTGCTGATTCCGGCACTGACAGTGATCTCGCTGTCAAAGTACTGATCGAAGACATGCGCATAACGTGCATCTACGATGTACTCCCCATGAATAGTACTAGGAGGATTCAGTGCGTTATTGCCATCGGCCCAGAAGAAATCCACCACCTGATCATCGAATTCGATGTCGTTCCAATAGTTGGCGGAGATGGACGCACTCTGATTACCTCGGAACCAGTTCATTCTCATGTTGAGTTTCGTTGAGGGTATCGGCGGTACTATGCCCGTCCTGCCATTCTGTTTTCCAAGCGCCTCTGTACGTACCTCGTCCAAGCCCATGTAGTCATAAGTTAAGTAGTAGGTTGTTTGTACAGTCGTGTTGAACGTACCCCAGCCCTGAGTATCGAATCGGTACTCCGCCTTCAAGTCGAGGAGGTCAATCCACACAGAGCTGATGTTCGCAGACTGAACGAACAACCTAGACACCGAGCCACTGGGATAGCGCTGGATGGGGTAACCCGCAATCGCGGCTTTGCTAGCTAGCCAGGCATCGGCTCGGGTTCGGGTAGCCGACCCGGGAGTTGGGTCGTAACTACCTCTTGCTGTGCCGGTCTCTTTCAGGAAATTTGTGAACTCAAAACCAACCGTGTCCTGCTGGCTCAGACTCCTGATCCTATCGACATACTCTATTTCCTGATAATCCATCGACACGTGTAGGCCATCCAGCGCACCCGAAGGCTCCCAGGTAAAACCGATATTCTGGATAGTGGAGGTTTCAGGCTGCAGGTTAGGGTTGCCGGAGCTACACCAAATACCTCCGATCAATGGGGTATTAGTGAACTCATCGATGCCGCTGAACATGTCGGCACAGGTGTCATCGGCCACAAAAGGACGCGCCTGATAAGGAGAAGGGGCTAGGAAACTCTCCCCCCAAGATGCTCGCACCGCTAAGCTTGGCAGGGCCTCCCAACGCAAAGACACTTTTGGCGTGGTAGCCTTAAGTCCGAAATCCTTGAACTCTTCGTGCCGTACGGCTAATTGTGCCGCCAAGCCTTCCAGAATTGGAACTTCCAGCTCCGCGAACACCGAACGGGTCTCGGAGACATAGACTGCATCATCCTGCCTCGCACCAAGTATCTGACTATTGGCATAGTCCTCACCAAGCCGATCGAAGGGATCCTCAAAGTCGAAGGTGCTAAGGTCTCTCCACTGATAACCGATAGCCATCGCCATCGCGCCCGAAGGCAGGTCGTAGAGTTCACCCGTTATCACGGTTTCAAACACGTCCAACTCTTCTCTTGAGTTCAGACCATTAGGGTTAGACAGCATTAGCCAATCGACCAACTGCTGAGAGTTGCTAGTCACCCCTTCGATATAATTGGGAGACTTCGGCGACGAGGATCCAAAGGGATTGAACCACTCATTGCCATTGGGCCCTCCCATGCCGGACATGGCCAGTTGCAGGCGACTAGAGCTGATGACATTTTGATCGGTCGTCGCTTTAGAATCCTGACGCGCAAAATAAGAGTAACCAGTCCAAGAACCCGCAAGATCATACTCGGCATTGAGCTTAAAGCGATTCAACGAAAAGTTCGAGTCCACTTTCTTGGACGTGTCGGAGTAGAACGAGGTAGGAAGTGTGGCACCCGTATGCCCAAAGACTCTCCAACTCCAAGGGGTAAGATCCACGCCCCATGGGTTGGCCGGATGACTTGCTGGAATTTTCATTACCGCGCGGTCATTGCCACCATTAGGAGAGGAACCGGTTGTACGTTCATTGTTGTAGCGATAATGATTGTTCAGGGTGGCATTCAGGCGCAGCCAGTCTGCGGCTTCATAACTCACACTACTATAGAGGTTATAGTCCACCTCATGCCGAGAATAGGCGTGCTGTTGACTATACTCATAGGTACAGGCCGACCCTCTGTAAATGGTCCCAGATGGATCGGGCATCGAACCAGTGCCGTGAGACGGTGAGCCTTCATTGAAAGTACCACAGTTCGGGTCGAGCAGTGTTGGCCCGACACTAGTGCCGCCATGAGGAGCGAGTATGTTGACACCTGCCGAAGCGCCTTGCAGTTCCCGGAACACACCAATAGGGCCAGAGTTGGACGCGTTGTTTGAGTGTTCCCACTCACGAGGACGTTCATACATCATCAGAGGCGTTCTCTTCTTTGCCTCTAGAGCGCCGACATAATCGATGCCGTTGTTGAACGACTTGCCCCATAAGAAGGAGCCTGTCATGTCTTCCATCGCACCGTCTTCTGTACGCTGGTAATAAGTGCGCGCTCGGAAACCCTCGAATTCCTTAATAGGTATAATGTTGACAACTCCGGCCACCGCATCTGAACCATACAATGCGGAACCACCGTCCAGCACTAGCTCCATCCTAGCAATGGCGATCTCCGGCAGCGACGCCGACAACACAGGGCTCAGAGTTCGGGCTCCGTCGATCAGCGTCAGCGTAGAGTTCTCCCCCAAGCCGCGCAGGTTAAAACTACTATTGCCGTTCTGCGTCCCATCTGCCGTACCCAGAACAATATTCACCACATTGGTATTTTGAGTATAGCTTAGGTCACGAATATAGGCCCCCATACTCGGTGCGCCCGATTCGAATAGGTCGTCTGCAGTCACAGTATCAACAGGGGAATTTTGAGCGAACGCGCTATTGCGTATATACGAGCCGGTGACGACAACCTCCTCTACCTCGGGAGAGTCTTGGGCAAGAGCATAGGCAGGAATCGAACACGAGACTGCGAGACAGGATTGGATCGTGAGGCGCAGTTTCCCGCGCCGAGTAAAGTTCAGCATATTTATCTCCAGTTGTTAGCGCTCACTGCATTACTGCAGATCGGCTTTTATTTTTTTAGATATCAATAGCTACTTACTTGAATAAGGCACTACTTGATTATCACTGGAGATTCGAATTCTAAACTACCGATTCCGGTACGCCGATATACGACCAAAACTTCCTTATGCGCTCGATATAAACAGTGCGTTCACTAAAACGCAAATACTATTTATGCGCGATACAATTAGTCACAACTACCGACCAAGCGCTCAATTTTATAACGCTTAGTAATTGGTGATATCGAAATGATATTAACTCATGATTTTCATCGACAAAAAAAAGGCATCGGATTAACCGATGCCTTTTAACAACCTTACGTTCTTTTATTCGGCTGCGACCGAGCGCTGCTTCGCCTCCTCGCGCTGCGCAAGAATTTCCTGATAGCCTTCCTCATCTAGGTGCGTAACCGCCAACCACGCATGGGTCATTTCGTCGGCAGTACGACTCCCTTCAACCACCCAGAAATCAGGGTCAGGGTTGTTAGGATTATTCTCGGTATTGTCGTACCACTGCTTCAGCACCAACACAGCGCCAGTAGGAACAAGTGGCGCAACATCGGGCTCATACAAATGACTGTGGTGCCAAGTGGCGCTCCAGTTCGATATCTGGCTTATTTGCTCAGTCCTACCAGTGGCTGGATAGTAGATTTCCAGTGAAGCAGCGCGCATGCGCAAATGCCCATGCGGCTGGAAACTATCGACACGCACTGGGTGATCGAAAGAATGGAAACCCTGCGTCATGGCGGTGCCATGGGGCGGAATAACCAATTCGCCTTGATTCAGCCTGTAAAGCTTCAGGTCCTGCTTGAAGCGAGCTTTCTCTGCATAGCCCTCTGGGTGCAACCAGATGCCAATCTCCACCACGTTATCTTCGATCATGGTGCCTGGTGCCGTTGCACCAACGCCGCCTGGGAACATATGAATATCCCAGCGCACGCGTGAATTTGCTGGGATAACGCGGCATACGCCCTCTGGCATAATCTCGCCCCACTTGCCCATGGCGTACTCAGTCAGCTGGCCGTAGTCCTCATACTCGCCATCGGCGTTCATCACTTCTAGGTCAGAGTTAGCATGATGCACCACAGATTTCGCGTCGCCGGCAGGCTTCACTTGGATCGCCTTGATGCAACGGTCCTGATCAAGACCAGTCTGCACATAGGGTCGATGCCACATATCATTGCCTAGAGCGGGAACGTCGATGGGAGTTGAGTCGAGCACGAGGGTCGGTTTCCCGAACTGCTCAGCAAAGGTCCACTCGTCTGGGTTCGGGAGGTCCGCAACGGGATGACTACGGTCGCCCCAATCGCCTTCAGGGGCGCCTTGTGCAACCCAGCTAGTTATTGTGCTGATCTCTTCATCGCTTAGGCGCCAGTCACCTTGAAGGTCTTGAATACCAATATGCTGGTCGTAGGCATAGGGTGGCATTTCGCGGTTAGCGACACGCATGCTAATCAGCGGCGCCCATGGGCGGATCTGTTCAAAGTTAGTTAACTGCATTGGTCCAATACCACCTTCGCGGTGACATACAACACAGTTGTCGGTGATGATTTGCGCAACATGATCTGCATAAGTCACTTGCTCCGAATCGATCGAAAGCGAAGATGACTGTGCTTGCGCGTAAGAAGATAGGCCCAATACGCTTAGGACTGCGAAACCTAATGCAACTTTCCCGGGCCGCTGTTGGGTCTTCCAACTTTGCCTAGATAACATGATTTCCTCCTTTTAGATGTCATTGTGAGCATTCACCCTCAAAAACCTCCATCCGGACACTAGCTCACGCTTGCGCTGCAAAAACATAGCGAATCAGAGTTCGAGTTCGCTACCTAGTTCTGATTCTACGATTCGATAATTCGAATTTCAAATTCTTGCCTTACAACAATACTCATTTTTGACCCAGATCGAGCGGTAATGCACTGCCCCCAAACAACAGGCTACACTAGAGCCTTGAAAGCGCCTCAGAGCCTTGAAAAACAGAGATTCGAACCGATTAAACTAGAAGGATCGCAATATGAAAACTGGCATCATCGCGGCTATTTTTGTGCTCGCCGCCTCCGCAGTGGCTTTTTTGCAGTTCTCCGCGGCCTTGCAGCTGAGGCAAGAACTAGTTCAAAGTGAGGCGAAACTGCTTGAATCAGAAGCCGAACGTGCCGGTTTGGAGCAGCAACTTGCTGCCAACGTCGCGCAACAAGAGCTATTTCGACAGCAAATCGCTAATTTGCGTGAGAACTTACAAAGCTCTACCGCACAGCTAGGCTTGCTGTCGAGCTCACTACAGGAAGCACGCGAGATGGTGCAGGACAACGCGGCCGGCGGACAGGATCCGCAATAGAGCGCTGCGCCTACAGGTCTAATTGCAATGTCCCGCGTATCTATAGCGTGAATCCAATGCAATCGAACGCGCGAGCGATGGACTTCCTGCTGAAAATCTTTACATTAGCCACAACGAAAAGTACGAGCCATTTTTGATGAAGTAAACCCTCTGGAGAACACTATGTCTTCTACGAACACCAGACGCTCTCGCAATGCTGCGACCGCTGTACTCACTATACTGCTTGGGCTAGGCCTCAGCGCCTGTGGCCCTCAAGAGTCTAGCAGCGCGCCAGAGACTAGCCCGGTGAGCAGCAGTAACCCAGTGGGCTATACACAGATACACTCCCCAAGCGCCAACGACCCGCTCAATGCCCATATATATGAGCTAGATAACGGCCTAAAGGTCTATCTCACGGAGAATCACGAGGAGCCACGCTTCTACGCGGAAATCGCAGTGAAGGCTGGTAGCAATAACGATCCGGCTGACGCAACGGGTCTTGCCCATTACCTCGAGCACCTACTTTTCAAGGGCAACCAAAACTTGGGCACGTTGGACTATGCTGCAGAGAAACCCTACCTAGACCAGATTACCGATCTCTATGAGCAACACTTTAAGGCGACCGATCCTGAAGTTCGTGCGCAGCTTTACGCGGAGATCAATCGCGTCTCTCAAGAGGCTGCACAATACGCCGTGCCGAATGAGATCGACAAACTCTATAACGGCATGGGTGCAGGAGGCCTGAACGCTCACACCTCCAGCGAAGAGACTGTATATAAAGTAAATCTTCCTTCTAACCGTCTCGAGCAGTGGGCAGCAATCGAATCGGATCGTTTTATCAACCCTGTCTTTCGACTCTTCCACACAGAACTAGAAACCGTTTACGAGGAGAAAAACCAGAGCCTAGATAACCGCGACTTTTTGTCCTATTTCGCCATGAACGAACTTCTATACAAGAAGCACCCTTATGGTCAGCAAACGACAATTGGTGACGCTGAACATCTTAAGAATCCTTCACTTGTTTATATTCGCGATTTTTTCGATACCTATTATGTTCCGAATAATATGGCGATCTTCATCAGTGGCGATATAGATGTGGACTCGGCAATCGAAACCATCAGCACAGCGTTCGGTGAGTGGGAGCCTAAGCCAGTGCCAGAAGTAGGCCCCTGGATTGAGGACCCTATCCAAGGCGTGGAGCGCATGACAGTGCGTTACCTCGGCGAAGAACAAGTCGAGATCGCATTCCGGACAGTGCCCAATGGTCACCCGGACAAAGAAGCTCTAATGCTCGTGGACATGATTCTCGACAACCGCACTGCAGGCTTGATTAACCTCAACTTGAATCAGGCACAGGCCGTGCAAGCGGCAGGCTCCTCGCCAAGATTCTTAAACGACTATGGTTCACAACACCTATGGGGAGTGCCCAAACAGGGCCAAACACTCGAGGAAGTAGAGCAGCTTCTATTGGACCAGGTTGCCCTTGTTAAGGCTGGCGAATTCGAAGACTGGATTATTCCGGCTATCGTTAACGACTTCAAGAAAAGCGAGAAGGCAGCACTGGAATCGAACACGTCTAGAGTCGGCAATATGCGCTCAGCATTTATCCAAGAAGATGATTGGGATCACTATGTGGCGGAGATTGACCGTCTCGAAAATGTCAGCAAACAAGACATATTGCGCGTGGCGAATCAGTATTTTGGCAATAACTATGTCGCCGTGCAGCGCATCGACGAGCAACAGGAAATTCCACATGTCGAGAAGCCGCAGATCGATCCTGTAGTCATTGACCCCACTCGTCAATCCCAGTTCGCAGCCTCCATCTTGGCGATGCCCTACGAAGAGATCGAGCCTACTTATGTGCAGCCAGGACAAGATTATCAGGTAGTCGAATATGCTCCCGGCGTGCCTTTGCATTACGCCCCGAACCCCCTCAACGACTTATTCAGCTTCTCCATTAGCGTTGAGGCTGGTACCGAAGAGAATGACGCACTAAGCCTTGCTACGGCGCTACTGCAGAAATCGGGCACTGGCGACATGTCGGCAGAAGAGCTGCAGAAAGAGTGGTATAGACTAGGCAGCGAGTTTGGTGTTGGCGCCGGCGCGAATGAGTCTACACTCGGGATTTCAGGTCTTGATGAGCAGTTCGATGCGTCCTTGAAACTCATGCTGAGTGTCGTGCGCAATCCCTCTGTCGACGAGGCCACGCTAGAAGAGCTCAAGTCCATCATTCTCAAGTCACGCGAGGACCAGAAACAAGACCCACGCGCAATCAGCCAGGCCCTGTATCTCTATAATCGCTATGGCGACGACTCGCCCATGCTCACCTCCCTGACCTCCGAGCAAATTAAGGCGGCTAGTGTTGCGGAGCTTGAAGAGTTGGTCGGCGACCTGCTCAAATATAAGCACACACTTAGCTATACGGGTTCGATGCCATTAGAGGAGTTACTGACTCGTCTACACGCTCTCTATGAAGTGCCCGAACAGCTAATGGATACCCCTCCCTATCGCTTCCGCACTGCTCGCGAGATCGACAGCAATCAGATCTATGTTGTAGACCAGACCACAGCACAGGCACAGGTGCGCATAGAGTTCCCAGACGGAGAGTTTGATGAATCACTCACAGTGCCCTCATCCCTCTACAACACCTATTTCGGCACTAGCATGTCGAGCGTGGTGTTCCAGGAGTTACGCGAGGCTCGCGCTCTAGCGTATTCCGCAAGTGCGCAATACGCACAAGGCGGTCGCGTTGGCGCAGAGAACTTAGGCCTCGGTGCTATTAGTTCGCAGAATGACAAAACCGTCGAAGCCCTCGATGCATTCCTCGAGCTTTTCGAGAATATGCCTGTCTCAGGCGAGCGTTTCGAGGAAGCAAAGAGTTCACTCGTGAACCGCTATCGCACTTCTACTATCGGTTTCCGTCAGATCAATAGCACGGTTCGTTCGTGGGAACGCCTAGGCATTTCAGGCGACCCGCGTGCTAGCCGTTTTGTGGATCTACAGAACTCTACCTTAGAAGATATGCTGGCCTTCCAACGCCGCAATATCGCAGGCAAGTCTAAGTTGATCTCTATAGTGGGTGACTTGTCCCGTATCGACACCGAAGCACTGTCGAACTTAGGTGAAGTTACCGAGCTACAGGTAGATCAACTCTTTGTTAAATAACAGGAAAAACGCATTGTCGCGTGCCGAAATACAAACCGACCTACCCCTAAGGGTGACACAGCTTAGCAAGCGTTACGGTGACTTCGAGGTTCTCAAGCAACTGAATCTTGAAGTAACACCGGGCGCTGTACATGGGCTGGTCGGCCTCAACGGGTCTGGCAAAACTACGACCCTAGAGTGCCTGTTAGGCATGCAAGCTTTCCAGTCGGGGGAAGTAAAACTACTCGGCCTGAATCCAGACCAACTGCATAAGAGCCGCGGCGGCATTGTCAGCATCTTCGACAGCCCTAGCCTACACCCACATCTCACGGTGCGTCAGGTGCTGGAGCATGCGAGCTTGCTATGCGATGACTTGGTCCGCAAGCCAGAAGAGGTAGAAGCCCTACTCGGCATCACGCGCTATTCAAATTTTCGCATTCGCAATCTGTCGCTCGGTAATCGCCGCCGTGCCTCCATCGCGCAGGCACTACTGGGTAGCCCTCGGTTCGTCATCTTAGACGAACCCTTTAACGGCTTGGATGCCGGCGGAGTAGACGATGTGCTCGCCCTAATCAGTAAGCTCAATCGCGAAGAGGGCACCTCATTTTTACTGTCTAGCCATCAATTGCCCTATCTCGAAAAAATCTGCTCTCATCTGTCGATATTGCACAAAGGGCAGATCGTAGTCAGCGATCGCGTGGAGCAACTCTTTAGCGCGCAACAAAGTCGCTTACAAGTGTATTGCGACGATGTAGTGCGGGCCTGCGCGATTGTGCAAGACATGCGTGGAGTGACAATAGAGGATAATAGCGCCACGGGCATCCTCACGCTGCAATTGGATAATATTGCACCCTCCTTAGTGAACCAACGGCTAGTGGAGAAGGGCATCATGGTCGACGAGCTTGTGCGCGAGCGCGCCTCTTTGACCAGTCTCTTCCATGACATCACTGCGCTCGATCCTGCCGCGGAGGTGGTTTCTTGAACGGTTTCGTAGCGGCACTAAAGGCAGAACTATATGTGACATTGCGCTCTACGAGCGCCCGCCTCGTCCTTTTCCTACCAGCACTGATCGTGACCGTTCGCGCCATCGTGGTCAAACTTTCCGAGACAGGGCAAGAGGCACGAGATGCTCTACTTGGCCAAGGCGACACGGCAAGCTCTAGCAGCAACGCCTGGGGCCCATTAGTCGACAGCTTTAGCACTGGGCTAACGCTACTCAGCCTCTCGCTGGTGGCATATGCTGCGTGGACCTTTGCGAATGATCGCGATACAGGCGCGCTGCGTCATGTCTTGATTCGCAGAGTCAGCCGCATGGGCTTGGTCATGGCCAAACTGCTAACCGTATTTCTGCTCGCGCTCGCGACTCTCGGGCTGATGAGCGCGGCGATTGGGATCATCACCGCAATACTATGGGATTTTGGTCCAGTGGTCGAAGACGGTTACGAACTCATCAGTAGCGCCGAGATTCGTACAGAGGTGGCCCTTGGGCTGCGTCTCGCCATTATTCCATTGCCCGCCGCCCTCGCCTTCGGCGTTTTAGTATCGGTGCTGGCCCAATCTGCAACGCAGGCGGTTACGAGCGCACTTGGCATTACGCTCGCAATGGACGTCTTCAAAGGGGTATTGGGCGAGCGCGCCTACTACCTCTATGCCAGCTTCCAGCCCTCACTGATCGACCAGTCCTATCTACAAGATGTCAGTCGCTTGGTGCGCGGTTACTCCGATGTCATGATCGACAATCGTGTACTTCAGCTCAATGAGTGGGTGCCCATTCCTGAGGCAATACTTTTTATCGTTTTGGCACTAGTTTTAGTGCGAAGGAAAACTCTATGAGTATACGCCTAAGCGTATTACTTGCTCGCCCCGCCGTACTGTTATGCTTAGGTCTCGCATTGACCGCTTGCGTCAGCAGCGAGCCGCGTTTGCTCGTGCCTAGCATTACTCTCTCACCAGAGACCGTCAGCTTGAGCAACGCCGAAGCTGTTGGCGCAGGATTGAATTTCGGGATGACCACAGGCCTCAATGAGAGCGACTCCCTCACCAACATAGCTATATTGCCTGGCGTAAGAGTGCGCAGCGTCACCCCCAACGGTGCGGCAGAGCTAGCGGGAATTCAATCCGGCGATGTGATCCTCGAAATCGATGGCCGCGAGATCAACCATCCTGACCTACTCGAGGCATTGGCGCAGCAGACAGGTTCCGCCGCATCTTTCTTGATGCACGTGCGACGCAACACTACTGTGTTCGAGACTACTTTGAATGCGCGTATGATTAGCGATGCTCGCGCTGTGCCAGTAGAGCTGTATCGTGCCGACCCTATTGCCACTCGAGCTGGTTATAGCACCGAAGTGTTCGACACAGACGGTGCGGCCCCCGTCTCGGGTGCCCGCATTGTTAAGTTATTCCCGCAGAGTCCTTTGAGCGCTGCAGACTTACGCGTAGGCGACACAGTCTTAGCCATTGATGGATTGCCCGTGCAGTCCGCGCAAGACCTAGTTACCCGCCTGAATACCTCTTACGAGTTGGGTGACACCGTGCGCCTTAGCATTGCCCGTGATAATGGCATGCAGATGCAGACACTCGATAAGTCAATCGAGCTTTGGAGCCCAGGCCGACGCATTAACCGCATCTCCCTCGGGCCCTTTTTGCAGTACGAGACCAATCTCAATCCGCAGCAGACCCGCCTGTCCATCCTCGATCTCTGGCTATTCTCAGTCTTTACCTATCAACATGCCGAGGGTGAAAAGGAGTACAGCTTCTTAGGACTGTTCCGCGTAGCCTCTGGTTACGGTGAGTTATTAGAGGAGACGCAGCCATGAAGTGCCGTGTTGGACTCATCGCACTAGGCATTGTCTGTACCGCTCCTTTTGCATTGGCGCAGACTAATTTTGTCGCCTCGGAGATCCCGCTCGGTGAATGGCCCGACGACTTGTTCTTCGAGGACATGGACGGCAATGGGCGTAAAGACTTAATAGTGCCAAATTGGAGCGCCAATGCTGGGCGTGAACTTGCGATCTACCTACAGCAAGACAACGGCAGTTTCCCAAGTACCCCATCACGCTTAGTGGAGATCAAACCAGAGATCATCGCCATCACCATCGCCGATGTGAGGGACGAGCCTGGCAAAGAACTACTGCTCTTCTCCTCGTCTGCAGTGTTCAGCCTCTCCACTGCCATTCCTAGCTATAGTGGTAATTTAAAACCATTGTTCGAATGGGAATTGGTGGCCTCCGTGCCAGACCGGCGACGCATTCTGTATTTCCCCTACCCTCAGGACCTTGATGGCGACGGCTATGTCGACTTGCTACTACCGGGGCGTGAAGACTATGGCGTATTCCGCGGCGGTCCGAGTGAGACCTTCACCCTCACCCATCGCTTCAACACCGTTAACCAAGAGCTAGACCCATCGGAGGTGCCACTGGGCAGCCCGCGCCTGAGAACCGAAATCGCCATTAACGAGCGTGACGGCATCTTGATGAACGTAACGGCACAAAGTAACTCCGCCTTCGAAGGCTTCGTTTCGGACTGGGGATCGACGCAACAGGATGCACTGCTCTCGACGCGCCAATGGCACCCTTCGGCCACCACTAGCCAGCTCAATGACGATAAGCGCCAAGACATTGTCTTCATGAACATCGGCAACGATCTTTACGGGCAGATCAATATACTGCTACAAGACGCGACTGGCAGCTTCGCCGTCAAACCCAATTGGCAGGGTCCTATCGATACTCGCGGCGACATCCGCCTGATGGACGTTAACGGCGACGGCATGACCGACGTACTGCGCATCATCAATAGCTCGAACGAATGGGACGTGCAGTTTTTCCTGAATAAAGGGGCGATGTTCAACCTGCAGAAACCCGATCAAATCATGAAGTTCTCTGGTTATGACCTAGAGGTCTCAGTACTCGACTTAGACGATAACGGCGGCGCCCAGCTAAGTGTTAGTTATTACACAATTCCGGTGGTAAACGCAGTGCGTAACGCCAGTATCGTGCGCACACAACTGCTTTACGCCGGTGGCACGGGCGGACAATTGTTCAATACCCGACCGGACTTCAAACTAGACGAGAACTTCTCTGCAGAGACCGTACGTGGGCTCTCCTCGCAAATAGAGATGCAGACCGACATCAATGGCGATGGTCGCAGAGATGCGGTGTATGTGAGCAACGAGGGTACTTTGGCGGCGAAGGCAATCGACCAAAGCCTGCGTTTCGCAGATACACCTTTCTGGCAGTACGTCCCCACCCGTTCGATTCTCGATTTTGGTATCGAAGACATGAATGGCGATGGGATTGCCGATATGTTCCTCTATCATTCCACCGCGCTCACCCTATTGGTATCTACCCCATGATGCGCCTCACACCTAAACTCGCGTCTCTCGCCCTTGTTCTTGGGCTTTGCGATTATGCACAGGCGCAATCTAGCGGACCAAGTATCGAGGGTTATACCCGAGTAGATTTCTCTCTACCCGCGACGGTAGAGCGCCTACTGATTGTCGATGCCGACCGCGATGGCCTTGCGGACATCCTCAGCGTGGCAGAGGAACAAATCAGTCTTTACTTCCAACGCAGTGCTGGCAACTTCGATTTCAGCGCGCCTGATACCTCGATCACTCTTACGGGGCGTAGCGTAGGCTGGGAGTTAAGTGAAAACTACCCCGATACCAACGGCGTTAATGGCTTCTCCCTCTTAGCCCTCGTTGACGGTACAAAGGTGCAGCAGTGGCGCATAGAGGATCGACAATTTAGCGCCCCCGTCGACTTGCTCAGCAACCTCAGCGGCTTTGCCGGCAGCGGTGTGAATCGCCTACATTTTTCCCGTGACATCAATAACGATGGCCGCGACGACCTCATCATTCCCGGTGCGGGTACGCTGCAATTATTCATTCGCGAGGCCGGCGGCGACTATCAGCAGCCCATAAGCGTATTGTCGGATATGCGCATAACTTCCAATTTGTTCGTGCGCCAGAACATAGAGCGCGATGTCGGTCAGACTCTAACGATCCCGCTGATCGAGCTGCGCGACGTGAACAATGACAAGCTTCCCGACCTGATCTCCGAGACTGAAGAGCGTTTCGACGTTTCCCTAGCCAATGCCAGCGGCGATTATTTCCCGCAGTCGCCCACCTTTTCGATCGACCGCGAAGAGATCCGCGAGCGTCTCGGCAACTTCGATGTCGATCAATTGGATTTCTCTAACCTCACCGGCATTCTCGCCCTCACTCACGAGGAGATACTCGACGATGTTGACGGCGATAGTATCGACGACTTCGTGTTGCGCGAAGGCGGTAAGGTATCACTCTTTACAGGCAACGCGACGGGCATGGACTTTACGCAGCCAAAACAAGTACTGCGCTCTGGCGGCAATGTGCTCAAAGTGTTTCTGCATGACGAGGACGGCGATGGCCGCAAAGACCTCTGGCTATGGCGCATAGAGCCAATCTCCGTCGGCGACTTATTCCTTTGGCTCGCCATCTCCGGCAGCGTCAATGTGGAGGCTTTCGTATATCGCAACGAAGGCGAGAGCTTCGCCCGGCGCCCCGCGCGTCAGGTCACCGTGGCGCTCAAGTTTCCCTCAGCTGTACGCATGATTAGTTCCGTTGTCGATATTCGTGAACAGGCCCGTGCCGTGGAGAACACCGCGATTATCCCAACTGCCGTTGCCAATATCTCCGGCGTGGGCAATGCCCAGGACTTAGTAGTGCTTCTCGACGAACAAGTGCAGATCTTCCACAACAGCATTGCACTCACGCCACCAGTGGCCGAGGATCGCTTTCTTGCCTCATTGAATTATTCACGCACCCGTGACGATTACGAGATCGACGTACGCCGCATCATCGACGAGTTCGAGATCGCTCAGAACAAAGAGCTACGCACTGTACAAGGCCGCGCGCCCGATCAGAGCTTCGCCCTGCAGCAAGCGATGCGCAATGGTGATCTGATAAGCGCCAAGCTCAATGCAGATGAGCGCGACGATCTATTCGTATTCCTAGAACGCGGTAAAGAGCAAATCACTGGCATCGTGCTTCTCTCCACAGACTAGCCGCGCACCACCGACAATCATGCTAAGGTGGTGCACTATGCTGGCTTTACTGGAGACACAATGAAAAGAATACTCCTGCGCACCTTCTTGATCGCCGTCGTTGTTGTCAATCTGCTCGCTTGGTTGGTCGATTATTACAGCGATGTCTCAATCGCCTATTTGTTTCGCTTCGCCCTTATCATGGGCATTATGTTCATTAGCACCATCTTCACAGGTGCTGCGCTTCTGCTCGGATTTCTCGATACCGAAGAGCGTAAAGAACACCCCGAGTAGTCAATTTAGACCCATCGCTGCAAGTTCGTAGAGACAGGCGTATACTCCGGACCTCTCCTCTCCGAATGAGTCGAGCAGTTCTATGCCTCATCGCAACTATTTGTTTTCTTTACGCTTCGGCCACGCCCTGCGCACAACATTGAGCGCAGAACGCTACACTCGACAACGTTTTCTCCAAGATCTCCTCGCCGGCACCACGGTCGGGATCATCGCGATACCCCTCGCAATGGCTTTGGCGGTAGCGAGTGGTGTAGAGCCACAATACGGACTGTATACGGCGATAATCGCCGGATTTATCATCGCCCTCAGTGGCGGATCTCGCTACAGTGTTTCCGGCCCGACTGCTGCCTTCGTCGTCATCCTCTACCCCATTGCACAGAATTACGGGCTCTCTGGTCTGCTCGTCGCAACCGTTATGTCGGGCGTAATTCTAATAGTGATGGCATTGCTTCGCCTTGGCCGTTACATTCAGTACATTCCAGAATCCGTGGTCCTTGGTTTCACAGGTGGCATCGCCGTCGTCATTGTAATTCTACAGATCAAGGATCTATTCGGCCTGCCTGTGGACGCATTGCCAGAGTCCTTCTTCGAGAAGGTGGAACTCCTTGTTGAGATGGCGCCACGGGTCCATTGGCCAAGCCTTGCAATCTCATCTTTGACCTTAGGCATCATGATCGTGTGGTCACTGAGTAAGTCGCGCATTCCTGCGCAACTGCCTGCCATGGTGATCGCGAGCTTCGCCGGCATCGCTCTGACTTACTACGACATGCCGGTAGATACCATCGGCTCGCGCTTCTCCTATATGCTGCCCGATGGCGGGGTCGGCGAAGGCATAGCGCCGGTACTCCCCCATTTCGAGTGGCCTTGGCAACGCGTGGGTGTCGATGGCAATGCGCCCGTCTGGGACTGGAACATCATTCAAGCGCTACTGCCCTCCGCCCTCGCGATAGCCATGCTCGGCGCAATCGAATCACTCCTTTGCGCAGTCGTACTCGATGGTATGAGTGGCAAGCGCCACAGCGCCAATAGCGAATTACTCGGCCAGGGCATCGGCAATATCGTCGCCCCCTTCTTCGGCGGCATCACCGCCACCGCCGCCCTCGCTCGCTCCGCTACTAATTTTCGCGCAGGTGCATACTCTCCCATCGCAGCGATGATCCATTCGGTAATGGTATTGCTTGGCCTCGTGGCACTAAGCCGCCTGCTCAGCTATTTGCCCATGCCAGCGATGGCTTCGCTACTATTGTTTGTCGCCTGGCGCATGAGTGAAGCACCCAAGGCGCTGCATCTTTTGAAGACGGCACCACGCAGCGACATCGCAATCTTCCTGACCTGCTTCGTTTTAACGGTAATGTTCGACATGGTTGTGGCCATAGGCACAGGCATGGTTCTGGCGTCCCTACTCTTCATGAAAGAGATTGCAGATATGACACGGGTGTCCGATGTCAGCTCTAGCAAGCGATTCGTTCCCGAAGGTGCACCGGAGGGTTGGAGCGTCATTAAGATAAGCGGACCACTGTTCTTCGCTGCGGCGGACCGAGTCTTTGGAGAGATAGCGGCAGAACACCTTGGCGAACGCGGCACGATCCTATACCTAGATGGGGTTCCGGTGTTGGATGCTGGGGGTCTTTCTGCGCTAGAGCGCTTGATGCATAAGTGCGCAGAACAGAAGATCTTTCTGATGTTGGCAGACTTACAGTTTCAACCTCTGAAGACTCTAGCCCATGCGGGCATTGAACCGCGCGCTGGCGAGTTTGCAGTCTTCTCGACGCTCGCCGATGCCCTAGAGGCTGCAGGACAATAATTACGAGGGCGCGCTAGTTTAATCTTCTAAAGAACTTAGCAGATAGACTTTCTCCACTGCCTCGACCTTGCCTTTAAGGCCTCCAGTCAATGCCTTCGCCTGCAATATGCGTAGACCATAGTGCGCAGCATAATGAGCGCGCACCTCATCCTCACTGACTGCGAAGGGCGGCCCAGCCAGCTGAGCTTGATCATACTCGAAACACACCAATAGCTGCTGCGCGTCATGAGTGATTTTGCGCAAGTGCTGGGCATAGCGCACACGCATTGCACTGGGCAAGGCAACCATTGCAGCACGGTCGTAGATAGCATCGACAGCACCTAGTACTAGGCTACTCAACTCGAAAATATCGCCTACGTATATATCGATACGTTCGGCGCTGTAGTGGCTGAAACTCGCATGCTGCTCGATCGTGGGTGTCTGCCCCATCTCGTCGAATAACTCTTTTATCGCAAGCTCACTTAGCTCTGCCCCGACCACGCTAAAACCTTGTGAGAGCAGCCAAGCGATATCTTTAGTTTTGCCACACAATGGAAGAAAGAGACGTGCGCCCTCGTCGAGATCGAGCTGTGCTAGATTGGCTACAAGAATTGGATTGACCTTCGGCTCATGAAAGCCTATTTCTTTCTTTTCCCATTTTTCGTGCCAGAAACTCGCTTCCATATCGACTACTCTCTAGTTTGACCTCAGCACAAGCACTGAGTTATTTCTTATCTTCTGCAGGCTCAACTACTGGTTCCGCGACGCTTGTCTTAAGGCGTCCTGAACGGCGCAGAGACTCACGCAGGACGTACTCTATCTGCCCGTTCAAGGAACGCAAATCGTCGTCGGCCCAACGCTGCATCGCCTCGATGACCGCTGGGTTGATCCGCAATGGATATGACTTTTTGCTACTCATCTAAACCTATACCGTTCGCGCTTTATGGAGATCAATACAAGGACCCGGTATTAACGACCGGTTGTGTCGCACGATCAGAACATAGCACCACTAACATATTGCTGACCATCTGCGCACGGCGCTCGTTATCCAACTCGACCACATCGTTCTCCTTGAGCTTCTCAAGCGCCATTTGCACCATGCCAACGGCACCCTCTACCAAACGTTCGCGGGCGGCGATGATCGCGCCAGCCTGCTGACGCTGCAGCATCGCACCGGCGATCTCTGGGGAATAGGCTAGGTGACTAATGCGTGCGTCTTGTACTGCCACGCCTGCCTCTGCGAGGCGTTCGGCCAACTGTGCCGCGAGATCGTGGGATATTTCTGTCGCGTGGCTTCGCAGTGCGACTTGACCGCTATCACCTTGATCATAAGGGTAGCTCGTCGCCATGCTACGCAACGCCGCCTCCGCTTGAATATGCACGAAGCTCTCGTAGTCGTCGACGTTGTAGACCGCCTCGGCTGAGTCCATCACTCGCCACACTACTACAGCGGCGATCTCGATAGGGCTGCCTTCTAGCTCATTGACCTTCAGCTTGCCTGACTCGAAATTGCGAATTCGTAGTGACACTCGGCGCGACCTATAGAAGGGGTTGTTAAAGCGTAGCCCTTGATCTTTTACCGTGCCTACATATTTTCCGAACAGGCTCAATACCGCGGCCTGATTGGGCTCCACCATATACAGACCAGCCA